>NZ_CP011097.1:648062-972093 GCF_000955905.1 Candidatus Nitrosotenuis cloacae | reverse complement strand
GCCAAGATTCCTATTGCGGCATATGTTGGAAGCAATCCGACTGCAAATGTTGCAATCGAAAATCCCAAGATTGTAATAATCATTGATTTTTTTCTGCCAAACTTGTCACCATAGATTCCAAAAATTACGGAACCCAACGGCCTCATTATCAAAGTTACGGTATATGATGCAAATGTCGCAATGATGCTAAATGCCGGGTTTTCAGATGGAAAGAACAACTGTGAAATTGATGGAATAACTAACAACATCAATACAATATCGTATCCATCCAGCGACCATCCCAAAAATGATCCAAACGCAATTTTTTTCTGCTGGGTTGTAAGACTCACTGGTTTGGAATCGCACCAGTACTATTTAGTTGTAAAATCAACTCACTGTGATCTTGTATGATATTGGAACAGCTAGTGCATTTGCATCCTTTATTGAATCCCAGACGTACATGTTTGCAACATATGATCCCGGCCTGTTTGGGGTCCAAGATATTGCTGGCGATAGGGTTTGGCCGGCATTTAGCGATGCTGAAATCCAGGTCAGCTTGTGTGTTACACCATTACTTCCTTCAATCTGTACAATATAGACAAAGACCTGAGGTGTGGTTTGCTTGTTTGCCACATCTGCTGAAATCTGGACCTGCTGATGCGTATTGACGTTTTGTGATACTGTCTCACCAAACGAGTTTGCCAGGCGTGGATTTTTGATTTCTGCACGCTGGGTTCCCTCCAGGGCAAACGCACTGGATAGCGAGGCTGAAAACAAAACGCACACTGCAAAAATGGCAGCTACTCTTAGCACGAAACAATACAAAAACATACAGTACTAAAGAGTTTGCCTATAATTCGATTCTGTAATAGTCCCAGCGCTCGGGATCGAACTTGGTTACAAACTCTGCCTTTTCATTTCCTTCGATTCTTCTTTGTATTACATCCCTTAGAGCAAAGCTGGTCAGATACTGATAGTTCATAGAATGAGCCTGCATTGTAAACAAATGTCGCATCTCGCTTCCACCCTGCAAGCCCCAATAACCCATCTTTAGTGCGATTGGCTCCAAAAATACGGTATTATGCTTACCAAAGTGTTCATCAACAATTTCTGCTCTTAGCGAATAACTTTCCAATGGTCCGCCCTTGGCAAAACCAATGATTGGACCATCGGAGCTGCCAACCCTTAGAGTGTTCAGTATGGTTTTTGGGTCTTGTACTGTTTTAACAAAACTCTCTCGGTTTATCTGGAGTGGTGTTGGCAGTTCATTGAATATCTCAAAGAGTGCTCCTTGGAACTCTACATCTATTCTTGAGCGCATTGATTCTATTTTTGGAACAAGCCTTAGATTCTCATACAGATAATCGGATTGAACCTTGATCTCTTGTTGTCGTAGATTCAAAAATCCAGTTACCGTGTCCATAAAGTTTTTTCTCATATCTTTTGGTAGTGCACGCAAAACAGTATCGCACATTTCTGCTTCTTCATTTAGCAGATCCTCAAAATAGCCAACAGCGCGTCTGACAATATATGATGGATGCCATGCCAGGGCATGCGCATTTTTCTTTGCCATGTCCATTGCCTTTGTAAAGTCCCCCAATGCATATCCGCTCACTCGATCGATTACCGATAGTAGCCAGCCCAGTCGCATGTAATAGTCCTGTGTTTCTTGGTTGTTCTTTGTGATTGGAGAATTGGCAAAGCACTCTATGATTTGTTCTTCTGCGTGTTCTTTGTAGTGGCCAATCCATGGATATGTGGTTCTTAAAATCAAGACCTTGATGACATCAATGTCCAGGTTTGCGTCTTGGCATAGTTGTCTTACGTTTTGATCATGCGTCAAAAATCTAATGACATTGTCCTCGTGTGGCTTGTCTACACTTTTTTGAGGATCAAAATCATGAAACAGAGCAGCTGCATAAAGATACTTGAAGTCTTCCTCTCGGATGTTATTAAGAATGCTTTTCCATTTCAGCACAATCAGCGAGACATAGGTTACCTCTAGCTCATGTGTGATGTTGTGGTACCCATAGTACTCCTTGCCCAGACCCTGACTCTCAAAGAGTTTGATGGTATAGTCTAGCATCTTGGTATAACAAGGGCTGTCCAAACCGCACGATACTGCCAGATTTAGAATTTCACTGCGTAATGTCTGTGGGTTTGCAAACAGCTGCATTAGCGTATTGATGGACCTGACAGTTTTAAATCTGTAGCTAGAAAACTCTTGTAATAATTATAATATTTTGTATAGATCTTTCAAAATGGTTTAGGGCTACCAGAGTCTGGTTTGATTTGGAGTACTGTGTGTCTTTTTGTTGCAAACACTGCTTTTGATTGCGTGCACACACACATAGTCATGTACTGAATGTTGGAATCGTTTAGTATAATGAGTGCAAAACAAAGCCACGCCAAAATAAAATCTTCGATTATGAATATCCTCGATGAGGGAATAACGGAAAAGACCAAGATCTACAAAAAACTACAATCCGAGTTTGGCATATCCCAGTCCGAGGCAAGACTTGCGTGCAAACAGGTCAAAATAGATTTGATGCTAAAGCTTAGGGCTTTACAGTCAGGAATGGTTGAATTCTAAAGATTCAATTACAATTTTTTCCTCTTTTTATTATATTGAATAAGGAATTCCTTTTGGGACTGGTAAAGGAGAAAAACATCATACAATCTGTGATAATTCAGGACAAGACATTTGCCGTGGATAATTCCGAGATAACCTACTCTGATGTTCCAGTGAATAGGCCTACAACTCGTGGTGGAGTGTATCACACCGACACGATGGCATTCAAGGCCCGCACTACAATCTCAGATCATTCCATATCAGCGGTACTATCAAAAGCAATGCTTGGACCAAACCAAGAATTTGCACAAATCGAGGTTGTCATAAATAATACAATACGAATATTTGCAAATCTGACAAACTATGTGCAAAAAAGCACAGGATATGATCTGAGTTTGATACTGGTAGATACACTACCCAAATGATGCCTTGTAGTACTTGTCGTATTCCGCCCTGGTCTCTGCATCGGATAGTGTGTCATATGCTTCGTTGATCTCTGCAAACCTTTCTGCACTGCCTTGGTCCTTGGTTCTGTCTGGGTGGTGCTCCTTTGCAAGCTGTCTGAACTTTGATTTTATTTCTTCTTGGGTTGCGTCTTGTGATACCCCTAGTACATGATAATAGTTTGGCAGGCTGGAATCCTGCATCATTTTGCGAAACTCTTGGGATTCCTTTGATTTTTTTCGTTCGCCAAAAAAGTCCTCATCTTCGGTGTTCCACTCTGAGTGATATTTCTCATAGTCGCGGTCTTTCTTGGACTCGAACTCTTTTTTCTCATATTCTGATTTTTTTCGTAATATTGTATCGCGTGCCAAATACAGAAACAAAATCACGACAGCTACGGCAATGCCAATCATCGCAAGCTTGACATCCTCTGGATTGTAGTATTCTGATATCTCTTCAGATCCTCTGGGTTTTTCCAGGATGGTTGGTTGCTGGCCGTATGATAATATCGGTATTAGCAATAATGCCAGAATCCAAAGGTGTTTCATCATACTCTGGTGGTTTTTATCAAAATTTTATTAATATTGCTTCAGACCAGTCTAAAGTCTTCCTTTACCGTATTTAGGACAATATTGGTGATGGTCTTATCCACATTTGGCTTGGACGATAACGTCTTGACAAATTTGCTCAGCTCGTCCCTATTTTTGAACTTGGCAACAATTACCGTATCTGACTCGCCGGTCACATCATACACGGCGCAGACATTCTCAAGGCCCGCAATATCGTGCTCGATTTCGACCATTTTGCCCTTTTTGGTAAAGACCTCAATTATTGCAGTGAGGTCATATCCAAGTTTTTCATGGTCTATTATTGCAGTATACCCCCTGACTATCTTTTCCTGCTCCATCTTTTTGATTCTGGTTAGGATGGTAACAGTTGACATGCCAAGTTTGAGTGCCAGCTGTCTTGAGGACAATCGGGCATCAACTAGAAGATTTTTGAGAATCTTTACGTCTGTTTTATCTAGGATCATTCCAGTATAATATCTGCTTTACAAATATTAAAGGTTGTCTTGATTTTTTAAAAACATTTACAGATTTTGTGTGATGTATGATAAATCCATCCAAGCGTATTCTAGTATGATGATAGAGTCACGATTTGACTTTAACAAATTGTATGGCAGAATAGTCAGGTATTATCTGGACAAAAAACACTATCCAAAGGAGATGGCAAACCAAATTGCACAAAGGGTGGTACAAAAAGAGATCAAGGCAAGAACCTGCGAGAACTCGTCCTGCGGACATTTATTGCATGATCACCTAAGAAACTACGAGTCGTGCCTTGTAGCCAAATGCGGTTGTGAGAAATTTACAAAATCCTAATTCTGGATTTTCTGTACAAATGCATTCAGTGAGAATGGTTTTTGCAGATATTGCACCTTGTTTTCTAGGTTCTTGCTATCTGAGCTTCCGCTTAATGCGTATGCTGATGCAAAGATTATCTTTTGAGTCGGCTTGACACTTAGAATTTCGCTTGCCACATCAGAGCCGCTTTTCTTTGGCATGGACTGGTCCAACACCACAACATCAAATGGGTTTTGGTCCAGCGAGTCAAACTCGGTCTTTTTTAGCTGGTCTTGGTAGGCTTGGAGGCATTCGGTTCCGTCTCTGGTTATTGTAATGCTGTGACCGTATTTTTTTAGAATTCTGTCATATTGGGTTGCGGTAAACTGGTTGTCCTCTGCGATTAGTATGTTCAATTTGATTTTGGATGATGTGGATGGGGCATTAACACTCGTGTGTTCTGTTTAAACAGACACGAAAGCAACAAAAGCCTTGGACTGGTATAATATCCATGGATGTTCCGGGACTACTCCAAAAGGGAAAAGACTTGCTGTATGAGGGCAACTTTGATGATGCGTTATCGTACTTTGAGCAGGCGTTGGTCTTGGAGCCAAAAAACCACGACATTTGGAACCAAAAAGGAGTGGCGCTAAGAAGCCTTGGAAGATACGATGATGCGCTGGAATGCTTTAATCGTGCACTAGAGTTGGATCCTGCAGACAAGACTGCTTCCTGACAGAATATCGATGCCTACAATCGTAATCTGTTAAAAAAGTTTGATGGTTAAAGACTTGAGAATTCACCCATAGGGTGAACTCGAGCAAATGTCTAATCATTCTGTAAAATGAGAAAAAAGGATCTGGCAGAAAATGCTATTTCACTGCACCAAAAATTAAGGGGCAAGATAGCAATTCAGAGCAAACTCACGAATCTAAGACCCAGTGATCTGCAATTGATCTACACGCCTGGTGTTGCAGAGGTGTGCAAAAAGATCCACTCTGTACCGTCTACAAAATTTGTACTCACATCAAAATCAAACAATGTGGCAATCATAACCGATGGAACGCGAATTCTTGGGTTGGGTGACATTGGACCAGATGCTGCATTGCCTGTTATGGAGGGCAAATCGGTGATTTATCGGCATTTTGGAGCAATAAGTGCATTTCCGATTTGCTTGAGCACCACAAAAAAATCCGAAATAGTAAAAACAATTCTATCCATAGAGCCAGTTTTTGGAGCAATCAATCTGGAAGACATTGAATTTCCAAAAGTACTTGACATATCAATTGAGCTCGAAAAAAGACTTGCCATTCCTGTTTTCCATGATGATCGTCATGGCACGGCAGTTGTCGCATTGGCTGCTTTGATAAATGCGCTAAAGTTGACAAAACAATCCCTGTCATCCGTCAAGATTGTGGTTGCTGGTGCTGGCTCTGCTGGCTATGGAATCTCATCGTTGTTATCTTATGCTGGATGCAAAAACATTCTAGTAGTTGACTCTGGCGGAGCAATCTACAAAGGCAGAACGGAAAACATGAATAAATACAAAAAAGAGATTTCCACAGTTACAAATCCATCAAAACAAAAAGGAACTCTATCTGATGTGATGATAAATTCCGACGTATTCATCGGAGTTTCTGGGCAAAAAAACTTGGTGAGTGGTACCATGATACAAAGCATGGGCAAAAATCCCATAGTACTTGCCCTGACCAACCCTGACCCTGAGATAGCGCCAAATATTGCAAAAAAAGCCGGTGCAAAAATAGTTGGCACTGGAAGCTACGAGTTTGAAAACAAGGTAAACAATGCTGTGGTGTTTCCATATCTGATGAGGGCTATTTTGGATCTGGGAATCAAAAAAATCACCAACAAACTACTCTATTTGAGCGCACTTGCAATCGCAAACACCATTCCAAAAAACGATCTTGATGTATCTCACATAATTCCTGAGCTTGGCAACAAAAAACTACAAAAAAACATTATGCATATTCTGAAAAGCAAATACAAAAAACATGCCTAGAATTTTACTATACATTCTTGATATCCTCTAGTAGATCCATCTGAGTGATTGTTTGTTTGATCTTAACAGGCAAATCAATATTGGGTAAAAACACCTAGTTAGGCCTATGCCGTACAACATTGGAGTGAGACACATTGAACATCTATGATACCAAGCAGATTCATTGCTCAAACTGTGATGCCCCAATAGGTGAGGTGGCATACGATGCCGAGATCATTTCCCCACGGTGCGGCATTTGCGTGGAATTGCTTCCAAAACACGCAGACAAACTTCCATCAATAAACGATCTCCCAAACGACGAGCCGCTGACCATATTATCAGTGTAGCTTGATGCTAAACGCATTGAATGATGAAAATGCTTGGGTTGTTTTTCAAACCCAAGTTAGTATCAAAGATACTGACAAGGCTATGAGGAAACTAAAAATCACTAGTTAAAATATTTTTGGAACAACTGTCATCGTGCAATGGCTTACGTAAAGGAATCTAGCACTCGGTTGTCATTTTGCTCTATTATTTTATGAGTCCTCTCAATGTGAGCGTTTAATCCAATGACAGAATAGAAATCGAGATTGCCCTTTGCACATCGATTGGACATGGAATGACTATGGGTGTTTTGGATAAAACGGAATTGATGCAAACACAGCTAACTCACACTTGATGGTTTACGCAGCAATAACTAGATCTGCAATCAATCCATAGCAAGACTAATGTCTATACTAGTACAAGTAAATCCATTGAAGGATTTGGAAAAAATGCTAAACCAGGCAACGGAGCTATGCCTTGAGGGCGAATTCAAAGAGGCAATCACGTTATATGACAAAATTTTATCCACAAATCCTGAACATCTGGATGCACTAATCGACAAGGGAGTTGCACTGCAAAACCTCGGCAAATTCAAATTGGCACTAAAGTGCTTCCAGCAAGCAACCGAACTCAGTCCAGAAAATGTCACTGCCCTGCTAAATGAGGGCACGGCATTGCATGGTTTGGGAAAATTTGATGATGCCATCATAAGATATGAGAAAGCATTATTTTTGGATGACAAGTGCGCAATGGCGCTTGCCTACAAGGGTCTGTCGCTTGGCGAAAAGGGGATGATCTCCGACGCTTTGGACTGCTTCAAGCAAGCCCTGGCAATTGATGACACCTATGACATGGCGCAAATCAGCAAAGATGTTGCTGAAAAGTTGCTCAAGGAATCTCAGGATACGATTCGTAAAAAGTCTTGAGTGGCATTGTTGATAAAAGCACTATGTGTTTTGGCCTTTATCTTCATTTTCTGATCAGACATAATGGATTGATTTAGTGTGGAAAGAAATTCCCGGTTTGATTTTGCCTGGGCTACTGCTTTGTCAAACAGAACTTCAGCATTTTGCGGATAATCACTCAGTATAACATCACAGCATTCTATTGCACCGGAATAATCTCCAACAGATGAGAGAATTCTTTCTTTATGATATAGAATAATGTTGTTGTGTGGTTCTTCGCTGAGGATCTGGTTGCAATGGTCTAGTGCTAGATCGTAGGATTTGAGCTTGCGTAAGGAGGAGATCTTGTTGGTCAGTATGGTTTTTTCATTTGGGTGTTTTTGCAATGCCAGATCATAGCATGATATTGCGTCTTGGTGTTGTTTGAGCTTGGATAATGCGTATCCTTTGTTGTTTAGCGCATTCAAATTGTCTGGGGTTTTTTCCAGGACTTGGTCATACAGTGTGATGGACTCGGCAAATCTTTTTGCCAAAAATAACTGGTTTGCCCTTTCTATGATGTCTTCTGGCATTTCTAAAATACTGTAACGTCGCCAGGTGCTGGCTCTCTTTTTTGGTTTTCATGGTATGATACAAATTCGGCATGCTTTGTTTTTTGGTGCTCTCTGAGCAATTCTATGGTATCAAATGCATTATTGCACACATAGCACTTTGGCTTGTACTCATCAACAATAGGAAGCACCATGGTGTGATGTGGTTTTGAGCCTAACTAAACTTTTTGAGATGGTAGAATTACCAAATCTACTTACAAATCGTTCCACAATCTTAAATATACTCAAAATCGAATTTTTGGTATGCAAAAACTAGGAATCCTAGCATCTATACTACTACTTAGTGCTGCACTGGTCGGACCAGTCGGTTTCTCATTTGCACAGACAACAGAGACCAACTCGACAAGTACAGAGACGACTCCAGATACTACAACAACTCCACCACCAGCTCCCAAGCCAACCAAGCCCTTGAGCGACGAGGAAAAAATCCAAATGAAAATTGCAGAGCAAAGAGCAAAGATGACAAAACACGTCGATGAGAAAATTCAAAAACTCAAAGAACGTGCACTGCAAAAATCCAAAACATATGACGACAGACTCGCAGAACGAGCCAAATTCCTTGAGGAAAAACGAGCAATGAAGGGAGAAAAGATGGAGCAAAACATGGAAGATCGAAAAGCAGCAATAGAAAAAAGACTTGCAGACAAGAAAACCTCATTTGAAGAGAAAATGAGCAAAAAGGTAGCAAGCTTTGAAGAGCGACAAGCCGATGCCAAAAAGAAATTTGATGAAAAGATGGCAAAGAAAAAAGCACAATTTGACGCCAAAGTCCAACTCAAATCAAAGCGCGCACCGACAACTGAGACTCCAGTAGATAGTTCAAGCACTGATTCTAGCTCAACGGGTTCTGATTCTGATGCCAGCACTGGCACAAACTCCACTGCTACATCGGGCGCAACTCCATAAGGCTGAACAGTTAATCTCTTTTTCTTTTGGATTAATCATTAGTTATTATTTTATAGTATCATGATATGATATTGTCATGCATCACACTGCAATATTGTCAGCATTGATTTTGTTATCCTCTGTTATCATACTGCCGTACTCTCAATCGTTTGCACAAACAGCATCTGAGAGAATCGCGGAATTTGAAAAAGAACAGGAAGACAAGTTAAAGAAAATCGAGGAACAGCGTAAGTACTCACTAAAAGACGAGGCTGCCAAAACAAAGGAAGCGCTAGATAAAAGAAAGCAGGCTCAAAAAGAGCTGGAGGCAAAGCGTAAGGAAATCGAAGAAGCAAGTGAGGCAAAGCGACAAGAGGTAATCCAGAAAAGACAGCAAAAGCTGGACGAAATCAAAGCAATAAAGGAAAAGGCTCAGGCCCAAGTCGAAGAGATGAAACTAAAGCGAGAACAAGCCGTACTGGAGCAAAAGGGGGCAAACACCAAGGAATTCCTGGACAAGTCCAAATCCACAATCGACTCTGATGCAAAAAAGACAAAAGAAAAAGTGCTCTCTGAGCAAAAGGAGATCCAAAAGATGATGGACCAAAAAAGAAAAGCTGCAGAAAAAGCACTAAAGGAAGAGCGAGCGGCGCTTGAGCAAAAGGCAAAAGACGAGGAGCAGAAAAACTATGAATTACAACTTCAAAAGATAAAGCAGGCAAAGGCAGCTCAGACAGCCAAGAAATCTGTCCCAAATGAATCAAAATCCGAATAAACCAGTCCAAGTATCCTAAAAATCGCCGAATCCAGTCGCATTATTTTTATATTGATTTCTTGGTTCCACAAACATGCAAAAACTAGGTATCCTAGCTTCAATACTTCTTTTGACCGCAGTCGTTATCGGCCCAATCGGATTATCCTATGCACAGACAGCGAACACCGCAGCTGCAGCAAAGGAAAAGCACGATGAAGGCAGAAGCGCATTTGATCAAATGAGAGCAGACAGACTAGAGTCCCAAAAGCAAATGGCAGCAGACATCAAGGCAAAAATGATGGCAAAGAAAATGGCAGCAGCCAAAGCCATCGAAGATGCAATCGCAGCTCGAAACGAGTCCATCAAAAAAGATGATCTCCCAAGAACTGCAGATGTACTGGCAAAGCTCAGAGAAGAGGCTAAGGCAGCAATCGAGGCACGCAAGTCATCAGGCGGCCCAAGTGAATCACAAACTGCATTAGAATCAGAACGAGAAGCATTTGCAATGAAGGTCAAAGCCCAAAAAGAATATCTCCCAAAATCCCCTGAAAAGGATGTAAAGAGAACATTCGATGAGGCAGTCAAAGTACCAAAGACCCAAAAGGACTTGGGTGCAACTGATCAAAAAGCAAAGGAAGAAGCACAAAAGGCTGAAGCTCAAAAGGCATCAGAAATCAAAAAAGACAAGTACGGCAAAATCCACTACAACCGCAAATAGATAATTCTAATAGATTGTCTATTCGGTACGTTTCTTTTATATTTACAAATTTTTAGAACCAGCTCATGCTTCGAGATATCATAGTAGACTCTAAGGCAATTGACAGATCGTTATCTGGCGAAGAACTATCATACAATGATGGAATGGAGCTGATGAATTCAGAGAATCTTTTTGTTGTTGGCGCAACAGCTGATCTGGCAAGAAAAAGACTGGTCGGAAACAAAGTAACATTTGCCGCATCATACTACATGAACTATACAAATCTGTGCGCTGCAAGCTGCCAAATGTGTGCATTTTACAGAAAGGGCGATGAATCAGATGCATATACACTGAGCCCTGAGCAAATCGAAGCAAGAGTAGCTGCGGCAAAATCAATGGGTGCAACCGAGGTGCATATCGTTGGCGGATTCCATCCTAGCTTGCAATTAGACTATTATGAAAACATGATGAAAATCATAAAGAAAAATCATCCAGAAATGACCGTAAAAGCATTTACTGCTGCAGAGATTTTCTTTTTATCAAAGCTAACCAAGACGTCCGTCAAGGAAATACTATCTAGATTAAAGTCTGCTGGCCTTGACTCTATGCCTGGAGGGGGCGCAGAATTGTTCCATCCTGAAATTAGAGGACAAATAGTCCGTGGCAAGTGCTCAGGACAGGAATGGCTTGATACAATAGAGCAAGCACACAATCTGGGAATCAAAAGCAATGTCACCATGCTGTATGGGCACATAGAAAAGCCGGAACACATCATAGATCATCTCATCAAGGTGCGAGAGCTGCAAAAGAAAACAGGTGGATTCATTACATTCATTCCATTAAAGTTTTCACTCGACAACACAGAGCTGGAGCAGAAAAATCTTGTAAACCACGAGTCGTCCGCAATTTATGATCTCAAAATAATTGCAATATCCAGGCTAATGTTAGCTGGCGTTTTGAACAACATATCAGTATACTGGGTTGCTTTGGGCAAAAAGCTTGCACAGGTTGCCCTGTCTAATGGCGGAAGTGACCTAGTAGGTACGGCATTTTCTGAGGAGATTTATCGTGCAGCAGGCAAGCCAACCAATTCATCCGTGATGGAACTAGCTACGATGGTAAAAGAGATTGGTCGAGAGCCTGCACAACGAAACACGTTCTTTGAGACACTACGCACCTTTTAGGTACTTGTTCAAAGATTCCATTTTTTGATCTGCTGTCTGGGATTTGTCGGTCCTGGAATCTATCTTTAGGATGATTTCAATTCTTTTTACTCCCAGCCTGTGGATTGTCTCTGACATTGTTTTTGTGGCCTCAAAGATTTTTCCCAAATCATTTGACTCTAGGATAGTTCCCATCGGGGTTACCTGATGTGATAGATTGGTCATGTTCTGGATGGACTCGATTGATTTTGCGATATAGAAGCTAAGGCTTGTCGAGTCTGTCCCTACTGGATACAGGCTGATTTCGGCTGTGACCATTATTCTGGTTGTGCAAAAACGGTTAAAATCTTTAGGATGCCTCTGGTGGTCTCTTTTCTATTGTCTTTGCGCCGCCCTTTTTTCTTCTTGCACCAAAGCTTATCAAGACTAGCAAAAAGCCCACTCCTGCAAGCATTGCAGCTAGCGTGGAATAGTTTTTGTGCTCTACTTCTCTTTTCATCAAATCAAGTGCTTGCTCGTCTGTCATTCCTGCCTGTCCTATTGGTACAGCAGAATTTAGATATGCAATCAGAATCATCCCAACAATCAACATTGCAAGGCCGCCACTGAGAATTTTCTTGTCGATTAGCACTGCTCTATTATACCATTAATCATTATTATACAAATCGTGCCATCAAACAAATGTAAAGAATTTCTGAATAATATCATATCATACCAATACATTTGTTTGAGTATCGTATGATAATTAAACAGATTTCAAGTCTTGGCTTGATCATCTTTATGTTGCAAAATTGTATAATATAGTACGAAGCTAACACAAGCTAGCAAATATCACAAAGGCGGTATTTCTAGTCCGCGACGAACCTGTTCTGTCGCATTTGTGCTAGCTTCCTCCTATCTCAACTGATTTGCAAGTTGAATTTTTGTACCAGTCCTTGTTTGGTGGCAAGATCAAACAAATGCCTAATCGATTGCTCGCCTGGTTTTCCCATATCTACTGTTATTGGATTTACGTACATTTTGACAAATTTTTCTATCAGCGCTTCTGGCTTGCCACGGCTATACTGCATGGAATAGTCTAGTGCTTCTTTTTGGTGCTCTAGTCCATATGCAATAGAGTCGTGGAGGTATTTGTCAAATTTCCGTATTGTTTCAATGTCAAATCTATTGCTCATGACGTTTGTGCCTAGGGGTACGGGCAGTCCGTTTGTGGACTGGTCCCACCATTTTCCAACATCTAGGATTTTGATCAAGTTTTCTGATTCGTATGATAACTGGGTCTCATGAATGACTAGTCCTGCATCGACTTTGCCGTCTCGAACTGCTGCTGGAATGTCGCTGAACTTCATCTCGATATAATCAAATTTTCCAATCATTAGTTGCAAGAGCAAAAATGCTGATGTCATCTTTCCAGGAATGGCGATTTTTAATTTTGGCAATGTCTCTGGTGAGATATTTGTCTTTGCTATCACAATAGGACCATACCCAATACCAAAGCTTCCACCACTTCGCAGTATGGTGTGGTTTGGCAGATACGCGCATGCATGGACTGATACTGCAGTCACATCCAAGTCATTATCCAGTGCTCGTCTGTTTAGCTCCTCAATGTCTGCTATTACATGGTTAACCGTGAAATCATTTGATGGTACCTTACCTGTCAGCATTCCATAAAACATGAACGCATCGTCCGAGTCCGGGGTGTGGCCTATGGTTATTTTCATGATTTGGGATTTTATGGTATGGTAATAATAATGTGCTAGGACAGTTTTGCCAGCTGTCGTGTAATGTCTTTTTCTGTTACAAAGCCGACTATTCTTTGCTTGTGGGTCACAGCAACACCATGGACTCGATAATCGATTAGGATTTTTGCTACCTTGGCAATGCTGGTGTTAATTGATACTGAAATTATTTGTCTGGTCATGATTTGGCCAATCTTGTAGGTTCTGCCAAACCCCTTGGCAAATGTCTCAGCCCTTGATTGGTTTGTGTGGTACATTGCGGTTTTCAGAAAACTCTTGTAGGTTACTATGCCTACGGGCGTGCCTGTAGAATCCTTGACTAGCAAGCGAGAGATTCCACTGTCCAGCATTTTATGCAGTGAGTCATACAGAGATGTTTCCTCTGGGACAAAAAAGCTACCCACTGACATTATCTCTGATAGCTTGGTCTCATCTACCATGTTTTGCTCAAAATATTTTACAATGTCGTGCTTTGTTATGATTCCAATTAGATGATTGTTGTCCTTGACACCTAGTGCGTTGATTCTCAGCTTTAGCATTTGCTCTGCACAGTTTGATACTGGGGCGAATCTGTCCACCAAGGTCAGATCTCTTGTCTTTGAGATGGCTGGAATGTCTTTGATGCTTTTTTCCTCTGTTAGTAGGGCCTCTGCAATTCCTTTTTGTGATAGGTGCCTTGGCTGACTCAATTGTATGATTAATCCGGAAATGTCCCTGGTTAGAATTTCATCTGCTGCAGTGTAGATGGTAGAATTCTCATTAATCGATATTGGTGATTTCATCAAGTCTTCAGCGGTTGGGATGAACTCGTGGCGTGATCTTTGCTTTAACAATGCAAGCTTGGCTTTAATCCAGGCGATATAGTGTAGGCTGTTCATTTTATCCAAACAAAAATTTCATGATCAAGCACATATCTTTGTGTATGTGATATGGTATAATGAACACGATTGATGCATTTACACATGATATGTATTTGCAGCTTGATTATCTGGCAAAGTTTGTATCACAAAAGAGCAAGCTAGGTAAAAATATGATATTTTGTGGTAGTGGTGACTCGCTGTGTGCTGGAATGCTTGCCGAGGCATTCTCTGACTATGCTGTTAGGGCATGTGATCCTTTGGAATTTACACAAAACAAAACACTGGCAAGGACTAGTCGTGCCTATTTTGTGTCCATTTCTGGCAACACAATATCAAACATTCATGCCGCCAAGCTAGCAAAGCATTCCATTGCAATAACTAGGAATCCAACCAGCAAGCTTGGTAAGACTTGTGATGGAATAATTCCTCTTGATTATACTGATTCCAAGGTACTAACAGCCGGCAGCATTGGATTTTTGGCAAGTGCGCTGACCTGCATTTCTTTGGTGTATGATTTTAAAATAAAAAATCCAAAAAGGATATTCAATTTAGCAAAGGCCGCATCCCAGAAAATCACACTGTCCAACCAAATCTACATTCTTGGCAACCAGCACACATATCCAATTGCAATGTACATGTCTGCCAAGCTTGGCGAAATACTGGGAATGAATTCTCACTATGAAAAAATTGAACAGTTCTCACACATGGGATTATTCACTGCCAAATCCGGTGATACTATAATCACACTGGAACCAAAGAATACTTACATCTCTCATTTATCATCAAATCTCAAAAAACTTGGACTGAATGTGTATAATCCATCTATTCAATCCAAGAACAAAATCGATCAGGTCTTGTTTTACATTTTTGTGTCACAGTTTGTTACACTGAACATGGCACGTAAAAAAAGAATCAAGGAATGTTATTTCATATCACAAAAGAATGTGCGAGCTGCAAGCTCTGATATGATCTACTAATTTTTTCAAAAAATCGATCTTTTTTTAATAAGATTTAATACCCCTCCTCAAAGAATTCCAATCAAATATGAAGTACAAGGCAACTGAGCAGATCCTAAAGATCATCAAAAATAAGGAAAACATTAGAAACTTTGGTGTAATTGCTCACGTAGACCACGGAAAAACCACAATGAGTGATAATCTCTTGGGTTATGCTGGTATAATTTCGCCTCAGGCAGCAGGTCGTGCACTAGCCTTGGATTCCATGAAGCTTGAACAAGATCGTCAGATGACTATAGTTCAGGCAAACGTTACATTACTTTTCGAAAAAGCTGGCCAAGAATATGTCGTAAACATGATTGATACTCCAGGCCACATTGACTTTACAGGACGTGTCACCAGAAGCCTTAGGGCCATAGATGGCGCAGTTGTGGTATCAGATTCTGTAGAGGGTATCATGACTCAGACTGAAACCGTAACCAGACAAGCGCTGGAAGAGCGAGTCAGACCAGTCCTGTACATTAACAAAATCGACAGACTCATCAAAGAACTGAGACTGACTCCTGAGAAAATGCAGGAATGGCTTGCAAACATTGTTTCTACTTTTAATGGATTAATCGACACCTATGCCGAACCAGAATACAAGGAAAAATGGAAGGTCTCAATTCAAGATGGCTCGGTATCATTTGGCTCTGCAAAGGACAGGTGGGGTTTCAATATCGATATCATGAAGGAAAAAGGAATTTCATTCAAGGACATTTATGCTGCATACCAAGAAGGTGCAAACGTTGATGATCTAGCGAAAAAGGCACCATTGGCAGAAGCTGTACTGGGAATGGTTGTAAAGCATCACCCACCACCACATGTAGCACAAAAATACAGAATTCCAAAAATCTGGAAAGGTGATTTGGAATCCGACATTGGCAAGGCAATTCTGAATTGCGATGACAATGGCCCTGCAGTTATGATGATTGTAAACATGGCAATGGATCCAGCAGCTGGTCCTGTTGCAATTGGAAGACTATTCTCTGGTACGCTAAAAGATGGCATGCCTGTTCATTTGATTGATACTAAACGTGAAGGAAAAATCCAATCGGTCAACTTTTTCATGGGCAACCAAAGAGAGATGGTCGGAGAATTGGGTGCAGGAAACATTCCAGCTTTGCTTGGCTTGACTGAGGCACGAGCTGGACAGACTCTGTCTACGGTAAAGGACGTTTCAATCTTTGAAGGAATCAAGTATGTATCAGAACCTGTAGTTCAGATAGCAGTAGAGGCAAAGTTTCCAAAAGACTTGCCAAAATTAGTCGAGGCTCTGCGAAGAATTACAATCGAGGATCCAAACCTTGTGGTTAAAATCAACGAAGAAAGCGGCGAAACAGTCATTGCGGGAATGGGTGTGTTGCACTTGGAAATTGCAACATCTCTGATTGGCGATGCCGGAGTTCAAATAGTAACATCACAACCATTGATCAACTATAGGGAAACCATTCAGGGTGGTTCAGAGGCTGTCATGTCAAAATCACCAAACAGACACAACAAGATTTTCATGAAAGTAGAGCCACTAGAGCCAGAGATTGCCGATATGATCCGTGCAGGACAATTATCCGAGATGAAGGACAAAAAAGAGATGGAGAATCTCTTGAAATCAAAGGGTTGGGACCTTGATACTGCAAAGCGTGTAATGAGATTTGACTCTCGCGGAAACATTATGGTTAATGGAACAAAAGGTGTCCAGTTTATCCAAGAATCTACCGATTCCATTTTGTCTGGATTTGAGGAAGTAATGAAGGAAGGTCCACTTGCAAGAGAGCAGGTTAGAAATTGTAAATTCACATTCACTCACTTTGTTCCTCACGAGGACACTGCTCACAGAGGTCTATCGCAATTATCACCAGCAGCTCGACGTGCATGCATGGGTGCAATGCTAAAGGCACAACCCATTTTGCTAGAACCGATGCTTGGAATTGAGGTCAGAGTCCCACAGGACATGATTGGAAACGTAGCATCAGTTTTGTCTGGTAAGAGAGGAAAGGTACTTGATATGCAGCAAAAAGGAATCACCAGCATCATAGTCGGTGAGATTCCAGCTTCAGAAACATTTGATATTGCCGAAGTCATGAGAGGCCAAACTGCTGGTAAAGCAATGTGGAATACTCACTTTAAGGCGTGGACTCCAATGCCAAAATCAATCCAAGCGACTTTGATTGCTGAAACTAGAAAGAGAAAGGGATTGCCACCAGACCCACCAACAGCTGACGAGTTTATCGATAAAGAGTAAAAATAGAACCCCGCCTTTTTGTGCGCAAAAATTCAATGTTTTTCACGTAATGACGTAGGTTAGGATTTGTTGGAGAAACAGCTTAACTTTTTTAATTGATTATTAATCTGATCAGATGTTAGATGAAATCCAAGAAAATAGTATTACCCGATGGCGCCATTGAATTTCTTTCAGATAGAATAAGAAAAGATATCCCTATTGAACAGGCCATATCTGAATGGAATAAAAAACAAGAAAGTGATAAATTTTTGAAAATTGGCGATATTGTTAAAATTCATAGATTAATGAAAAAAGATCCCTTTCATGGAAAACGAGGATTCATTGCTACAGTTTTAAGTCCTGTTGGAAATTATCACGATCCCGAACGATCTGGCAAGTTCTCAGTATTCATTATGGAGCATTCTAACAATTCGATATCTGGTAGTTTTCTAGGCTCTGAGTTAGAACCAACTAAGGAAACAATATCTAAAGAATTTGTAGAGAATTATCTAAAAACTCCAACATTAAACGATACGATGCGTGAAGAACTTAAACAATTGATGCAGGAATTATAATTTCATATACTTTCTTTATTGAAATGATTCATCGAAATTGGCATGGATTCATTCATAATTCTAGAATCTATTTGTTCGATTGTACCTAGCCAAAGACGTTTTCTATCTGCATTCAAATCTAACACGTCTGTAAATCTGACTTTTACTAATTGGTCTGATGTTTATTGAGAAAACATTTCTCACACAAAACATTATCTAGTCTCTTCATCGCAAATTCAATCTGTTTCTTATCTAGTCGTCCATGCTGTATGGTATTGAGGAGATTCTCTTTGTCAATTGGTTCAAACTCCTCACTACAATGACACTTTTCACACTGACATTTCATACTAGTAATCAGTCAGATTAATTTATAACACATTTTCCAAAACCAAATCCATGGGCCTCTTCAAAAAGAAGGAAGAAACAAACCAAACAAAATGTAAAACCTGTGGAATGGAATTACACGACCCAGAGCGCCTAAAGAGACACATCAACAAGGCTCACGGACACCTACCTGCCAAGAAAATGGACGGTCAAGATGGTGCCGGCGGAATGTGGTAGTATTATTCTGCTAGAACTTTTTTGCCCTTTAATTCCAGATCAATCTTGTCCATGTCTGATATGGTAGGCTCATCTTGGATCATTTTGTGATACATGCGAGTTGTTACAACCATGTTCATACCCAATCGCAAAATACCATAATAGAGATATGTTGTTCACTTTACTCACACACTGTAGGATATAATTGGAATTTGTAAGAAAAATCACCCAAGACGACTTTGTTATCATTACCAATCGACTGCGAACGGACTTTAATCTGATATTCTACAAATCCGATGATCCATCAATCATGGAGTCCTTCAAGATCTTTACGCGAGTTAAAAACATCAAAACCATATATTACAAAAACGGAACCCTTCTCGTCCGAGGAGATGCCGCAACACCAGAATACCAACATGTTCTGGATGTGATAACCAGCATACTAAATCCACAATGATATTTACAAATAATCTAATCATACCATACCAATAATGTCTCAAAAGGTATGGTTAGGTAGAATCTATCTCAAAGAGGAAGGTGGATACGAGTTGGTACTGCGCGCACTAAACCATTACAAAAAAAGGCTGCGCAACATTAGGAACTCGCCTGAAATCAAGGACGCGCCAATGTTTGCGCAAATTGTAGAGCAAGAGGCAATGAAGGCATATCCTTTGGTTGGAACACTGATTAAAAAAATCAGTGAAGGATTGGAAAACTCTGAGGTGCTGTCCAGATTGGAGTCTGATATCACATTATTTGAGAAAGCACTGAGCTGCTATCAATCAGATATACAAAAAATGGATTCTGATCCATTCTACGCTGAATTAATCTCTGACAAAACTGTGGCAAGTGCGGATCTGCTAAATATCACATCTGCTTTATCAAAAATCACGGAATTTTCCTAATCTCTAAAAACATCCCCACTCATATCACACTATGAAGGATGCCCAGTGCAAAAAGTGCCTGCAAAAATTCCATCAAAAAGACATTTACACCATCCAACAGTTCCAATATAGAAAAACCCCACCATACCAATGGACCATTGATTATTTTGCCAAACTACACATCACAGAATGGGATTCTTTTTGTGAATCCTGTATTCTGGAATACCAAAAGGAATCAGCAGACCACTTTCAGAAAACCTGATTGGATTATATCCATAATATGATGACTTTTTCATAATGAGAAAAGCCAACATTTACTCCCCTGGAAACCCCCGCAAGATAAACCCAAACTGGTTTACCGGCAAGACCTCCATGAAGGACATATCTGGTACCATACACTCAGAACAGCACAACATCTATCACGTCTATTTCAAAGGCGGCTCCAAGACAAAGCTCCATACCCACAATGGTAACCAGATCCTAATTGCAACAAAAGGCAAAGGCAAACTGGAACTATACAAAAAGCTTCAAAACAAAAAATCGCACTTTGCCATAAAGAAAACCGAATCTATCCCATTAAACGAAGGCGACATAGTATACATTCCAAAAAACACGCTTCACACGCACGGCTCTATTAGTAAATCCAAGACCTTTTCCCACATTGCCATCAATATCATATCATCCAAAAGCTCAGAATACAAAACCGTATGGTATGAATCCGACTATGCCAAATCCGCAGGCAGCATCGTACCATAAGAAAATTCAATCAATTCATCACTAATGATTTAGTCCAAGTGTTTATCAATCTGTGAAGGGCTTTTTTCAGCTGTGAAGGCGTATCTATTCGCATTATTTTATGTCATATTATTCGCATCCATAACTCAGGCGTTTGCAGCAACCGCCCCTGATCCTCCAACAAACCTTACCGCCACTGCCGTTTCAGGAACACAGGTAAACCTGTTCTGGTCGGCACCTGCCAATGATGGCGGAACCGGCGTTAACAGCTACAAAATAGAATACAAGATTGGATCTGGAAGCTATTCAATTCTAGTTGCAAGCACTGGATTTACCACAAATTATTCCCATACGGGACTGACCAGTGGCAACACCTACACCTACAAGGTATCCGCAATCAACAATGTCGGTACTGGAAATCCATCGTCCGAGGCCTCTGCCACACCAACCTCATCATCTACTGGTTCTGCCCCCGGTGCACCAACCGGACTGACTGGCGTTGCAGCATCTCCAACTCAGGCAAATCTTTCCTGGACTGCGCCAACAAGCTTTGGTGGCTATCCTATTTCCGGCTACAAAATCGAATACAGAATCGGCTCTGGCAGCTATTCTGTTTTAGTGTCAAACACCGGCAGCACCGCAACCACCTATTCTCATACCGGATTAACTACAAACCAGGTCTATCTTTATCGAGTTTATTCCATTACACAATTTGGCACAAGCGAAAATCCCTCAAACGAAGTAGTGGTACAGCCAACATCATCTTCAGCGTTAACCGTTTCAGGCTCTCCAACAGGCGTGTCTGCCACACCCGTATCTCCAACTCAAGTGAATCTGTCCTGGTCTGCCCCTTCAAACAATGGCGGCTCACCAATTACAGGCTACAAAATAGAAGCAAAGTCAGGTTCTGGAACATTCTCAAACCTTGTATCAAACACTGGAACTACAACCACAACATACTCCCATACCGGACTGACAACTGGTACAACCTACACGTATAGGATCTCTGCCATCAATAATATCGGAACAAGTGCTACCTCTGGCGAAGCATCTGCTACTCCAACATCATCCTCAACATCTGGCGTACCTAGTGCACCAACCGCACTGGTAGCCACTGCAAACTCTGGTACCCAGGTAAACTTGTCTTGGGCCACACCATCTAGCACAGGCGGATTTCCAATTACAGGATACAAAATAGAATACAAGATCGGCTCTGGCAGCTACACAAATCTCGTATCAAACACCGGTACCACAACCACCACATACTCACATACCGGCTTGACATCAGGACAGCTTTACGTTTACCGAGTTTCTGCAATCAATAGTGTTGGAACCAGCATCGCATCAAATGAAGCCTCATCCACCCCAACATCGTCTTCATCATCTTCTAATGTACCAGGATCAGTAACTAATCTGTCCGCAACATCTGCATCACCCACTCAAATTAATCTGTCCTGGGGTGCTCCATCCAACAATGGCGGTGCGGCAATCACTGGCTACAAAATTGAATCAAAGAAAGGTGCTGGCGCATTTGAGGTATTGGTTGCAAATTCGCAAAGCACAACAACCTCATTTTCTCACACCGGCCTTACCACAGGCACTCAATACTATTACCGAGTCTCGGCAATCAACTCTGTAGGGGCCGGCACACAAAGCGAGGTCTCTGCCACGCCAAAGGACACCACAACGCCAACCGTAACTGCTACTGCCATATCGCCTACGGCAATCACGCTAACCTGGGTTGCACCATCGCAAACCTACAAGCAATCAATCACCGGCTACAAGATAGAGGAAAAAATTTCACAGGACAGCTACAAAGTAATTCAGGACAATGTCGGCTCTGTCAATACCTACACTATAACCGGACTCACCACAGGCAAGACCTACACGTATGTAGTGTCTGCATATTTCACGCTGGGCTCTAGCCCAAGATCTGCAGATGCCACTGCTACACCACTATCCACATCAAATGCAGTGCCACCAACCCCAACTAGTACCACAACGGTAAATCCACCAACAAATCTTGTTGCAACCCCCGTCTCACCAACACAAATCAACCTATCCTGGACTGCACCATCAACTAGCAGTACTATAGTCGGATACAAGATTGAAGTCAAAAAAGGACCTGCACAATTTGAAACGCTAACACCAAGTACACAAAATTCCACTACAAAATATTCCCACACAAAACTAGTCACAGGAACCACACACGTATACAGAATCTATGCCATCACATCATCTGGAACAAGTCTTTCATCTGCAGAGGTTTCCGCAACCCCAACCACATCAACCATAGTCACACCACCGCCATCCGTGCCTGTCAATGCAAAACCTCCAACACCACCTACACTATCAGCTAATCTAGTTTCATCAACTCAGATCAATCTGTACTGGTCTACACCATCAATTACTGGCGGTGCAGAAGTCACTGGCTACAAAATAGAATACAAGATAGGTCAAGACTCGTATCGTACACTAACCAGCAAGACCAGCACCACAACATATTCACACACCGGACTGCTTGCAAACACTTACTCGTATAGAATTTACGCAATCAATGTAGCAGGACTGAGTGTTGCATCAAATGAGGTATCTATCAAAACAGCAGATCCTCCAAAACCAGTAGAGGAAACACCAGAGCCAACCCAATGTGGCATAGGAACAATGTTTGATGAAGAGACCCAGACCTGTATCGTAGAAACCGAAACAGAACCAGAGCCAGAGCCACAAACCCCCACAACCCACATTCCGGGATTTCCAGATCCTGACAAGGACCCACAGTCATATGTGGAGAGATACAATTCCGAGGCCGCATTCAAGGAATGGTTTGATAAAAACTTCCCAGGCCAGACAATATACGAGGTATTGGAAATTCCAGAGCCCGAACCAGTTGAATTGCTGTGCGGTCCTGGAACTCACATCGAAGAGGGAGTCTGTGTTGTGGATAAAGCAGACGGGCCATTTGGTGGTGGATGTTTAATTGCAACCGCAACATATGGAACAGAACTATCGCCACAGGTCCAGTCCCTAAGAGAGCTACGTGATAATGTATTGCTGTTTGGTGGTTCTGGGACTGCGTTAATGTCAGGATTCAACGAGTTTTATTATTCATTTAGTCCAGACGTGGCAGACCTAGAACGACAAAATCCGTTATTCAAGGAAGTAATCAAAATAACAATCACACCAATGCTATCCACGCTATCGATTCTGAATCATGCAGGAATTGACTCGGAATCCGAACTGGTAGGATATGGAATCCTGGTTGTAATGCTAAATGCAGGAATCTATCTTGGTGCACCAGCATTACTGGTAATGGTAATAAGATCAAAAATCCAACACAAACACGCCGAGAAATCTTAAATTATATTTTGTGGTATTATGACCACATGAGGCTGTCTGGGATAATGCTGATATCATTCCTTGTGCTCTCGGTTCTGACAATCAATACCGCAGATGCAACGCCACAAAAATATTCTATAAAAAAAGACATCAAGGATTTCAAAACCATGCAAACCGACAAGTCAGCCCAGATAAGCAAGATATCAAAATCAAGAACACTGCACGTCTGGCATATAGTGGAAGTCAAGGTGTGTGCGGGCATGGAAAAACTATACTCACCTGATCTAGAATTGCGCTCAGACCGAGATGTGGTCCAGGTGACTTTGTGGGGTTTGATCATGCCAAAATCCTGCAAGAGCGGCGAGTTTTTCATTGCGGCCGATGATCCAAATTCCATATCGATAGTATTTTCAACCCAGAGTTATTCCGAGCCTACCAGATAATACCAAAAACACAACATGGGCCTTATTTGTGAGAATAATCCAGAGTTTTCATGAAGTTATTTCTTGGTGGAATCGTACTGGTTGCGGTTTTTGGATTCATTCCGATTCCAGCTGATGCTCAGACCTACAAAATGTATGTGCAAAAAATGCCGCCATCATGGGAAAAACAGTTTGGAACAGTACTAAATGATGCAATCAAATACTGGCAGCAAAAAATGCCCGGACTACAACTGGAAATCGCCACTAGACAAGACACTGCAGACTTTGTCTTGGAATGGGCAAGCCAGTATGATGGGGGCAAGCTTGGATACTATACCACCAATACCCTAAACGAGTACGGCAAGCCACGACTAACCATCACGCTAGGTTATTTCAAGGACAAAAAATGGAATCTTGTATCATCAGACTATGCATTGGAAATAACAAAGCACGAGCTAGGACACGCAATTGGGTTTTCCCACAGCGATGATCCAAATGATATCATGTATCCAAAAATTGAAAGCTACGAATCATGGCTGCAGTTAAAGTCACCTGCCACGCTCAAGGCAACAAACTCGACTAAAATCATTGACTGGAAGCTAAAGGCAACCAAAATCCAGACCTTATCAGACAAGAAACTATTTGCAACAAAAACTGCACTGCAAAAAATCACACCCTCGCTAAACTATACCTGGATTACCAACAAGGCATCCCAGGCTGAGATGCAAAAGGCCACGGACTCGTTTTTGGCTGCAAAAAAGTTCCTAAATGACGCAGAACTAGTCCAAGACGAGGCAGACGCATTGTTCTATGAATCAAAATACCGAGACTCTTACTCCAAGTACCAATCCTCACTGGATAGGGCAAAAAAGATAGACATCAAGCTAGTCGAAATTAGCAAATCCATCAAAAAAGCAAAATCCCTAGAATTTGGCAAATGAAAAAATCCGAGATAAACAAACTGGTCCAAGAATATCATACCCTACAGGCCAAGCTAGCCAAAAAGTATGATCACAAAATATCCGAGCGCATCAAAGAGCTAGAGCACCAATACTATCATGAGACCGGCGATCCAATAGCGTGATCAAAAGTTTGAAAAACCCCCTTACATTGCTAGCAAGCACATGCGAAAAATCCATTATATCATAATTGGAATCATTTGTGTAATCATATCATACTATATTGTGTCTGCATTTGTCTTGCAGCAACAATCAATAAACAAGCAGTCAATCTATGTTCATTTAGAGCCGGGCTGGAACAGCTATCCAGGAAATATCGTATACGAGGTCACCAATGTGTGGTCAAATAGCCAAAAAATTCCACTAAGCTCAGAGGACAGACTAGAGATATCAAAGCAAAACAATGTCGATGAGATTCGCTACACTCATGACAAGCCCTACATTTTGGTGCAAAACAGCAACACAAACTGTCATGATTCCTGGGAGCCTCACTATGCAAGGTTTGGAGCAGACGTAATCCGCCACCAAATTGAATATGCAAGTGGTGTGCAAAAAAGCCCAGACCCAAACATCACACTGTATAATTCGGTTCCAGGGAAGCAAAATAATGCCGAGCACGAATCTCAGATAAAATCCGGCTATTCCCAGTTTATTCCAATTTGCACATCAAAGGAAACATCATCATTTGATTACACCATAAAAATGAATGATGACACAATAGGCTTTGATGTCTATTTTGTACCATCAATATTAGAGCAGCAAAACTATGATCAAAGCAATGCCAAATTCCAGTACTATGATGAGTGTAGTGGAAAGAACTATGCCCGATTCTCTGGTACCTGCAATGATGTGGCAAAGGACTCCGGCCTGCTCATCGTACTGCCGGATAATCTGAGCCTTCCTCTGACCAAGCTAGAGATATGGCTGTATGAAAAATAATCTCACTTTGTGATTTCGAGACATTTGGTAGTCTCTAAGAATGGTTTTACCGTAACATCGCCTGCGTCATATCTGATCCCAGATTTTTTTGCCATGGCGTCACAGTGTGCAGACATGTATATCCTATCGTCACTAAAACTAGTATTCATTCGTAGTATGACGATGTTCTGATTTTCTGGATTTATTGCAGATGCACTAAATTGTGCTTCCCATTTATTCATCCAAAAATCCGTCGAGTGTTTTGGAAATCTTTCCTTGAATGTTTGATATTCTGGCGTCTGAAGAAACCTTTCTTTTGCCGAGTTCTCGTCTGGTGGAAATACAAAATACTGCGAATAATTGTTAATGGAATTCGGCAATATCCAAAAAACTATCACAAAACCAATCAAAACAATAAATGAAATCACTCCAGCTTTGATGTATCGTTCTATTCCCAACTTCGTCCCTTTGAAATTTCGCCGTAAATCCTACTCATAAAGCATGCTTATCTTTTGTCCTCGATCTGGATAATCATTTTAATCTCACATTATATCATACCAAACTATGAAGGCAACATTTGGCGCAGGCTGTTTTTGGTGCGTCGAGGATATTTTTAGGACCACAAAGGGCGTCCAGTCCACAGCAGTAGGATATGGTGGAGGACACACAAAAAACCCAACATACGAGGAGGTCTGTACCGATGAAACGGGACACGCAGAGCTAGTCCAAGTAGAATATGATCCAAGCATCTTGCCATATGAAAAACTACTAGATGTGTTTTGGAGCTCACACGATCCAACACAGCTAAACCGACAAGGCCCAGATGTTGGCACACAGTATCGTTCCGTAATATTCTGCCATGATTCCGAGCAGGAAAAAATTGCTACACAGTCAAAAGAAAATCTGGATGCATCCAAAAAACTTGGTAAAAAAATTGCAACTGAGATAAAACCAGCACCAGAGTTCTACAAGGCAGAAGAGTATCACCAAAAATATTATGTAAAGTGCGGCATCTCTAGATAATTCCTACGTGAGCCTTTAATACAAAATTCACAAACTCGTATCAATAGATGGGGATTAATGCCGGACCCTGGCAACTAAACACTGCCAGCCCATCTATAAAAAAAATCATACAGACAAATTATTAGTGAATCTTTTAAGCAAATTCCACCAAAGCAATCCATGCAATCCGATTCTGTAATAATGTTGCCTCCGTACTGGTTTGATGTTGATAATATAGAGCACCAATCCATCCGATCCAGAATACGTGAGCTGGAAAAACTACGAGACACCATCATAGACGAGATAAACTATCTCAGATCCGCCACCACAACCACTGCTTAGCTCAGTATCAGAGTATTACTATGGGCGTTTCCAGATTTGGTATTTTATAGTTAGTCTTATCATACCCTCATAGTCGCTTTCATATCATGAAGTGCAAACACTGCGGCAAAGAGTTCAAGCACAGGGCATCCAATTATTGCTCTACTACATGTGCCGTAGAATACATGGAAAAGCAAGAAGATTAGTTTATCAAGCTCGTTCTTGGAATTTGTATTTGATGCTCAAGTATGCCATCTTTGCATTGTTTGCCATTACTATGATTGGTATGGTTTATGCCCAAGAAGGAGTAAAACTGGGACCACACTCTGGCACCAAGACAATCGAGGTGGGAAAGCAGGTCCAGATTACAGCTGATCTGAAAAACAACCAAGACTTTGAGCAAGACTTTGCGTATATTGTCCAGGTACAAAACCGGGATGGGATCACAGTATCATTAGCATGGATCACAGGAACATTGTCTCCGGCACAATCATTCTCACCATCACTTTCCTGGACTCCAACCGAAGCCGGAGAATTTGAGGCAACAATTTTTGTGTGGGAAAGCATTGACAACCCATCTGCTTTATCGCCTACACTGAGCCTCAAAATAGATGCAGGACAAGCCGTGTGATTCGGAGCCACCATGGAACTAGAATTTGACAAGCAAGCCTCTGATGCAAGGGGCACCATATTGTTTCTCAAATATGGCAAAAAAAGCATCAACATTGTAGAAATAAAAAAAGGATTTGCACGAGGGGGGCATTATCACACATTTGAGACAAAGCACCATGTTTTGTCTGGCATGCTGGAATATAGAGAAAAAAACATCAATACCAACCAAGAGACAATTCAAACAATAACCGCACCTGCAATCATTACAGTTCCGCCAATGGCTGCTCATTTGTTGACTGCCATCACAGATACCATGTTTGCAGAAGAGTTTGGCGAGGGTTATTCTGCAATCGAATATCCTGAATACCGAAATATAGTCATGCAGAAAATGGCATGACTTATTCCATCTGGCTTGCTCCAACCGCAAAAGATGCAAAATACCTAAATCAAATAATAAAAAACCTTGCAACACAATATGGTGCGCCAAAGTTTGATGCACATATTACACTATACAGCAAGGTCCGCTCACTGTCGCAAGCAAAACAAGTCCTAAATGAGAACAAATTTGATGTAATGCGCACAAAAAGCATAGGAATTGGCAAATCTGACTATCTCTGGAAAACTGTATTTCTCAAAATAAAAAAAGACAAGTCTCTATCATACACCAATCAGATTCTTGCCAAAAACCTCAAAACAAAATATTCCTTTGAGCCCCACATCAGCCTGATTTACAAAAAGATGAAACCACAGACCAAAACAAATCTAATCAAGAATCTCAAAATGAAAAAATCATACACCTTTGATCGAATCATCATAATAAGATCCTCAAAAAATGTCAAACAATGGAAAAAGCTATATTCCATACGGCTGAATTCGACTAGGCGTGCATGATTTGTAAAATTTAGTAAATCTCTGAGGTCTTAAAATACCAGTCCTACATACAAAAAAGGAACCGGGTATGGCTAGCTTGACTCTGGCAGAAACTAGGGCGTTTGTAGAAAAACTATTACTCACTGGCAATGGTGATCCCGGAAGACTGACTCACATTTTGAATCTACTAAAACAAAACAGGCCATTATACAACTCTGATCAAAAATACATTGACGCAAAGTTTGCGCAAGATCTAGGAATGCAGGAAATGCTCAAAGTTGAAGACGACACCCTGACTAAGATTCAAAAATTAATCTCATCTGGGAATGGAGACACCGGTAGACTGCAATTCATTTTAGAATTTCTAAAGCAAGGAAAGACACTATATCGCAGTGACCGATCATACCTGGAATCAAAACTAGGACAAAAAATCAACTATACCGATATTACACCAAAGCAGGACTCTAATGAAACAATAGAGCACCTAAAATCCCAAGTAACGTGGGCAAACCAAAAGATAATCAATCTTGAATCAATCATTAATCAAAAAATCGAGACCTTACAGCCCAGTGTTCGCAAGCCACAAGGTACGTTACCAAAAGGCTGGCAGGACCAAACCCCAAACCTTGAGCAAATCCAAAAGCAGCTAGCCACCGAACAGACAAAGCTAGACCATGAGAAAACCGAGGCGGAAAGAATCCGAATCGAGCAATCAAAAATGATGCAGATTATTCTGGACAGGCAAGAATTTGAAAAGCAGGTCAAAATCGAGCAGGAACACCTCAAAAAGCAAATCGAGCAAGAGCGTCAAAACATGCTCAAGCAAACAAAGCTAGTAGAGCAGATCAAAGCTCAAGAGGCACAACTAGAGACTGCCAAAAAAGAACGTGATGGCATCATACTACAACTACAATCTGAGCAGGCAGAGATTGCCGCCCAAGCAGCACAAGAGCGTGCAAGACTAGCAGAGCAAGCAGAGGTGGCAAGACGAATCCAGCAAGAAAAAGAACAGCTAGAAGAGATCAAAGCACAAAACCAAAAGATAACAGAACAAGCAAAATCAGAAGAGCGTCAGCTGGAAGCACAAGTAAAGCAGGAAAAGGCAAAGCTTGCATCACAGGCAAAACTACTCAGAACAGTATCAAGCTATGAGAAATTCCTGGAATCATCAAAACAAAAACAAACAATTCTGTCTCAAAAAATAACACAAGAAAAGAAAAATCTAGCAAGTGCTGCACCTACACTGTCACAAATACAATCAGAACAAGCGCTAGTTGATCAGATCTTGGCCCAGCGAATAACTTTGGAAAAACATATTGGCATGGCACAATCCGAACTACAATCAATCAAAAAGGAAAAATCCACAATAGAAAAGCAGATCAAAGCCCAAAAGACAGCCATCACAAAGGAAAAGAAAAAGGAAACCACAAAAATAAAACAATTAGAGCGAAAACGAAAGGCAGTGGCAAAGGCAATCAGCACAGAATCTTCCCAAATAAAGAAGATTGGCAAAAAAGTCTAGGCTATTTTGATTGTTATTTCTTGACCATATCCTAGCGGAATCGTCCCACTAAGCACATTTTTGTGTGATTTGATGTGTTTTCTGTATTTGTCCATGAATTTTTGATATTTTTTTGGCAATAACACATTATCAGTGGCAATGATTCCACCTACTCTCACCATTGGCAAAACCAGATCAAAGTATTCAATGATGTTTTCCTTGTCCGCATCAACCAAAACAAAATCAAATTTCTGATCCTTTGGCATTTTTCTGAGAGTATTCGAGATCTCACCATGTCTGATTTTGATGAATTTTGCCACTCCGGCTGCCTCAAAATTTGATTTTGCCATCTTGATTTTGAGCGGGCTGTGCTCTAGTGTGGTGATTCTAGGGTTTTTGTGATTATATCGCATCGCGTCTACAAAATACAATGTAGAATAGCCAACTGACATTCCAAGCTCCAAAATGTTCTTGGCCTTGATTCTAACCAGCAAATCATGATAGAATCGAGCAGTCTGTGGAGTTATTGCAAGCATTCTTTTTTCAGACGCTACGTCGACTATACGCATCTTTTCCAGCATTGACTGTCTTTCCAATCGAGCCAAAACAGTATGAATGCTCACCATCTTACTATTCTATATGAGATTATATTTTTTGAAAATCTGATCCATACCTAACAGCAAATTGCCTAAACCAATTATATTTGGCCAGACCAGAGTCAGAGAAAATTGAACGTCTACAAGCGCGCAACACACCTGGAAATCGTAGAAGACATCATCGGAATTGATCCTGTGATGCGTTTTGCAGCAATAATTGATCTCAAAGGAAACATACTAGAATCAATCATGCGAAAGGGCAAGACCTCACTCAAAACCCAAAAAGAAGAAGAGCATTTTTGCAAACAAGTAGCACAAAGACGCAAGATGAGGCAAGAATTCAACAAGTCACTAGGAATGGTAAGATACGTCCAAGTAGAGCGCGAAAAGGTAACCCAGATGGTAATCTATCCAAAAAGAAAGACCGTCTATTTCACCCTAGAGCCAGAGGTCAGCGCCACAAAGAAGATGAACATCATAAACAAGGCAAAAAAGATTACATCTCACCTTTAGAGTGTGCTGTTTTTGTTTTGGACATACTACATCTTACATCATATTTTGATTATCATACACAATGGATGCTCATCATGTGGTCGGAATTTTGAGTGCAGCCGTTGGATTGGCAATATTCATTCCACTTGTGATAGGTTACATGTTTATCTAGCTTTGAAATAAATACACAAAATCATCACTTTGTGCATGGCAAAGATCTTAGTTGATGAGATGGATGATGGCTGGGACGAAAAACTCAAAATTCTAGGCCATGAGGCATATTCCGTCAAAAAACTGATCACCGAGGGAAAAAAACTACATACTGACTATTCTGTAATAAATTACGCCAAGGAAAACAGATTGATCCTAATTACACGGGATACGGAAAGTGGACAGGCCTGCATGGAAAACAACATACCGTGCATCCTACTGGATAACAATGAGATCTTTAAGATAATAGTTGAGAAGCTAAAGGACTACTAAAATCAAATTCTTTATGAATCACTAGATGTGCAACATCTCTATGGGTTTTCTAAAAAAACTAAAAGAGACTGCCGAAAAAGGAATTGAAAAGGGAACGGAGCTTGGAAAACAAGGAATAGAAAAAGGAGCCGAGCTTGGAACAAAAGCATATGATGCAGGAAAAGAGGCAGCAGAAAAAGGTAGAGACAAAGCAAGACAAGACAAATAATGTTTTATTGGACATCATACTATCTACGCCATGGAAAGCTGTGACAGACGTGTTCGTGCATATCGAAACGGAAAGACATTTGATCAGTGCAGACAAATCGCCGAAGCACTAAATCCAGAATTCAAAAGCCACATTGCACACAATGGCAAAATTCTCTGGTCTGAAATTCTCGAAAAGGTAGACCATGACGAGCTGATTTACAAACTGACGCTAAAGTATCTGAGGCGTGATGGCTATGATATTGGAAACTGGACTATTCCCGAAGTAAAAAAATTCAGCTAGTCTTGCAGCTCCAGCCACTGGATTTGATCTTTTTTGCCATTATCACTGGCGTTACCACCAATAGCGGAATCGATATTGCAATTAGTATGGTTTGTAGTTGAGTGACTGCTAGTGTGAATGCCACGGCACTGGATGCAGAAACAAACAACGACAGAAACGTTCCAGCACAAGTAGGGCATGCAATGAATAGTCCAGTGGCTGCCGCTACACTTCCCATGCCTGCATTTTTGCGCAATATGGAAAATGCATTTACGGCAATTGCCGCATTTAGCCCAACCAAATATGATACCGTAATCTGTAATATCAAATTGATTGGAATCACTTGCATTCCAACATGTTCTGTTATGTAAAAGATGAATTTTGGAACATAGCCAATTTCCCCACAACATGGGGCGATCTGGGCCGAGGGCACTGCCACGTTGTAATGGTATGAAAACGTAACGTCTGGCTGGTACACCAGTATGCCTGATGTGAGGGCAAAAAACACTCCATATCCGATTGATGTTGCAAGAAAGATCTTACGTGATTTAGAATTCCAAGTCACCTGCGCTATGATTGAAAATGGGTCATTCTGACTTTTTTCTACTTTGTATTTGTGGTACTGATAGAATCCATACGCAATTGCGCCAAGTGCCAATAACATCATACCATAAAACGTCACACCTAACCTCTCAATTGATTCCAGTGCTGCTGGCGTAACCTCAGAGTTGCCAAGTCTTGCGTAAATCAAAAACAAAATTGCAATGGACACAAACCCTAGTGTGATCAGTGCCCTGCCATCCCTTTGAGCCATTCTAGTTTGAGCTCAATTCCCACTAAAATTAAATCGTATCTAGGTTTGTTTTAGAAATTCTTCCCGTGTAATTCCACAATCCTGTAGTATTGTTCCTAACAACCCAATACGAATTTCTTTTAGTGGAACGGTTACGTAAATTGTTCCATTGGTGAGTGTGACATGACTACCTTTTTGTCGTATTGGATGAAAATTGAATTGATTAGATAGGATTTTGACTAGTTCTTTACCGTGTATTGGACTTAGCTTACTCACGCCGTAATGATCTTTGTTGCCTTTTCTCTTAATACTGACAAATGTAATTCGAGTGCTTCAGCAAAGTTCTTTTTGGCATCTTTGAGGTTCTTCCCGTTGCTGTATACACCTAATGCAGAACAAGCAAGTGAATATGTGCCGTCTTTTTCCTTGATTGCTTTTGTTTTAACATCCTTAACCTTAACAGACATGATGGATAATGTTCACATTAATTATTTAACTTGTGTGTCTAAAAAATAAGAAAATAGAAAACTAATCCACCGCTATGCACAGCAGAGCGATTTTTTGAAGTCTTCTACGCTTCGTGAGAACTTGCATTCTTTGCAGACGTGCCAAGTTCTGGCCTTTAGGATCTTCAGAGGGGTCTCATACCCAACTGAGTACATTTTTCCGCCACATGCCGGACATGGTAGTGGTATGTCTATTTTCATTGATTACAATAACTATGATTTTGCATTTAAGAGCCGCGTAGAACTGATAAGTTATCCATACGATCAGATGTATTATTTAATAGAAACCAAAACCATATCAAAAACAATTGAACATAAACCAAAAACAAGAACCAGATTATTCTTCTGCAAAAATAACTCATGTGGGATTCATTGATCCATATGCAATGGAAGGCATCATTATACTACAATCCGATGACAAAAAAGAATTTCACATGCGCGCATTCTCTGGCGAGGTGGCAAGACACATCAAGTCATTTGTGGAAGGCAGACGCGATGCACTGCCCACCATATACAACATGATTGAGGAAATATGTGAGGGAAACGAGATGCTTCTAGTCAAAGTAAAGGTGTATGAGAGCGGAAGTGTTCTACGCGCAAACCTGTATTTTACTGGCAAAAAGGACATTGTTCTTAGGAATTATCGTGCATCGGACGCAGTAGCACTTGCTGCATTTTACAACATTCCTATTTTGGTTCGAAACACGTTACTAAAAGAAAAGACGGAAAACCTAAGTTAGAATCTCTTCCAGTCTGCCTTCTTGGTGGGCTCGCTTGATCTCCATTGCTATTCTTCTTCCCACCCCAAATGTCTCACCATACTGGTATTTTGTGTATGGCGAGGTGGTAGCTACGATGGGATTGCCAGGAACCCTCAATGATACATCATACACAACTAGCTCCAAGTCCTTTGTAATCACGGATTGCAATGAAAACGGTCCGATTATTCCCGGTGGATATACTTTTTTGACACCTGCTACAAACTTGTCACCCATCTCTATGACCTTTTCCAGCAAGGACTCTCTAATGCTGGCAGGGGTGTGGCCTACTTCGATGTTTTGTGTATCAAGATTAATGTCGAGTTGTTGCTTTGCAGGCAATGCATTATAGTCATGAATGTTTGTCTGCAGCCTTCGCTCTATCCCAATGAAATCAACCTGATCAGAGACTGGAGTGTGGAAATAATTGAAATTCATGTATGTCCCAAGTACCAATTCCTCGATACTTGCCTTTTTGAGTTCCTTGGCATCGATGATTCCTTTTTTGATTCGTTCTTGTGATTTTATGATAAAGTCTTGATAGTTGGACGCTGTGAAAAATGCGCGCTCCATTTTGCGCTTTTTTTCCTGCACCTTTACTATTACTGGTCTGTCGATTTTTTTCGGATCAGAAAATATCTTTGGCAGTCTTATTTTGGATTTTTCCAACAAATAGTACTGGTTTTTTGAAAAACTGCGCTCTTCTGCCTGAAACAGTCCTCTATTTCCAAAAATTGGGACCTTGAACTTGTTCTCTATGGTATGATACCCCAAATAGGCAGTAAGTGCTCGGTGTGGAACTATTATGGTGTTGGTATCGATGAATAGTTTTTGCATCTTTGGCGATGCCATTTCTGAGAATTTGTCCACTACAATGATCTCATCTGCAATTCGCTTGAATCGTCTATATGGGATGTCTCTGCCTTTTTGGCATATCACAACGGTGGATATTCCCTCGTCTTTTGCTCCATCCATTATTTCTAGTGCAGAGTGGCTGCCCAAAACGCCGATTCTAAAATCAGAATAGTTTTGCATGATTTTGGAAATCTCTGATCTTTTAATCAATGATTATTTGAGAAAATATTGGTAATATAACATCTCTATCATTTCTGATTATGTCGTTCTGAAAATCCTAGTTTTGATTCGAGCCTACTTTTCTTTATTTTATTAATTGAGAAAAACTGTGATATTTTATACGCAAAAGATCCTTTAAATATAAAAAAACTTCCTATAGCGCATTGGGGATAGGAACATCATACGTTACACAATTTGACCCATTTTGGGAGTTGAATGACTGGTGCTGAAAAATTATTATTCAATTTTGACAGGACTGATCTCAATAATTCTTCTGACTGGAACGCTTAGTCCTGCTTTACTGATTCAAGAAGCCTTTGCGGATTCTTTTACTGCAGTAAATTCCGGCAGCTGGTTCTCACCTTCGACTTGGCTGGGAGGCATTTCCCCTGGTGCCAATGTTGTAGCAGGAAATTCAGTGACAATCAATCCTGGAATAACAGTCACAATCCCAAGTGAAGTTGGAAATACTGGCACCATCACAAACTTTGGAACCTTATCAGTACAAAATACGGGGGACAGTGGAATTCGTATTTTTAATGGAGGTGTACTAAACAACCCTGGCATAATAAATCTGGTAAATGCTGGCGGCACCGGCATGACTATTGGTAGTCCTGCAGCTAGTGGAATGCTCATCAATTCTGGCACTGTCAACATACTGACCTCCAGCATAAACGGCGGAATTACAGTTAGATCGCTCGGCGTCATCACAAACACCGGTACTATCACAATATCAAACACTGTTGGAACAGGCCTTGACAACATTGGCACGATCACCAATTCCGGCTTGATTCATATCAAATGTGGTGGAACGCTGAGTGGCACTATTGGTGGCACTGCACCAATCAATCAATGTGTCTTTTCAATTAATGACGCAACACCAATACTTGAAGGCAATATTGGCATTACAAACGCTGACTTTGTCGTTACTCTATTGGACCAAACTCACTCTGTGCCGGTTACAATTAATTTTGTAACCTCCAATGGGATTGGCCCAAACGCAGCGCTTGCAGGAATCGACTATACTTCAAATTCCGGAACCCTCACATTTGCACCAAACGTGTTCACTCAGTCAATCCCAGTCTCAATATTTGGTGATGCTGGTTTTGAGCCCGATGAGACGTTTTTTGTTAATATCTCAACCCCCTCATTTGGAATTATTTCTGATTCACAAGGAATCGGGACAATACTAAATGATGATGTATCCCTCCCACCGGTAGCCGTTAACGATTCTTACACGACAAATGAGGACACGATGCTGACTGTTCCAGCACCAGGTGTTCTTGGCAATGATTCTGATGGTGATACTCCAACCATTACATCTGTTCTGATTGCTGGGCCCACACATGGCATTCTAACGTTGAATCCAAATGGTTCTTTCACATATACTCCAAACGCAAATTATTTCGGTGCCGACTCTTTTACATACAAAGCAAACGATGGAGCCAATAACTCCGATCCGGCCACTGTATCAATTACTATTCTTCCAATTAACGATGCACCAAAAACAATCAATGATTCCTACATTGCAAATGAAGATGTCACTCTAGTTATACCGCCACCGGGAATATTGACAAATGATTCTGATGTGGACGGTATCTCACTATCATCGGTCTTGGTAGCTGGATCATCCAATGGTATGCTTGTATTGAACCCAAGCGGATCATTTAGCTATACTCCAAACGCAAATTATTTCGGTGCCGACTCTTTTACATACAAGGTAAATGACGGTTTTCTGGATTCTAATGTTGCAGCTGTATCAATAACCATAAACCCAATAGATGACATTACAGTTGCAAACGACGATACTGCAACTACAAATGAAGACGTTGCAGTCACAACCAATGTACTGGTAAATGATTCAGGGCTTGGCGATAATGGTCTGGTCGTAACTATTGATGCAAATGCAGGAAATGGCATGGTGATCCCAAATCCCGACAACTCTATAACATACACACCAAATGCTGATTTTCACGGCCTTGACTCGTATGTATATCGAGTAACTGATGCGGATGGTGATGGCGATACTGCCACAGTCACTATAACAGTAAACAGTATCAATGACATTCCAGTCGCAACCGATGATGCTACAACCACAAATGAAGATGCTGCCGTAGTAATCTCAGTCCTTACTAATGACGCGGTTCTAGGGGACATTCCAATCACCATATCTGCAGAGCTGCCGCCCTTGCACGGAATGATTATCATAAATCCAGACACCACCATAACATACACACCAAACGCCGACTATTTCGGACCTGATTCATTTTTGTACCGTATTACTGATGTAGACGGAGATGCAGATACCGCAACGGTAAACATCACGATCAATCCAATAAACGACATCCAGACTGCAATCTCAGATGCTGCTGTAACTGATGAAGACAGCACAATAATCATAAATGTATTATCCAATGACATTCTTGGAAATAATCCGGCAATCGGTGATCAACCAATTACGGTATCTCTGGTTGGAAGCGCATCAAATGGAGATGTAATCCTAAATCCAGATCACACCATCACATACACACCAAACCCTGACTTTAATGGAGCAGATTCTTTCATATACCAAATCACTGACGCTAATGGAGATTCTGCAACTGCAATCGTAGAGATTATAATAAATCCGATAAATGATGTGCCGATTGCAAATGATGATTCTGTGGTAACAAATGAAGACACCGCGGCTGACTTTGATGTTTTGACGAACGATTCTGATGTGGATGTGGGAGACACAAAGAGCATCGTATCATTTACACAAGGCACAACTGGAGGAGTATCGCAAAATCCAGACGGCACACTACATTATGTCCCAGCACCAAACTTTGATGGAGTTGACACATTCACATACATGATGAAAGACAGTGCTGGCTCACAAGACTCTGCAACAGTAACTGTTGTGGTGGGTGGAGAAGATGATGCTCCAATTGCAAATGATGACGTATATGCCGTCAACGAAGACAGCATTCTCTCGGTTTCAATATCTGGCGTCCTTGGAAATGATGTCGATATTGATTCGCCGGCATTATCCACAGTTTTGATCTCTGGACCTACTCATTCACAAGCATTTGTGCTAAGTCCAGACGGTTCATTCACATATACTCCAAACGCAAATTATTTCGGAGCTGACTCTTTTACATACAAGGTAAATGACGGATTTGCTGATTCCAATATTGCGACAGTGTCGATTACAATAAACTCTGTAGATGATCTACCAGATGCAATAGGTGATACCACAATTGCTAATGAGGACACTGTAGCCACAACTGCCATTCTATCGAATGATCTAAACTTGGGTGATGGCGGAATCATCATAGCAATAGAGTCACAAGGCATACTAGGTACTGCCACAGTCAATTTAGATAATACTATCACCTACACACCAAACGCAGATCTCAACGGTGTTGATTCATACGAATATAGAATAACTGATGTCGATGGAGACACAGATACTGCAACCGTATCAATAACAATTACACCAGTAAACGACATCCCAACAGCTAATGACGATTCGGACATCACAAATGAGGACACGCCAGTCACAACATCTGTTCTGGCCAACGATGTCCTTGGTAACAATCCTGTAGTTGGTGATCAACCAATTATAGTATCAATCACAACACAAGGTGCAAAAGGTATTGCAACCATAAATGCAGGCAACACCATTACCTACACACCAAACACAAACCAAAATGGTCCTGATTCATACACATACCAGATAACCGACAGTGATGGAACCGCGGTAACTGCTATTGTGAATATCCACATAATCCCAATCAACGACCCACCAGTGGTAACAGATGATGGGCCATTCTCAACAAACCAGAATACACCAATTGAGATTCTATCACTAAGTCTGATGTCAAACGATTCTGATGGTGGAGATGGAGGGCCTCTAGTAATAACACAAGTTCAAAACTCGCAAAACGGCAATGCTGTACTTGATAGCATAAACAACAAGGTAATCTTTACTCCAACACCTGGATTCTCAGGTGTTGCATCATTTGAGTATGTCATGTCTGATGGAACTGATTCTGATGTGGGATTAGTCACCATAACGATAGTTCCAGTTTCATCTGTACTGTTGTACTGTGATAATATGACAATTGAGCAGCTAATATCCTCTGGCGTCTATACTGTAATGGATAACCGCGGAGGCCTATCAAAGAATCTCAAGGGAACAAAGAACGCTGATCTAATACTACTTGGCAACAACGGTGATAAAGTAGAAGCCAAAGACGGCAATGATTGTGTCATTGGTGGTGCAGGCAATGATAAAATCAAGGGCGGCAAAGGCAACGATCAGATCTTCGGTCAAGGCGGGGCTGACAAGATAGGTGGAGGACAAGGAAATGACAAGATATACTCTGGTGATGGAGACGACAAGGTGACAAGCGGAAAAGACAATGATACTATAGACGGCGGAAACGGTGCAGACAAACTACATGGTAACCAAGGAGCAGATACCATTAACGGCGGAGATGGCAATGATAGAATTCACGGGGGACAGGGCAACGACATCATATCTGGTGGTGCCGGAACTGATCTGTGTCATGGCGGCCAAGGAACCAACAATATCGACCCACTCAGCTGTGAGATCATCAAGCCAATGGATGACGAAGATGATGACGAGTCCGAAGACTAGTCCATAACAAAGCCCAATTCGAAATCCAGTTTAATCCAAGTGTTACCGGGATTTTGTCACATTAGTGTAGTTTTTTCAAACCTGTCTAGTTGTATCTAGTGTCCAAGATTCATTCCACCCTTACAGCTTAAAATAATCAAATTCGCCATATCAATACAATGAAGCTAGTAATTGGAATCACTGGCAGTACCGGAGTGATTTACGGAGTAAGAATACTGGAGGTTCTAAAGCAGCTAAATATCCAAACGCATTTGGTAATAACCGAGTGGGCAAAAAAATGCCTTGCAATGGAGACTGAACACAAGCTGGACTATCTCAAATCCATATCCGCAGAATATTCAGATGACTCTAATTTAGCGTCAGGAATCTCTTCTGGTACATTCAAGCACAATGGTATGATTGTGATCCCATGTTCAATGAAGACCTTGTCTGGTATAGCAAACGGATATGATGAAACCTTGGTGGCGCGAGCAGCTGGCGTCACACTAAAGGAATCAAGAAAACTTGTTCTGGTGACCAGAGAAACCCCACTGACTGCAATCAATTTGGAAAACATGCTCAAGCTAGCCAGACTTGGTGTAACCATACTTCCACCGGTTCCGGGATTTTACACAAAACCCAAGTCCATCGAGGAGATAATTGATCACACCGTAGGCAAATGTCTTGACCAGTTTGACATTGAGCATGACTTATACAAAAGATGGGGCAGCTAGAAATTATTGCCAAAGATTGTCATAGAGAGAATAATCCACTCAGAGCGGCAACGAGTTTTTGACATTGTAGCAAACTATGAGAATTTCCAAAACATCTTACCCAAATATTTCCCATCAGTCCGGATAAGATCCATCAGAGAAAACATTGCCATAGTAGAAGAGCATCTCAGATTGGGAGACAAGGAACTGGTCATGACAACAAAGCATGTTACAAAATACCCAGAATCTCATGATGTCTTTGTTTTGGGCGGTGATGCCAAGGGCTCCCACATATCTGAAACATATGACAAAGTCCCAGAGGGAACAAAGCTAACCATAATTGCAGACATTAATCTAAGAGGAATGATGAAGATCGCTGGCCTTTTTGCAAAATCCAAGATTCAAGCTGAATTTAGTAAAATAATTGACGAGTTTTGTGTAATAGCGGAAAAACCCTAGTCTTTCTTCTCTTTGAGGTCTTTGAGCTCTTTTTCTGCCTCGATTTTGCCCTTTTCGTATTCACCGCGTGATTTTCCCAGCGTTCTTGCTAGGTCTGGAATCTTTTTTGCACCAAATATGATGATGCCTGCTGCTATTGCAATAAAGATCCATTCCTGCCCTGCGATGAACCCTGCAACGGTTTGTAGCATTTGATACTAATTTCTCAGCTCTCAGATTTAACTCTTTTAATCTTGCTCTCGCGTCGCTCCAAAATAACCATGCCTGCCAGATACAGTCCAATCATGGGGCCAGAGATAAACCACATTGTAACACCACTTCCATCAGGAGTTACTGCGGCACCTACTATGATCAGGGCAACTATTGCATATCTGATGTTGTTTCGCCAAAATTTTACTCCAACCAATCCCGATGCTGTTGCTGCATACATTATCAGTGGTAGCTGAAATGCAACCCCAAATGCCAGCAAAAATTGCAATACAAATGTGACAAAGTCCATCACATTCAGAAATGTCACCAGTCCTGCTGATTCCCCATACTGGTACAAAAAGTCCAGCATGAAAGGAATGACTGTAAAATACGAAAACACCACACCTGTTACAAAAAGTCCGATTGCGGGAATTGCTATTTTTTTTATAGAATTAACCTCTTTTTCGGACAGGGCTGGTGCGATGAACCTGGTCATCTCTCTAACTATTATTGGCATGGATATTACAATTCCAACCAGAGCCGCAACATAGACTTGAGCATAGAACGCTTGCCCTGGTGCAGTCTGAATCAATTGCACATTTTCCGGTACTAGGCTGATTCGCATGTAATTAGTGATTTGTGCTGCCAAGTTGTGCATTGGGTCCGGAAACGGATAGTACAGTTTGTAGCCTTCATACAAAAATGGCTCTGCCCTAAATGATAACAAAAATACAATGATTGCGCCAATTGCTATTACTATTCTGGTTATCCGAGATCTTAACTCCGATAGATGCGCAAAGATTCCGCTAAGCTCTGACATTATGATACAATACCAACAAAACGCTATTTAGGTTACGACTGGTGGTTGCCAGGAATTGGTAATAATTTTGCGTCTGCAAGGCCTGATTTTTTGCGCTCCTCTTCGGTCATGTCTGTAAATTCAATAGATATGATTGCGTTTAGCTTGAATTTTGATTCCAGCTCTTTTGCCAGGCCGCCAATTTCCCTTCCAGAGTACAATTCCTTGGAGCCCTCCAAGAAGATTCTCTCGCTTTTTTCCTTTTGGTCACCACCAAATTTTTCCTTGAGGAATTTCACCACATCATTTACCGTTTCCTTTTTAACATTATTGTGATACATTGTAATTCCCTTGATAGAGTCATAGTCGCGCGGAGTTCCCTTTTTGTACAAAAACACACCAACAAAGATTGCGTCCTCTTCTGGTTCCTTGATTCCCTTTATCTCCCAGTTTAGTACCTTGTCTGGATCAAATTCTGCCTTTGACATCTCGTCTGATGTTATCTTCCAGTATCGGTGTCGAGTGCTCATTTCTTTTTGTTCGATATTGCACTATAAATTCAATACTGATTGAAGATTATATTACAGCAAAACCGCAATTATTCATTGCCACTTTTTGAAGTCCAAGTAATAATAGAAAACAAGTCAGGAATGAACGACCCCGAAGGCGAAACAATACTAAATGATCTGGTGCTCAAGGGAAGCTTTTCTTCAGTCAAAAAGGTGCGCTCTGCCAAAATGCTCAAGTTTCAAATTAATTCCACCACAAAGCAATCAGCAGAGACTACAATCAAAAAACTCTGCAATGATCTGAGAATCTACAATCCTATGGTAAGCAAGGTAACATTTACCGCAAAGCCGCTCTAGTCGGTCTTTATTGATTTTACAGTTTCATCGATTAAGAGTCTGCTTCGAAGGTGCGCCGCTAGGTCTGTTTGTGTTATAACTCCTACTAGTTTTTGATTCTCCAGTACTACGAGCCTTCGAATCTTGTTGTTTAGCATCTTTTGCACGGCATCCTCTATTGTCGTGGTTGGCTCTACCCATCGGAATTTGGGTGACATTACCTCAGATACGCGTGCCTCGGAAGCACGCTTGTCGTTTACTGCCAGTTTTCGCACATAGTCGGCCTCTGATATTATTCCAATTGGATTGTCACCCTCGGTTACCACCAAAAACGAAATGTCCTTGTCTAGTAGGATCTTTGACGCCTCAAGGCAAGACGCATCCTTTGGAATGGTAACAACATGTTTGTTCATTATGTCTCGGATGTAGGCCATAATTGTGGATGAAAAAATTCTAGATAAAAAACATTTGTAGCAATTTGGTTTAATAACGGCGCAGAGTAAAACGGAATTGTGAGAGTGGGCGTAATTGTCTTTCCGGGCAGCAACTGCGATCGCGACATGTATCATGTTTTACAGGATGTGTTCAAGCTGGATGTGCAATATTTCTGGCATGAGGACAAACTCCCAAAGAATCTAGATGCCGTAGTTTTGCCAGGCGGATTCTCCTATGGGGATAGGTTGCGTGCAGGGGTAATTGCAGCCCACAGTCCAGTCATTTCCGATGTCAAAAAGATGGCAGAAAAAGGAATGCCTGTTTTAGGCGTATGCAATGGGTTTCAAATCTTGGTGGAATCCGAATTGCTCCCAGGCGTTTTGCTAAAGAACACATCACTAAACTTCATGTGCCGCTGGACCGATCTTATAGTAAAAAATAATCATACTCCGTTTACATCAAAATTCAAAATCGGACAACAAATCCCAATTCCTATTGCTAATGGCGAGGGCAGATACTATGTTGACAAGAAAACCTTGGACTCTTTGAAGAAAAACAATCAGATAGTATTCCAGTATGGAAGCAACATCAATGATTCCATAAATGACATTGCGGGAATCTGCAACAAAGAGGGAAACGTAGTCGGAATGATGCCGCATCCAGAGCGTGCAGTTGAGCCTGAGCTAAACCCCAAAGACGCAAAACCATCGAACATGATATTCCAGTCTCTGATTGCCACAATTGGTGCAAGAAAATGAGTCTCCAAAAAGAGGAACTAGAGTATCTGAGCAAAAAAATAGGCAGGCAGCCAAATGACACGGAAAAATACATTGTGGCAGCTGAATGGTCAGAGCACTGCTCGTACAAGTCATCAAAAAAACATCTCAAAATGTTGCCAAACAAGGGCGCACGCGTCATCCACGAAAAAGGATATGATTCTGGAGTGCTCGATGTGGGTGATGGATATGTCGTTACCGTCCATATAGAATCACACAACCATCCATCAGCTGTAGAGCCATATGGTGGTGCGGCAACCGGAGTCGGTGGCGTCATACGGGATATCTTGTCTGCCGGTACAAGACCGATTGCATTACTAGATGGTTTGAGATTTGGTGATATTCAAAAAGACTCACATGCAAGATGGTTATTCAAAAATGCGGTAACTGGAATTGCAGACTATGGAAATTGCTTAGGTATTCCAACTGTCGGTGGCGAAGTAGAGTTTGACAAATGTTATTCTAATTATGCACTGGTGGATGTCGCATCGGTTGGGTTTGGAAAAAAAGAGAGACTGATCAAAAACCAGGCAAGAGCAGGAGATGTCGTGGTGTTGATGGGAGGATCTACCGGACGAGATGGAATCGGTGGTGCCCAGTTTGCATCAGATTCTCTGGAAACCGAGGACCGTTCTGCAGTGCAAATTCCAGACCCATTCATTGAAAAATTAATCATAGAGGCAACACTTGAGGCGCGAAATCAGGGACTAATCAAGGCAATCAAAGACTTGGGCGGGGGTGGATTATCATGCGCAATTTCAGAGACTGCAGATGCGCTAGGCGTTGGAATAACACTTGATGTAAACAAGGTCCACACCAGAGAGCCAAACATGAAGCCCTCTGAGATAATGACCTCAGAATCACAGGAGCGCATGCTGATAATAACCGACAAGAAGCGACTTGGCAAACTACAGCAAATATGCAAAAAGTTCCGCGTAAGCTGCTCCGTGATTGGCAAGGTGACTGGAGATAAAATAATGAAGGTAACTGATGGCAATTCAGTTTTGGCATCAATGCCTGCAGAAATAGTAGCAAACGCACAACTGCTTGATAGGCCATCAAAAGAGCCAACCTATCTCAAAGAACTGCAAAAAAGAAAAGAGCCCACACCACCAAAGGATCTCTCCAAGACAATTCTGAGATTACTATCAAGCCCAAATATTGCAAGCAAGATCTGGGTGTACGGCCAATATGATCATGAGGTTGGAATCAGAACCGTAGTCAAGCCGGGTTCTGATGCCGCCGTATTACGATTAGATAATGGGAAATATCTTGCAGTAAAAATCGATGGCAACCCCAAGTATTGTTATTTGGACCCATACCATGGCGCAATGGGTTGCTTTGAGGAAGCATGCAGAAATGTTGTCTGTACTGGTGCATCGCCAATTGGAATGGTTGATCATTTACAGTTTGGCAATCCAGAAAATCCAGAAATTTTTTGGACCTTTTTGCAATCACTAAAGGGAATCACCGAGTTTTGCAAATTCTTTGATATTCCATGCGTTGGCGGAAAGGTCAGCCTATACAATGAAACACCGCAAGGTCCAATCAAGCCGACCCCATTGATTGGCGTGTTAGGTCTGATAGAAAAAACCCCGCTCAAACCGCAAAAAATCGAGTCAGGTGACGCACTTGTCATGATTGGTGTGACAAAGGACGAGCTCGGAGGCTCGGAATACTATGAACACATTCATGACTTCATTGGAGGTAAGGCACCAAAGATCAGTCTGGCCGAATCAAAAAAGAACATGAATACAGTACTAGCTATAATCCAAAAGCAAAAGGTGCGAGCGGCTCATGATTGCGCAAAGGGCGGACTAGCAGTTGCCATATCAGAACTATCTATGACTAGCCAGATTGGCTGTGTGGTGTCACTCCAAGACATTCCACAAGAAAAACTAGACAATGCTAAACTGTTATTTTCTGAGAGCCACTCTAGATATCTTTTGGTGGTGGAAAGATCAAATCTAGATTCCGTATTGGATGATCTGAAAAAGGCCAAAGTAAATCATGCAAAAATCGGCACATTCCAAGGAAATGAAATCATATTTTCAAATCAAAAAAAACGGATTGTCAAACTAAGGGTTGATAAGGCACATGAAAAGTGGTTTAATTCACTGAGGGATCTGGTACTGCATGGTTAAAGTAAAAGAAAATTGTGGTGTGGTTGGAATCTTTAGCCGCGATGGCTCTAATGTCATTCCTATGGTAATTGATGCGCTACGTGCACTACAGCACCGAGGACAAGAAGCGTGGGGAATAGCAGTCCCAAACAAGACTCCGGTAAAACGACTAGGCTTGGTTTCAGGGGCATCATCAGAATTTCAAAAGATAACTGAAGAATATGCATCACCTGCAGCAATTGGACATGTAAGATATTCAACAGTTGGTCGAAGCAGTCTGGAAAATGCTCAACCTCTAAAGGTAAAGGATCTCTGCATTGCACACAATGGTACAATAGCAAATGTAGCGGAATTGGCCAACATGGTTGGTGGATGCACATTCACCCCGCAAAGCTCCAGTGATACGATGATTGCAGCCCAGCGCTTGGTATCACTAATGTCTACCAATGGAAAATTGGGCGCAGCTTTATCCATTCTAAAAAACGAGATGGCGGGCTCGTATTGCTTTACTTTTGTGTCTGATGATAATGCAGTTTATGCAGCACGTGACCCACGAGGCTTCAGGCCAATGGTTTTGGGCTTAAAGGAAGACGGTCAAGTATCAATTGTAGCATCAGAGTCATCTGCCATTTCGGCAATTGGCGCAAAGCTGGTCCGAGATGTCGTGCCGGGTGAGCTCCTAAAATTCAGCAAGACTGGAATGGAATCTGAAATGTTCTCAGAAGCAAAACAGCGAGCACATTGCTCATTTGAGTTTACGTATTTTGCACACCCATCATCCAAGATGGAGGGAACCAATATCTACGTCGCAAGAAAAAGAATCGGACAGTTCTTGGCAAAAAAATTCCCAATTACTGATGCGGATTTGGTCATTCCAGTTCCGGACTCTGCAAGACCTGCCGCACTTGGATATGCGCAAGAGCTAAAACTACAATTCGATGAAGGTCTACTCAAGGACAGATATAGCAAAAAAGGACCACTGCGCAGCTTTATTGAGCCACACCAGTCCGATCGAGTGGAGATTAATCGCTGGATCATACCAATTACCGAAATCATAAACGGAAAGCACGTAATCATAATTGATGACAGTCTGGTCAGAGGTACCAGCTCAAAGGCAATCATCAAGGCGCTAAGACGAGCAGGTGCTAGAAAAATCAGCATGCTAATTACATATCCACCAATCAAATATCCCTGCTATGCCGGAATTGATTTCCCATCACAGGAAGAGCTGGCAACTGGCGCAAATCAGGAAGGCACAGACGCAGAAATCATTGAGAAAATTCGTAGTGATATCGGTGCTGACTTTTTGGGATATAATGATGCACAAAATCTAGCCGCCGCAGTTGGAATCCCACATGATTCACTATGTTTTACCTGCACTACTGGAAACTATGACACACTTGGCATAAAACCAACCTTCAAAACAAGAGAAGAGATGAAGGGCGAATAATGACCGAGATTGCTTTTGTTTTGGTAAAATGCGAGACTGCTCACGAAATGGATGTGATGAGGGATTTGCTAAAAATCGATGGAGTAAAGGAAGCACATGGAACATATGGCATGTATGATATCTTTGTGAAGGTTGTAGGGCCAGACCACAAACACGTCTCTGATATCATAACAAAACAAATCCGAAAAACAAACAATGTCTTGTCCACCACCACTCTGTCCACCATTCCAGAGCAGGGCGGAAAATAATCTTAATAGCTAGATTTTCCATTACTGTAATGGTGGAATCATACAGGTTTTTCATAATTGCTGGCATTACAGTGATTGGAATTATTGGAGCCGTACTTGGCATATCATTAACCAAAGGATCAATTGCAACCCAAGAATATGAAATAGATGTGGATCCATTCAAGGACCCTCAGAATCTTTTTGTCACAGCCAGAGTGATGATTCAAAATACCGGCTCAAAGCCACTCACTAATGTCTTGGTCAATTTTGGCAACGGTCAAACCCAGCTGATTGGAACACTTGATCCTGGCAAAAAAATAATCCTATCTCCACCTGATGGCAACTCGCTGGACCAGGTGGTGGTTACTGCGGATAATGGGATTGCCATAGTAAAAGAGTATAGAATTCCGCCAAAGATGCCTGGTATGATGGGCAGCTAACTCCAAGCCTTTTTGTCTTTTTTCCAGACCTGAACATCATCAACGTAGACGTGGTCCTCATAGTCAAATACCGTATGCCATCGCTTGTCGTGCGGCAACATTTTGTCTAATTCCTTGACATTTTTGTTTGATGGGTATTTGTTGGTAAGCGCACCCCACTTCATGTTTGGTATTTTTGGCATAATCTCGTTAATGTCGCGCATGAGTATGTTTGCAAAAATTCTATTGATAAATTTTTGTGTGATGGGAAAGCCAAATTAACTCTGTATCTCTGTGGATTGGCCTGCCACGCAAAATCTTGATCTTACTTTTGATCCTCGGAGTGTCATCATTTACACACCTTTGGAATCCTGTTGGGTTTCCAGAGATCTTTTATGATGAAGGAGTCTACATGCAGCGCACCATTCATGTCATAAATGGGGATGGCCCACAGGTGGCAAAGTTCTATGACCATCCGTTTTTTGGTCAGGTGTTTTTAGGCTCTATTTTGTATTCGGTTGGTTATCCTGATGCGCTAAACCCTAATGGAACTGATCCAGAATCTCTCAAATCATTATACCTGATACCGAGGGTTTTGATGGGATTGCTTGCGATATTTGATACCTTTCTGATTTACAAGATTGCACAAAAACAATACAATTCCAGAATAGCAGTTTTTGCGTCATTGCTTTTTGCCGTGATGCCGATGACTTGGATTACCAGAAGAATATTGCTTGATTCTATTTTGTTGCCGTTTGTGCTGTTGTCTATTTTGTTTATGGTCTGCTCTAAAAACTCCACAAAAAAGAACTGGCTGGTGCTATTCTCTGGCATGTTTCTTGGATTGGCAATACTAACCAAGATTCCATCATTTACAATGATTCCATTGGTGATCTATCTGGCTTATTCATATCACAAAGACAAAAGATTGCTCGTGCTGTTGTTGGTTCCTATATTGTTAATTCCGATGATTTGGCCCGCATACAGCATAATCCATGACCAGTTTGAGTATTGGAAAAAGGATGTTTTGTGGCAGTCCCAACGCCAAAATTCAGGCATCCAAAATACAGCATTATCGTTTGGGGCAATTGATCCTGTATTGTTTGGGCTTGGAATTACCGGCGTGATTTATTCTGTAATGCGGAAAAACGTCTTCGTGTTATTGTGGATTCTGCCGTTTATAGTATTTTTAAGTCTGATTGGTTATACACAGTATTTTCATTGGATGCTAGTCTTGCCTGGCTTTTGTGTTGCAGCTGCTGTTTTGATTTCAGATTTAGGGAAAAATCATACCAAAGAAAAAATCAAACAGTATGCTCCAATTCTATCTATGACTGTAATTGCATCATTTGGTCTTGTCAGCACTATTCTGTTACTGAGTTTGGATGTAACTGCAAACCAGTTCGAGTCTGCAGTATTTGCCGCAAACTATGCCTCAGATCACAATGGTGTGGTGCTTGCAGGGCCACATCACTCCTGGATATACAATGGTATCCTTGAGATGAATTTGTATCAAGATTATTCTGTAATGTTATTTGATAAAGCCCCATCTGACTATGTTCTATTGGCAGATCCTCATTTTCATTTGGATTCTTATCGCGGCGATGTCTTGGAGCAAGTTTACAACTCTACCACACCAATCAAATCCTTTACTAGTATGAAATCAAACTATGACGTGTACCAATATCCGTATTCCAGTCTTGGGTACAACTATGATGCCGGATTGATTGAAATCAGATCTAGCCCTGATTTGGCAGACTAGTCTTTTTGCGCTTTATTACAAATCCTGCTATTATTGCGGCAATGGCACCTATTGCAATCGCAATGTATTGTATTGGAAGTTCTTCGGCTGGTTTTGTTTCTGGGCTTTCTGTCAAGGCCGCAGGCATTAGTCTGTAGATTGCACCATCTGATAGCGATACAATATACAAAAATCCGTCTGGGCCACGCTCAATGTCTGTTGCACAGCCAAATCCCGTGCCAAACACAATCTCGGCGTTTGACTCATCAATGTTTAACACCATGTCTTCTAGTTCTGAAGAGTTGAACACTAGTCCGTCTCTTTGTGGATTTAGCGTAAACCAATAAAGGCTACCTGTATTGCAATCGCTCACAAATATTTTATCTGGATGTCCTAGTTGTTCTGTACCAAATTCAATTCCTGTTGGAGCAACTGGTTTTTGCCAACTGAATTCTGGATCAGAATAAACAAAATCTTTGTATTTTGGAAGGGCATCAACTTTGGTCTGGTTATTTGCAGGCCCCATGATCTCAATCCATCCGCTGTTGAAATTTTCCGGCACTAAATTGATCTCATCGTATTCATCCGGACCATTTTCAGTATCCCAAAGATTGCCGGTGACTGGGTCTACTGCTAATCCAAAGCTGTTTCTAATTCCAATCCCATAGTAAGATCCTGGAGGATCAACTCTCAAAATAACACTGGTATCGTTTTTCCATTCATGCGGCCTATTTTGCAGTATGCCATAGTTTCCATTATCACCAATTACGGCATATACTTGGCCATTGTGATTTGTCATGGCGCCTCCATTGTGATAGAAATTGTCACTTGGTAGAGTCTTTAGCAAAACAGGATCAACCAGTTTATCGCCATTCCAAGTGTACTTGTAGATGCGATTCTCAATTGCTTGCCCTGCGTCCACATTGGCAGCTGTAAAGTAAAGATACACAGTATTTCCAATTGCTGTGATCCCAAGCATTCCACGCTCTCCGTCTTTTGCAACCGACACATCCAGGACAGGCCATGGTTGTAGTTGTCCGTCTTTGACCAATCTTACCAAACCTGTATATCTCTCCAAAACCAGAATATCATTCCCAACAAATGTCATTGTTGTGGGGCTGTTTGGTATTCCTTCCTTGACGAATCGCTCCACAATCAGGCTTTGATCATACAGTTGAGGTCCGTCTGATTCCCCATCTGAGGTGTGGCTTGCAAATGAGGGCAAAAATGAGATGGAAATAAGCAAAACAAGAACAACTGCTTTCATGGCTTTCTTTTCAATATCAGGATTAAAAATCCACTCAAAAATTGTTATAATTGGCTATTTTGGGTATATTCTGAGCAATAATTGAAGTTCATTGGTTCTGGTAAGGTAAAAGATGTCTATGATATGGGGGATGGAACACTTCTTTTCAAGTTCAGCGATAGAGTGTCTGCATATGATGTCAAATTTCATGATCCAATTCCATACAAAGGTGAAGTTTTAACAAAGTTTGCAGAATTCTGGTTTAACAAATTACCAGTCAAAAACCATTTTGTAAAGTCTATCTCAAAAAACGAGATCATTGTTAAAAAAATGAAAATGATTCCAGTCGAATGCGTGGTTAGAGGTTATTTCTATGGTAGTCTGATCTCGCGATGGAAGGCAGGTCAAGTAGCCATCCCAGAGGGAAGCAAAACCGAGACTGCAGCAAAACTACCCAGGCCAATCTTTGATCCTACGACAAAATCCGAACATGATGAACCAATCGATAAGCAAAATGCCATTCAGCGTAATCTGGTAACAGAAAATGAATATCAATTCCTTGAATCCAAATCGTTGGAAATCTACAATCAAATGTACAAAATTGCAGATAATGCAGGATTCATCTTGGCTGATCTAAAGCTAGAGTTTGGCAAGCTTGATGGCGTCATAACCCTTGGAGACTCAATAGGACCCGACGAATACAGAATGTGGCCAAAGGAAACCTATGTTGTAGGCAGAATACAAGAATCATACGACAAACAAATCTTGCGAGACTGGCTTACTGCAAATGGATATCAAAAACAGTTTGAAGATACAAGAGCACAAGGAAAAGAACCAATCGCACCATCAGTCCCACCTGAAATAATCCAAAAGATGTCGAGCCGATATGTTGATTCCTATAATTTAATCACTGGCAGCAAGCTCTAGGGATAGTTTTTCATTTTCAACTCGAATTCAATGTTGGAGTGGATACTCCTTGCCGCTTTTGAACGCATTTTGGACGACAAGTTCCCAGAGCTGCCAAAATTTTAGATTTTTCTAAATTACTAGTTTTATTACCATTTATGTTACTGCATTACTGATTTTATTATACCAAAACTAAATTCATAGTAGTAAAAGAACTAAATTCGGTTTTGGTATGATATTTTTCGTAGTGTAAAAAAGTTAATGCGATTGGACAAAAAAATATGATGCTAGGATCTTTTAGCTAAACGCATTAGAAGCAAACATCATGTCAACATTACTAGAAAAACCAATCAAGGTCAACCGAGTCGTAACAATATCTGTTGAACACGCCAGGGCACTTGAAGACCCAGCAAGGGCAAAAATTGTAGAGATGTTATATCACAAACGACTCACTACTGAGCAAATAGGAAAAGAACTCCAAAAAAATGGACACAACAAAGCAATCACAACAATCCGACATCATTTGGATATTCTAAAAGAAGCAGGCCTAATTGAAATCGTCAAAATTGAAGAAGTACGTGGCGCCGTTGCAAAATTCTATGGCACCTCGATTAAGCTGATATCAAACCAATCCTCAAAGGATTTTGATTCAAAGTATTCTTCGATGATAAAAACCACATCCGTCAAAATCGAAAAGATTTTGGAAGGAATTGCAAAAAAACCAGGACTGCAGAAAAAATCAGAATCGTCCTACAATGAATTTGTCATGACAGAAATTGTAAATCGCGCAATGGCAAGCGTTCTGGAAAACAAAGATTTTACTGTCGGACAAAAAAAGGTCAAGTAACTTCTATTACAAACAATCCTTTTGTTTTTGGATCTTGTAGTTTTTTCATCATTTCTCGGGGCATATCATCAGATGCCTTGTCACATCTGATCGCAAGTGTTCTTGGACACAAAAAATTGCTCTTTCTAATTACAATGTCGTGAGGGTTTTCCAGCTTTAACTCCTCGTGGCCTTTTCCCACAATCTCAAATTTTTCGTCATTGACAAGTATGGTGATCGTTACTTGTGCATCCGATCGACGAAGTTTTTCTTTTAGATCGTCTGGGATTTTTTTGCAACCAAATTCTGCACCAACTCCGATTATGCAATCGCCTTGTAAGGTTAGATCAGGCTCGGTTGTGATCTCTATTGTTCGAGTATGATTTGCTCGCACATTTGCATGGCCAGAAAATGGAATCTCAAATCGCACGAATCACGCATGACTAGACTTAAATTAAACTTTCAAAGACTCAAAGCAGAATTGCTTCCTTCTCAACAAGGCTATGATAGAGCTATTACAATATTTTCCCCGGATGGCAGACTGTATCAAGTAGAATATGCAATTGAAACAGTACGACGTGGAGCAATTGCAGTTGGTATCAAAAGCAAAGATGGTGTGGTAATGGCAGTAGAAGAAAAACCACGCAAATTACAAATTTCAGAATCAGCCCATAAAATATTTCAAATTGATGAACACATTGGATTTGCAGCTGCGGGCTACATTCCAGATGCAAGGAGTCAGGCAGACAATGCAAGATTCTTCTCACAAAGCAACAGAATCATCTACGATGAATCAGTAGATGTTGAAACCGTAGCAAAACATCTTGCAGATCAGTGTCAACAATATACTCAGTTTGGTGGCGCAAGACCATTTGGTGTTGCACTAATTATCGGCGGAGTTGACTCTAGCGGAAATTCACTATATCTAACTGATCCAAGCGGAACCTACATTGCATATGATGCAGTATCAATTGGTGCAGGCTCTGAGCAGGCAAATGACTTTTTGGAAAAAAACTTCAAACATGACTTGTCGCTTGATGATGCATCCGCACTGGCAACTGCCTGTATTTACATGGCAAGTGACCAAAAGGAAGGAACTGATCACATCAAAATGTCAGTCATCAAAACATCAACAAAACAATTTGAAAAAGTAACACCGGAGCAGATTGCAAACTATGCAAAGCTCGGAAAACAAAAATTCCCAATCCCAAGTTCGTAGGCCTTTTTTGAATATCTCTGTAGCAATACCAGATTCTTGTCTTCAAGACGAATCAACCAAACTAGACAAGTCTCGAAAAATCTCAATTATTGCAAGGGCTTGTGCTATTTTTGGTGTCCAAACCATCTTCATTTATGATGAGGGCCAAGGAAACACATCTGATAGATTTCTACTTGCAACCATACTGAGATATTTGGAAACTCCACAATATCTGCGCAAAACAATCTTTCCAAAGATGGACGATCTGAGATATGCCGGAGTAATGCATCCGCTACAAACCCCGCACCATTCTTTATCATCAAATCCAAAAAATCTCAAACCTGGTGATATCCGAGAGGGTGCAATTGTGTTCTACAAGGGCAAAAAATTCCTAGACATTGGAATACACCAAATGCTTCCATACTTTGGAAAAGAATGGGACAAAAAACGAGTTACAATCCAAATCAAAACCGTCGATCCTATCACCTTCAAGGAAATATCTGAAAACGAAATAAAGCAATATTGGGGCTACAAGGTAAAAGAGCGTCCTAGTCTTCTCAATATTCTGGAGGAATGGAAGGGACAGATCATACTGACATCAAGAAAAGGAAAAGAGATAACAAACAAACAACTCCAAGAGTATGGGCACACCGACAAACCACTTTTGGTTGTCTTTGGAGCGCCAGATCGAGGATTGTATGACATTCTGGGCAAAAAAATAAACCAAGTTCCAAACGCCAAGGTCTTCAACTTTTTCCCAAACCAAGCAACTGATACCGTTCGAATGGAAGAATCCCTACTTGGAATTCTCTCTGTTCTAAATATGGCACACGCGGGTTGATCTGATGGAAAAGAAAAATTTTCTTTTGCTAGCCATCGGCCTTGGAGTAATTGGTGTGATAATTGGCGCAATCTCGATTTTTAGCAAATATCAAGCACTAGTGAATCCGTAACTTTCGTTACCTTTAGGTATATAATGGGGTTAACAATTGTTTTCGATTATCCATGGGTCATAGAAAACACAGCCAGCCACGTCGTGGTAGTCTTGCGTATCTGCCTAGAGGACGTGCCAAAAGCATGGAGCCAAGAATTAGAACTTGGCCAGAAATTACTGCCGAGCAGCCAAAGCTGTTGGGGTATGCCGGATTCAAAGTCGGATGCATCCAAGTAGTCAGCATCGATGATCGAGAGAAAACACCAAACCATGGAAAACAACTAGTCAGTCTTGGAACCGTAGTTGCAACACCGCCAGTCTCTGTAATTGGAATTCGTGGATACTACGAGGACATTGATGGCTCACATGCGCTCTTTGATGTTTATTCCAGTGACATGCCAAAAGAAGTATCTAGATTATTTACAATTAAACCAAAAGAAGGAACACTAGAAAAAGCAGAAAAACTACTAAACCGCACAAGCGAGTTATTTGCAGTAGTTGCCGTACTGCCAAACAATGCAGGTATCTCACAAAAGAAACCATACGTCTTTGAAGTAGCAGTAAAAGGCGGTGATCTCAAAAAACAATTTGATTTTCTCAAAGGATTATTTGGAAAACAAGTCAAAATAGAAGAAGTCTTTGAGCTTGGCTCAAGTGTTGATGTTGCATCCATCACAAAAGGAAAAGGTTGGGAAGGACCAATCACAAGGTGGGGTGTAAAGAAAAAGCAACACAAATCAAGAAAATCAGTCAGGGCACTTGGAACACTGGGACCAATTTCACCATCCAGCATCATGTACACTGTACCTCGTGCAGGTCAGCGTGGATTCCATCAAAGGGTCGAATACAACAAAAGAATCATGATCATGAGCAACACCGAAAAAACAGATTTCAAAATTAACCCATCTGGCGGATACAAGCATTATGGATTTGTAAACGGCGACTTTGTAGTTCTCAAAGGATCAATTCCTGGAACATACAGAAGAATGGTAAAGCTAAGAACACAAATCAGAAACGTTCCAAACAAAGTTCTCAAGCCAAACATATTGGAGATTGTAGTATGAAAGCTCAAACATTATCACTAACTGGAACAAAGCAAGATGAAATTGAACTACCAAAGGTGTTCTCAACTCCTGTAAATGAAAACCTGATTCACCGAGCATATGTCAATTTAGATTCTCACCACTATCAAAGACAAGGAAGAATGCCATCTGCTGGACAAAACACAGTTGCAGCATCCAATGATCCACCAACAGGACATGGTGCAGCAAGACTCGCAAGAATTCGAGGTGGTGGTCCAAGAAGAGGCCAAGCTGCAAAGGTAGCAATGACTCGAGGCGGAAGACAAGCACATCCACCAACATCTCAAAAAATAGTATACAAAAAACTAAACAAACAAGAAAACCGATTGGCACTGTGCTCTGCGATTGCAGCCACAACCTCAAAAGACCTGGTCTCCTCAAGAGGCCACATCATTGATGGCATCCAATCATTCCCAGTTATAGTATCTGATGATATTGAAAAAATTTCAAAAGCAAAGGAGATCTCCAAGATCTTTGATGCACTAAAACTCTCTGGCGATATTGCAAGACTAGAAAAAAGAAAGGCACGTTCCGGCAGAGCAGTCATTAGGGGAAGAAAGACAAAGATTGGCAAATCCATCTTATTTGTAACCAAAGACGCAAAGACTCTGACAAAAGCATGCGGCTCATTCCCAGGAGTTGATGTTAGAACAGTAAATGATCTCTCTGTTTTGGATTTAGCTCCAGGCTCTAACCTAGTTAGACTAACCGTATACACAAAGTCAGCAATAAGTGAAATTGGCAATCTCAAGTCACGCCACTTGGAACTAATGGAGGCAATGAATTGAATACCACACAAGCAACAAAAATAGTACTTAGACCATACGTCACAGAAAAAACATTCTCACTAATTGAAAAAGATCAAAGAATTTGCTTTATCGTAGATAGAGACGCAAGCAAGGCATCAATCAAAGAAGCAATCAAAACATTATACGAAGAAAATGCAATTGATATCAACACTGCTAGAACAATTTCCGGCAAAAAAGCATTTGTCAAGTTTGAAACAGTCGAAAAAGCAAGAGACCTTGCAACAAAGATAGGAATGCTATAATATGGACTTCAAAAATTCAATCCTAAAGGTGTCAATAAATGGTTAAAGAATTTGATTATAGGGGTATTCCACTGGATCAGCTCCAAAACATGTCGCTAGAAAAATTATTTGAGATCTTCCCAGCACGCGCAAGACGATCCCTTACTAGAGGAATCACCGATGGCAAAAGAAAGCTAATCGAAGAAATCAAACTCGAAAAAGCAGGAAAATCAAAAAATCCAATCAAGACACACATTCGAGACCTTATAGTACTACCATACATGGTAGGTGTTACAGTTAACGTATTTTCTGGAAAAGAATTCATTCCAGTTACAATCACACCACAAATGATTGGCCATTATGTTGGCGAATATGTTAGAACAAACAAACGAGTTGTTCATGGTGCACCAGGAGTCGGAGCATCAAGATCAAGTCTGTATGTGCCATTAAAGTGATTATACTATGCCGCAATTTGGTTACGCATTTCAAAACTTTGACGCAACAAAACACGTCAGAGCATCAGTTCGAGAAAAAGACATCTCACACAAGCACGCCCGTGAAGTAGCCAAAATGATCAAAGGCATGTCAATCGAAAAGGCACGCGATGCACTACAAGAAGTAATTGCAGTAAAACGTGCAGTTCCATTTAGAAGATACAACAATGAAGTTGGTCACCGCTCAGACACCGGTGTAATGTCTGGCAGATACCCAAGAAAGGCAGCACAAGAATTCATCCGACTATTAGATAATTTGGAAGCAAATGCAGAGTACAAGGGAATGGACTTGGATAGACTAAAGATAGTTTCAGCAAACACACACAAGGGAGTTTTGATAAAACGATTCACACCTCGTGCACAAGGACGAGCAACTCCAAAGAACAATGTCCTAACACATGTAGAGCTGGTGGCTCAGGAAGTATAGAAATGTCCGCAGTCAAAAACGTAATCAAAGACAATTACAACATGATGCTTCTCAAGGATTATCTCAAAGAAGCAATCAAAGAGGCTGGATTCTCACACGTTGAAATCTCAAAGACTCCAACTGGAACTAGAGTAGTACTACATGTAACCAGACCTGGAATTGTAATTGGAAGAAAGGGAACTGGAATCCGAGAATTAACCGAAAAACTCGAAAAAGACTTCGGATTAAAGAGCCCACAAATTGCAGTAAACGAAATCACACAACCAGAGCTTACCTCAAATGTAATGTGCAATAGAGTTGCACAGCTAATCGAGCGAGGAACCGCATTTAGACGAGCAACCATGTGGACACTACAGCAAATCATGAATGCTGGAGCAATGGGCGTTCAAATCACAGTTTCTGGCAAGCTAAGGGGAGATCGTTCTTCATTTGAAAAACACTCACTAGGAATCTTGCCACGTGCAGGACACCATGCAAGCATCATAGTCGATGAGGCAACCGCACACATCCCAACAGCAATGGGCTACATTGGTGTTAGAATTAGAATTGCAAGAAAGGAAAGATACGTTCCAGAATTTGAATTAAAGGGCAAAAAAGAGACTAGAGAAGAAAAAGAAATACGTCTTGCAAAAGAGGAATCAGAACGAATTGCAAGAACAGAGAGCGAGCAAGTAAAACTAGACCAAGAAAAAATTGAACAAATGGACATCATGGATGAGGTAGAGGAGAAACTAAAGTAACATGGCCCAATTAAAAATGAAATCCATTCGAGAGCTAAACGAGATTGACCTCAAGTCCAGACTAGAACAATCACGAGTCGAGCTTGCAAAGATGAGAACCGACGCAGCAAAAGGCACACTGCGAAAGGAGAGCGGCAAAATCCGTTCACTACGAAAGGAAATCGCTCGAATCCTCACAAGACTAAACGAGATGAAAAAACAATGATGGCACTAAACTCTGAATTTATCGGAATGCAAACCAGCATAGTTGACTCTACAAACAAGTCTTTGGTTGGTATGAGCGGTAAGATCACTCACGAGACAAAATCTACATTTACAATTAGTACAAACCATGGCTCCAAAGTCATACCAAAGCAGCACACCTCTTGGAAGTTTGCAAACGATCAAGTCATTAATGGTGATTTGATAGCAAAAAGACCAGAGGACAGAATAAAGGTGAAAGCATGAAAGAGCAAAAACAATCCTACAAGGGAATAGTAATGGATAATGGAGAACACCTAAGTGTACGTGGCAAACTCTTTGAAGGCAAAGTAGTCAGCGCCAAGAACAAAAACACTGTGGTAATCCAAAAGGAAAGCCCTCTATACATCACCAAGACAAAGCGATACGCAAGAAGCAAGAGCACAATTCATGCTTACAAGCTAGCAAAGCAAGAGATCAAAGAAGGTGACATTGTAGTTGCTGCAGAGTGCAGACCAATTGCAAAGTCAGTTTCATTTGTAATAGTGGAGGTCAAGTCATAAAATGTCTGGCACAAAAAGTCGTGCAGTATCTGCCAAAGGCGTAACTGAGTTTAGACCATATGTTACACGTGCGCTACCACTAGGTGCTCGAATCACATGTGCAGATAACACTGGCGCAAAAATTCTTGAAATTATAATGGTAAAGAGAGCAAAAACAAGAACCTCACGATATCCATCTGCAGCGGTTGGCGACTTTGTCAACGTTGTAGTAAAGAAAGGACCTGCAGAGCTAAGAAAGCAGATCTTTGGCGCAGTCATCATACGACAAAAATATCCAATTAGAAGATTAAACGGAGTTCGCGTTGCATTTGAGGATAATGCAGCAGTCCTAGTTACTCCAGAAGGAGAAATTAAAGGAACTGACATCAAAGGACCAGTAGCTGCAGAGGCATCCGAGAAATGGCCAAGAGTTGCAAACTTGGCATCAATGGTGGTATAATACTATGAAGCCAACAACAATTAGAAATCGAACCATCTACCAGGCGGCAGTCACAACTCGAAGCAAGCTCATGTGCAGTCACCTATCAAAAGACTTGCAGCAAAAATATCACAGAAGAAGTGTTCGAGTAACTGAAGGTGACACAGTCAAAGTATTGCGAGGCGAATTCAAAGGAGTCTCTGGTAAGATAACACGTGTTTCTACTCTACGAAACGGAATTGCTATTGAAGGAATCAAAAAAGAAAAACTAAAGGGCGGAAACTTGGATATATTCATTCACACCTCAAATGTTTTGGTAACTGATCTAAACACCGAAGACAAATGGCGCATAAACAAAGTTGAAGGCAAAAATCCAAAACCAGTCAAGGAATCAAAACCAAAAGAGACACCAAAACCAGCACCAAAAAAAGAAGCAAAGCCAGCAGAGAAAAAAGAGACCAAAAAAGAAACTAGCAAAGAAACAAAAGCAGCAAAAAATCCAAAAAAGGAGACTAAGTAATGCCACGAATAGCAGGTAGTAAGAAACTCAAAAGACAAATGGCTCCAATGTTCTGGGGAATCTCAAGAAAGAGCCCAAGATTTGTAACCACAGTACGACCAGGTCCTCACTCTAAACAATTCTCAATTCCAAGCACCGTCTTTTTGAGAGACACAATAAAACTAGTCACAACTGCACGAGAAGCAGAATATGCAATATACAATGGTAAGGTCAAAGTTGATGGCGTATCGCGCAAATCCGTCCATCACGGAATTGGATTGATGGATGTAGTAGAGTTGGAAGGAGTTTCTGATATTTACAGATTGGTGCCAAAGAAAGGTCATCTATTAGAACCAATCAAGATAAAATCTGCAGAAAAAGCAATCAAGCTAGTCAAGGTTACCAGCAAGACTACAATCCGCAAAGGAAAAACCCAACTTGGATTCCACGATGGACGCTCATTAATCTCTGATACAAAGGTAAGTGTTGGCGATTCATGCCTCATGCAAGTACCAGAACAGAAAATCAACGAAGTCCTGCCACTGGAAAAAGGCTCAAAGGTCTTGGTAACAAAAGGAGTCAACGCGGGACAGCTAGCCGATGTCAAAGAAATCAAGGAAGGAACATTTGTTCTTCCAAAAAGAGCATTACTATCATTTGGTAAAAGAGAGATCGAAATTCCATCAGACCTAGTCATGGTGGTTGGCAAAAAGGAGCCAATAATCCAAATCGCGTGATAAACATGTCTGCAACTCAAAACGTAATGAAGGCAATTCGATTAGAAAAAATCGTTCTCAACATGGGTGTTGGAAAATCTGGTGAGGCAATAGAGGTTGCAAAAAAAGCACTAAACCAAATCTCTGGCAAAAAATCCTGTGCTCGTGATGCCAAAGGCACACAACGAGACTGGGGCGTAAGAAAGGGTGAGCCAATCGGAGTTGCAGTTACGATTCGCGGTGAGGATGCAGAAGCACTACTAAAAAGACTACTAGACGCAATTGGAAATAGACTAAAGGGAAGATCATTTGATAATTTTGGTAATGTCTCATTTGGAATCAAAGAACACATTGACATTCCAGGAATAAAATATGATCCACAAATCGGAATTTTGGGAATGGAAGCAGCAATCACACTAACAAGACCTGGCTTTAGCATTAGAACAAGAAGTAGACACAAGGCATCGGTTGGCCACACACATCGAATCACCAGAGAAGAAGCCCAAGAATTCTTAACTAGGGAGTTTGGAGTGAGCATAGTATAATGGCAAAAGATAGATCATACGAATACACCGGACGACACAAGCATGAATTTGGCAAAGGCTCTAGATGGTGCAAGCGTTGTGGTGACTATACTGCAGTAATCCAAAAGTACAACCTGATGATTTGCAGACGATGCTTTCGAGAAGTAGCAAATTCATTGGGCTTTATCAAATATCGGTGAGAAAAATGCCAGCAACAAACATTCTCTCAAATCTATTCAATACTCTGTATAATAATGAGGCAAGAAGAAGAACCGATTGTGTAATACTTCCAACATCAAAGCTTGGAATTGAGGTTCTAAAAACACTACAAAAACACAACTATATCGGCGAATTTGAGCACGTAGAGGATAAGCGAGGAGGAAAATTCAAGATTCAACTATTGGCACACATTACAAAATGTGGTGCAATCACGCCTAGATTCAAGGTAAAAAAAGGCGAATTTAATGACTGGGAGCAGCAATATCTACCAGCATATAACCGAGGAATGCTAGTTGTTACTACAAACCAAGGTGTCATGTCTCACCATGATGCACAAAACAAAGGAATTGGAGGATTCTTGATTGGATATGTCTACTAAGCAAGTCGAAATATTCCAAGCCACATTTGATGTGCCAGACAAGGTCAAAGTCACACTAAACAAGCATATGCTACTGATAGAGGGGCCATTAGGCAAGGTCTACAAGAATTTCAAAAAAATTCCAGTAGAAATGTCCGTTTCCGGTAACAAAGTATCAATCAAGGCAATCAACTCTCGCAAAAAATACTATGCAATAGCAAACACTGCACTATCGTTGGTTCGAAACCTATGCGATGGTGTGATCAATGGTTATACGGTGAAAATGAAGATTGTATATGCGCACTTTCCAATCACAGTAAAGACAAAGGACAAGCTAGTCCTAGTTGAAAACTTTCAAGGCGAGCGAGCCCCACGAGTTGCAAAAATTCACGGCGCAACAAAAGTTGCCTCAAAAGGAGATGAGGTCACAGTCACAGGACCCGTACTCAATGATGTGACACAAACTGCAGCAGAGATTCAGGCAATGACTCAGGTCAAAAACAAGGACCACCGAGTATTTCTGGATGGTATCTATCAGTACCACAAGGCAAAAGGAATCGAAAAATAATTTTCTGCACTCTACTAGTAAGAATTAAATCGCATGCACCAAGGACAACATCTGAGCCGCCCTAGCTCAGCGTGGTAGAGCGCCTGACTGTTAATCAGGGGGTCGTCAGTTCAAGTCTGACGGGCGGCGCATTGATATTTCTAAATTCGAGTTCTGAAACATTCTTTTTTGTCATGATTAATCATAGTGCAGTGTTTTGCATGTTGAATTTAATAATATTTCTAAATTCGAATTGTGAAACATTGATCGTTGCAACCGTTTGGGTGCATACTCTTAGACCAAACCGATCTAATATCTGATCGCACATTAGGAATAATGCAGGAGATTTACAATGGCCAGAACTAGAAGGGCCAACCGTTATTGTATTGATTGTGGCGGTAGATTGACCTACTATCCACGCCTTTCTAATCCCAAAGCGCCAAATGAGCATCGGGTTTTGGTATATGCATGTCCTGATTGTACTGTGGACTTTGAAAAACCAAAGCTACTATCAATTAGACGAAACCAAGTGGAGGATCCACTGGAAACAATAGAAGTAGAAATAATAGAAAACAGGGAAAAAGTAACTCTAACCAACTAGTGATCGAGCCCTACAGAGTGAGATATAATTCACAATCATCACTTTATGCTAGTGAACTGATGATTCATTCATGGAAGTCCAAAAAAGCACCTGGGGAAGCAGGTTCATCATAGCTGCTATAGTCCAAGGCGGAATTATCACATTTTTGGCACTAAGCATGGTTGGAATTCAGATGATTTTTGCAAGTGATGTCAATATGATCCAGTTTTTGTCACTATCCTTTGAGGGTCCAGCAAAATGGTTCTTTATTGGATTGATGCTGTATCTTATCATAACTGTGGCAGTAGCGGTAACCGCTGTTTTCTATAATCATTTGGAGATTAATCAAAAAAAGAAAATCACTGGAAAAATCAACATTTTGGTGTGGATTCATCTTTTGGGCATGAACATCGGGGGCATTGGTACTACTTTGTCTATGATCTTTGCTGGGTTGGCAGGTTCTGGAGCGCTAGCCTTGGTTACGGAAGGTCAAATTGGCAAGCCCGACCTAGCTATAATGGACTCGTTTATCCCACCAATTGCATCATTTATTGGAATACTGGCAATCGGCGTTCTGTGTGGCGGCTTGGCCTATACCGTAGCATACATCAAAAAATCTTATACAATTTCTGAATAAATCACAATTTTTAGTGGGGTTTAGCTTTTCTTCGTGGGAATTATTGTTTTGAGGCCTTTAGCTAGGCAATGGGGGTGTTTTGGGGCTTGGCTGCATTAGTTACGCACAAACGTTAAACCCCCGTCAAAAACAGATGGTTTTGAAAAAATCACACCATTCGTAAATCATATTCTGATGTGAGGGGGTTTAGCATTTACGAACAAAATTAACAAAATCTTTGAAACTCAAATCATTACAATAGTTCATCATTTTCTGGTATGTATAGGCATGAGGAATTGATTAATTTGCCCCACTTTTACTCAAAAAGAGTGGGGGTATTGAACCAAAACTTGGCCAAAATACGCAAAGCACCGAAAAAAGATTATGATAATTTTAGGAAATACTTTGCATTCGCCTGCGTTGACTTGGTAATTCTTGATGGCAAATCCGTACTCTTGACCAAACGAACACGTAATCCATACAAGGGATATTGGCATCTGCCTGGAAGCATGATTCACAAAACCGAAACAATGCACGAAGCTGCCAAAAGATCTGCAAAAGAAGAACTAAACCTGAAAATCAAAATCACAAAACTCGTTGGTGTTTACGAGAGTCTTGATGGATTTCGTCATGATGTCTCTCATGGGTTTTTAGTTCAAGTTATTGGTGGTAAGATAAAGACTGACTTTCAGAGCAGCGATATTGGATTTTTCAAAACCCTTCCAAAAAAGACATTACCGCATCACAGACTAGTGATTCGTGATGCCCTCAAGGCTAAGCCCTAGGCACAAATTGTAAATATTTCAAAACTCGAATTCTGAAAGATAAGAAAAAGATCAATTAATTAAGAACAAATCAACTATTCAATACATGGCTAGCAAGGTATTGGGACTAGTAGCAATCACAGTATTACTGTCTGCGGTCTTGGTCATGGCGCTTTCTACTGAGCATGTTGCAGAAGCAAAGTCATCAAAGGAATCCCCAAAGCACAAGTTCAGCAAGTGGTCAAAGAAAGTCTGCGGTGATCAACTCTGCACCGAAGGAACACACCTAAAAACAGTAAAGCGAATTGGTAATAGCGGGCCTCACAACTAACACTCTAAAATTCTTTATTTCTAAATTCGAATTTTGAAATATCAATAAATGGATTGGTTAATTAATCACAAAAAATCATCTACATCATGTTAAAACTAGCAGCATTATTTGCAATCAGCGTTCTACTGTCTGTAACAATAATCACGGCACTAGAATCAGGCCAAATGGCAGAAGCAAAAAAAGCATCTGGTAAGGAATTACAGAGACATAAAATCTCAAAATGGATGGGAAATAGTGTATGTGGCGACCAGATATGTGATGGTCAACCTTACTTCAAATGGAATTTTAAAGCAAGAACTTACAAGTCTCCATATGACACATATGGACATCAAGAATTATCGAAGATAAAAGGACAATAATCCAATTTTTAATTAAAAAGTAAAAAGTTAGAGGTTTATCGTGAAAATCCTCTACTGATTTGTCCCTTTCTTAGTCCTGTGGATGCATCTGCTAGGCTTTCACATAGCTGGTCACCACAAACTTTTGAGGGGCTGTGTTTCTTGCCAAAGCTAATGTCTTTGAGGTATGTGCCTCTTGCCTTTATTGCTTCAGCATCTGGAACCATTTGATATGTAGTTGCAATTACTCCAAATAGTAATACTCCTATGGAAAGAATTGCAGCAAACATTGTCTTGTTCATGATAAAAATACGCCTAAACTGGGTTATTAAACCAATCTAAGAAATGATTCCAGGATTTCATAATCAGATCGCATATGATTCATTTCTCCAAATTGTTGGGAGTCAATTTTTGCAATTATTTCTAGTGTCGAATCATTGTTTCATTCTTGCAGGGCGTAGTGGAAAAATCCTAGTTTTATTGCCTCAGAAGCCAAGTCCTTGAGGTTTTGTAGATTTTCTTTCCATTCTCATGTGCTCATCCAATGCACACGAAAATCACATCTGGTGTAACGATACTTGAATATCTTGTTATGAATTTGTTATCTTGTCTAGTGCTTTGATGAGTTTTTCAATACCATATTTGTTAATTATCGAAGAAAGATCTCTTACTATCATTGCCTCTTCAACTTCGGAATTCATCTGTGGTTTTGGTGTGGATGTGATCTGTTTTGGCTCTTCTTTGAACATGTTGAGCTCATCCCAAAACCTATTCTGATCTGCTTTGATCTTTTCTAACTGTGTAACTCTGTCTTGAAGGTGTGCATTTACCAATTTTACGTATTGATTTGCATTCCTGGTATCGTTGCCTGCCTCTGCAAACTTGTCCTTGACTTTTTCGGAATGATCTCGGTTATCGATTTCTTCCTTAAAGTATAACCTTCTGTTATTGGGGTCTAGTGGATCATCGCTTGGCTTGATGTCATTTTTTCTCAGATGCTTCTCAACCATATGTTGTTTGTATGATGAGGTGTATTATCATGTGATTTGTGTTTATTGAACGAACAATATTGTTCAGATTGCGCTTGGCAGTTTGTAAAAACTAGCTTATCAGGCCTCTATTAAGAAATGAGGCATTGCAATATTTGTGGATGAGATAAGACTTTACGTTCAAAAAAAGCCATCCGATGTGGAACTAAGGACACTCGAGGATTGCTTTAGAGAAATGCCAATTGTGGAGATTCTCTCTGGGCTGAAATTTGCAAAAAATCGATGGTCTGCAAAAGATGCCGGGGTACTAAAGGTTGGCAGAAAAAGCATAATCCAAAAAGAAATTCACTCTGTTACAAACGAGCAAGCGCAATGGAGATTAAAGAACTGGAAGATGATGATCTCAAATTATCGAAGGCGTGGCTACAGCTACCCAACAATATCTCGAATAAAGAAAATCCTGATTGAAAAAAGCAAAAAGAAATCTAAATGAGTGTCTCTTTTCTTACTGCACCGCTTGAAACATTTGCCGGTGGTTCTGGAATGCTTGCTCTTGCCTGTCCTTCAATGACTGCTTGAGCCTCTTCCAAAATTGCAAGTGTATCAGAGTTTGAACTGTATGTGGATACTGTAGTGTCTGCTGAATTCATTGAAGAGCCAGTCAATACATCGCCCAGTATTTGTGAGAGGTTTTGCATTGATGATGTTGCCTCTGGCATTATTCCTGAGAGGGAGCTTCCCAGTCCTTTGATTACTGACATGCATGGGCTCAATGTTACCACGATATCTCCTAGTTCTGATACTGTGTTTAGTCTAAGCTGAATCTGTTCTAGTGCAAGTTTTGCACCATTTACCATGTTGTGCATTTTTCTAATTTCTAAAAGCTCAGTTGCATATGCTTTTGCGTGCAGATTGTTGTTTGATTTCTGTGCGGCAACTATTTTGCTGAAAATGTAATCGTTTTTTTGTTTTATTTTTTGAGAAATTCCATCTAGTTTCACGATTTGGAGTTGAAGGTTTTTCTGTGCTACATCAATTTTATTTTTTAATGGAACATCGGGCTTTACCTTATCTACGATTCTCTGTGACAGGCTTTCTGATCGTCCAAAATCATTCCACTTGTCACTCAATGATCCCATGTTCTGTAATTGCTTGAAAAATTAGTTTTAAAGAAATTTGTAACCGGGACTAGTGTCACTCCGGTAACAATGAGGTGTGGTGACAGATTTAGCCAAAGGTGAACGTGTATATCTCAAACCCTGGCTGGTTTACCTGAATTTCTAGCACATGTGATGATGATTCACTTGATCTTACCAAGTTGTACAATGTCGACTCTGCTATGTTTACTGTACCATCTGAGTTGACATCAGCGCCTGCACTTTCTGGCGTGATCTTCTGGCCGTCCACAAATATTTCCAGCTGAGAAGCTCCAGCAGCAACAATGTTTGCCTCTTTTGCAAAATATGGCAAAACAATTCTTCCTGATTCCGAAACTAGGATCATTCTATCATCAAGATTTTCCCAAATTCCTTGCAAATAGAAATTATCTTCATGTAATTTGTCAGGGATAGTATATGTGACTTGTTGGTTAGGTCTGAATCCTTCTGGGTTTCCAATTTGGCTTCTTCCATATGCAAAGTCATATCCGAAATATAGTTCCGGTGTTTTCGATTCGTGCTTGTGTTCCTCAAGGTCGACTAGTGATTGTGTCATTACAACGTTTAATCCCAGTCTTGTTGCACGTTCTTGTAGTAATTCTTGAATTATTTTTTCTGTTTCATCATATGCACCTTCGCCGATATGATCATATCGGATGTATCCTTGATCATCTGCAATGTATTTTCTTGGCCAGTATCTGTTCTCAAAGGCATCCCAAGTTTTTTTGTCATTGTCTAGTATGACTGGGTATTTTATTCCAAATTTTTCAACTGCCAATTCTACGTTTTTGATGTCTTTTTCAAATTCAAACTCTGGTGAATGGATTCCAATTATGAGCAAACCCTGATCAGAATATTTCTCATCCCACGCAGTAATGTATGGCAGAGTTCTCTGACAATTTATGCAACTATATGTCCAAATATCATACAGGACGACTTTGTCCTTGATCTTTTCTTTTAGATTCGAATCTGTATTGATATAGCCGGCAATCCCTTGCAATTCTGGCGCCTTTCTGAATTGGCCCTTGTCTATACTGAGTATGTTGTTTGTGATGGTGGATTTTTCCATAATTTGAGCATCCAATGATGCAAAATAGGCAGCTATTCCGATAACCACACCTGCAATCATTGCTCCCAGAACTAGTGCAGATTTTATCTCTGATCTCATATTATCAACCCAACAATAAGTCATTCAAGAGTGGAAAACTTGCAATCGTTGCAAGCTGGTTTGTCAAAACTAAAACCCCCAGCAATATGATGAATCCACCCATTATTACAGAATAATACTTTAGATGTCTACTCAGTGCTCTGATTAATCTGGTCATTTTTGAGAAGAACAAACCCATCAAAATGAATGGAATTCCAAGTCCTAGAGAATATGCAAGCAATAATGAAAATGCTTGGCTTGGCGTAGTTGCTGCTAGTGTGAGGATGCTTCCAAGAATAGGGCCAATACATGGCGTCCACCCTGTGGCAAATGCCAGTCCAAAAACAAACGATAGTGGATAGCTTGCCTTTCCGCCTTTTGGCAGGATTTTTTTCTCAAAATTTAGTTTGTTGATCCTACTTGATAGTATCATGAATGCGCCAAATCCAATTATTATAATTCCGCCCACTTGGTTAAACCCAGCCGTTAGGCTTGTGGCATTACTTGATAGTACGCTGTTTAGTATTACTCCAAATACTGAAAACACAATAGAAAACCCCAAGACAAAGAATACTGTGTTTATCAGAATGTTCAATCTGTTTGTTAGGAGATTCACAGTACCATTGTTTCGCTGAAGATCCGTAATGGTGGTGCCAGATATGTATGCCAAAAATGCGGGAATTACTGGCAAAATGCATGGGGCAAGAAAGGATCCAATGCCTGCAACTGCCGCAACTGCGATATTGATCTCTGTCATGATTGCTTGCTGTGATTTTTTTATTAAAGCATTGTTCCAAGTTTTTTCCAATTTTTGTATTGCTTTTTATCTAACCGATTAATCTGGGATTCATGAACAAACGATTCATCGTAATTGGAATTGCACTTGGAATTATTGTTGCAATTGCATTCTATGTGGGCTCACCAGCATTCATGGGCTTTGATGTGCGTAGATGATCAAACTAGTTTGAATTTTTCAGCAGCTCGCTCAAACACACTCAAAGCCGATTCTATGTGTGATTTTTCTAACCATGCAGTAACTGATACCCGGAGCCGTGCGCTATTCTTTGGAACGGTTGGGTACCTTATTGGCTGTGCGAACACTTTATTCTCATACATGAATCTGCCAAACTCTAGTGTTTTTTTCTCATTGCCTATGATGATTGGTATTATGTGTGTCTGAGATTTGATATCATACCCAATTTGTTTTAGGCCTGATGAGAACATTGATGTGTTTTTTTCTAGCTTTTTTTGTTGTTTTGCCCTATTCTGCTTTATTCTACTCAGAGACATCTCTACAAGAAATGATGGTAATGCAGATGTGTAGATAAATGAGCGAGCCTTGTTTATGCACAAATCCACAACTGGATTAGATGCTGTCGCATATCCACCAAAAGAGCCAAGCCCCTTGCTCAGGCTGCTGATGTAGACATCAACTTTTTTTTCTACTCCAAAATGATTCGGCGTGCCTTTACCATCCTTACCAACTGTAAAGTCACCATGTGCATCATCCAATATCAGAAAGGAATCTGTTTTTTGCGATATCTCGGAAATCTCTCTTAGTTTGGAATAGTCTCCATCCATGCTGAATATTCCTTCAGTTATGATGAGTTTGTTGTAGGCCTTGAATTTTTTTATCTTTTTTTCCAAGTCATCAACATCATTGTGTCTGTACACTTGGAGTTTTGCACCACTCAGTTTGCATGCCTCAATTATGCTGGCATGATTCAGCTCATCGCTAAAGATTATGGTGTTTTTATCAACAAGTGCAGGTATTGCACCAAGATTTGCCATATATCCAGTTGGAAATACTAGGGCTGCTTCCTGGGATTTGTGTTCGGCAAGTTTTTTTTCCAATTTCATAAACGATGTATCATTCCCTGAGACTAGTCTTGAGCTTGACTGTGATTGCGAGGCTGTGATCTTTGTGCTGGACAAGCCAAGATAGTCATTTGAGCAAAAATTTACCAGCTTTTTTGAATTAATTGTGATGTATGGACCGTTTATTTTGCCGTACTTTAGTCGTCGATAGAGATTTTGTCTTTTTATCTCTGATAATCTGTTTTGGATGCTCTCAAGCGTTTGTTTCAAGTTTGATTTTTTTGATCATTTCTAGGTCTTTATTCATTGCATTACCGCCCAAAGTAAGATAGCCGGCACTGATTATTCCATTTGCACCGCTAAGCAGTAATTCTTCCCCGGAATCCTCCAAGTGTACCTCTCTGCCACCAGATATTTTGATAATTGATTTTGGCAGTGCGAATCTGGTTACTGCAAAGACTCGCAAAATCTCTTCAAATGGAATTGGTGTTTGAAGCTCAAGTGGGGTTCCGGGAATTGCCACTAGGAGGTTTATTGTGACTTCTTCTGGTTCCAGTTTTGCCAAATCTGAGATTAATTCTAATCTTTGTTCGCGAGTCTCACCCATCCCTATTATCCCACCAGTGCACAGTTCAAGGCCTGCACTTCTTGCTATGTGTAGTGTATCTAGTCTGTCTTGGTATGTATGAGTGGTGCATATTTGTGGGAACTTTGATCTTGCAGTTTCTAAATTATGGTTGTATCTTTTCACTCCCAATTCTTTGAGTTTTTTTGCCTGTGGTGTGGTAAGAAACCCAAGACTGCACTCTATTGATATTCCAACTTTGTCTCTGATTTGGGATATGATATTACACACCTTGAGAAAGTCTGCCTCTGATGGCTCTCGCCAGGCTGCCACTAGGCAATATGATTCTGCTCCCTCGTCTTTGGCTTTTTTTGCCATTTTGAGAATCTCTTCTGCTGGCAATAATTGGTAGCTGTCAATCCCTGTATTGAAAAAGGCGGACTGACCACAAAACACACAATCTTCACTGCAATAGTTTTTTTTGATGTTTGCAAGCTGCTCAACGTCCACCTTGTTTCCCTGAAACTTGCGTGTAATTTTGTTTGCAGCGTCGGATAGTGTTCTTAAATCTGAAATGTTAATGAGTACTCTAAGCTCATTCTCTCCGAGTCTTTCCCCAGCAAGAACTTTATTTTGATATTCCATTATTATTTGGGAATCCAACATTTTGGCTCTCTGTTTTCTATTAATTAAGATTTCAAATGTTAACCAGTAATTGCGGTGTGGTTTACAATTATTTGGTTATGTTTTTGATGGTTTTGATTGTACCATCCATCAAAAAATCAAGCTCCTTTTGCGATATTGCAAGAGGGGGCACAAGCATCACAATGTTTCCCAGTGTTCTCAGATAGATCTTGTGTTTTTTTGCCTCATCAAAGACTATCTTATTTGTGGACTTGGAAAACGAGATTGGTATCTTTTTTGTTCTGTTTGATACCAGTTCTATGCCTGCAAGCATTCCTTTGTGCCTGATGTCGCCTACGGCATTAATATTCCAAAACTCCTCTAGGCGTTTTTCAAGGTGCTTTGCAGTTTTGTTCACCTTGGAAATCAGCCCTGTTTTTTGGTATAACTGTAAATTTTGGTTTGCCACGGCGCATGCCATTGTATTTCCGGTAAATGTATGTCCGTGGTATAGGTGTTTCATGGCGTGATAATTGCCCAAAAACGAGTCATAGATCTTTTTTGTGACCAGAGTCGCTGCCATTGGAAGATAGCCAGCAGTTAGCATCTTTCCGTATGATACAATGTCTGGTTTGCTTTTTTGGGCGGTATATTCTACTAGTGAGCCTAACCTACCAAACCCAGTGGCGATCTCATCCAAAATGAACAAGACGCCGTGCTTTTTGCAGATCTTGCCAATATCCGATTGAAAATTATCCCGGTAAATGTTGACACCGCCAGCAATCTGGGCACCGCTTTCCATGACAAATGCTGCAATGTTGTGGTTTTTTGATAGTTGGTTTTCGATTCTTTCCAATGTTTGGGAATGGTATTCTTTGTGATTTGAAATCTTGTAACTGTTCTCAAATGGAATTTGTATTGTTTTGTAGAGATTTTTTTTGAATTTGCCAAAAAATGCGGGAACAAACCCTACCGACATTGTCCCAAACGTATCCCCATGATATCCATTTTGCAATGTGGCAAACATGGTCTTGTTTTTTTGCCCAATGTTTTGCCAATGCTGGATTGCAATCTTGAATGCGATCTCCATTGCAGTGGAGCCATTATCAGAGTAAAATACGCGATTCATTCCAGGTGATATTGAGACTAGTTTTTTTGCTAGTGTTTCTGCCTGATTGTTTGTTAAATTAAACAGTGAAGAATGAATGATCTTTTTTGATTGCGAGTTTATGGTGGTTATGATCTCACGCTTGGAATGTCCCCAGACATTGCACCACATGCTTGCGACTCCGTCCAGGTATCTGTTTCCCCTGGAATCTACAAGCCAGAATCCATCACCCCTGACTATGTCTGGGAATGAATCCCATTCTGACATTTGCGTGTATGGGTGCCATATGGAACTATTCCTCATTGCATCGTTGGGTGGATTTTCATTTTAATAATCAAGCGGTAAAAGGATTAATCCTGTAATTTGTGAGTCAGACCATATGAAGTCGTTTTTTGTGACTGGAACAGACACTGGAATTGGCAAGACTGCATTTACATGCGGCCTGGCAAGTCTTTTGCGTGTTTCCGGGATTGCTGTTGGCGTGATGAAGCCGTTTGCTACTGGCATTCCGCAAAAAAACGGATTTCAATCAGAGGATGTCTCCATGTTGGTGAGATCCTCGGGCGTTTCTGATCCTGAATCGTTGGTGAATCCATATTTTTTTGCAATTCCTGCATCTCCATATTCGGCGGCAAAAAAGCTTGGACGACAAATAGACCTTGATTTGGTTTTATCTAGTTTTGATAAATTACGTTCTATTCATGACGTGATGCTGGTGGAAGGAATTGGAGGCATAATGACTCCAATTCTGAAGGATTACTTTGTCATTGATCTGATCAAAGACCTAAATCTTGATGCTATGGTTGTGACTGGCTCAAAAATTGGAACCATAAATCACACCACACTTACTGTAGATGCGTGCAAAAAGCATGGAATTCGCATTCCAGGTCTGATAGTAAACCAGACTGATAAAAATGGTTATGATTTGGATGAACTTGGACAGGATCTGACATCATTAAGTGGAGTTGATGTAATATCAAAAATTCCAAATCTGGATAATGTTGAAGACATTACAACCATTCTAAAAAATAATGGATTCCTTGATGTTTTCTCTAGACTCTGAATATTTTGAATTTTGATTGTATTTTTGATGATGTTTCTGATTTGATGTCGTTTATGATGTTTGCAAAACTGCACTCACCATCAATCTCGTATGTTCTGTATGGCAAGCCGAGACCTGATTTTTGAATCAGCCAAATGTTTTCTTTGATTGGTTGTATGGTGTCTAGTTTTTGCAGTCTTGCTTGTATTTTGGTGAGGTCATCTGTTTTTGGGAAAAACAAAATAATTGCGTCTTTTTTTGCCAAGCCTAATGTTCTGATGTCTGGAATGACTATGTCGATGTCAATTTGGTTTATTGTAATTTTTCTCTGACTGGGAATCAGTGCATTTGTGAGAAGATAATGCATCAGAGACTCTGCAAATGTCTCGTAGGTTTCGATATGATTTCCAGGCAGCGTATCTAGATTTGATTCCGAGATGATCTGTTTTATTATAGAAATGGTGTTGTTTTGGGCAATTTCCTGGGTTATCTTGGATTCTGAAATTGTTTCAATGGTTTGGTATAATCTGTCCTTGATTGGAGATGGCTCGTCCATTTGGGATTATTGACAAAATGCGTATTTGCGCTCGCCACGACTTTCAGGGGCTTTCTCCACACTTACTAGGACAAACTCGTTTTTGCCGTTTAGCATGCTCTCAGTTGGGGTGCGCTTGTTTTCATGAATCTCCTCATAGTCTTTGAGTGATAGTTTCACTCGCTCGCCTATCTCTGCCTCCAGATTCATGTTCGTGACGATTTCCTTGTATGATGGCTGGACAACACCTGAGAAGACCATTGCACTACTGCCACTGCCGTAAGAGCCAAACCCAAATCGTTTTCCTTCCAGCTCGACTCCTTTTTGGAATTCAAATTCTAAGCAGCTTCTAAATCCAAGGTATAGTGATGCCGTGTAAAGATTGCCAATCATTGATGATGCAATTAGTGAGCTAGCAAGCTTGTCCTCGTAAAATGCCTGATATTCTTTTGTCTTTGTGAATAACTTGTTGAACTGGTGGTCATTGCCCATGTACTCTTCATCTGCCAGAATGGATTCGATAGTACCTCTTGGATCCTTTGGCACTGGCTCCTCCATACCTGTCTGCTCTACGATTCTTTTCCATCTTGGGAGGCTTCTCCATTCACGTCTGAGCAAATATGATAGTGCCTTTTTGCCCATGTTTGAATATGGCAAATGCATGCACAGATAATCGATATGATCTAAAATGGTTTCTCCTTCCTTCATCTTTACGATTCCAGTCTCTAGTGCCTTTTTCTTGTATGCCTCAAAGGCCTTTTTGACTTGGATCAAATACAGCAAATTGGAATACTGGCCGTGAACTATTGGAGTCTCTTTTCCAAACGGCCTATAGAAATCATACTCGTTTTTAATCGAAGTCGATGTAACCTTGGAATCAAACTGTAGTAATCTTGGGTTGTCGTTTAGTAGCATTGCAATTGCGCCTGCGCCTTGGGTGTACTCGCCAGACGAACCCATGTCGTATTTTGCAATGTCAGATACTACAACTATTGCATGCTTGCCTTCTGCCTCCCCTGCTCTGATCCAATTAGCATTATCATATAACGCATAAGAGCCGGAAACACATGCAAACTTGCACTCTATTCCCCCACAGTGCTCAAAAGAGTCATCCCCGTAGACCTGCTCTAGCATGCCTATGACGTACGAGTTTAGCGCCTTGGATTCATCCAATGATGATTCGGTTGCTACATACAGGCGTCCAATATCGCTTGGGGCTATCTTGTTGCGCTGCATAATCTTTAGACAGGCGTTTGCTGCCAAGCATGCCGGGTCTTGGTTGGAATCCACTATTGCCATGCGCGATATGCCCAAGCCCTGCTTTAGCTTGACTGGGTCTACGCCTCTGGCTGTGGCAAAATCAGTCGAATCTACAAACAGCCGTGGAATGTAAATGGCAATATCATCAATACCTGCTGCCATGAGCTACCCTTCGGATTTTTGAATATAAGGGTTGTCAGCTAAATCTATTCCACTATAATGTTGTGGGGTGTGAATTTATAGAAATCGTACATTTTAGGACAGATCAACACAAATTTTTTAGTGATTGGTGAGATTCTGGTCCGATCTTGCGTTATTGTCTTATCCAGCCTTTTTGGATTGTTGATTCGTCCTCTTTGTTGCCTGTGCCTGTGGCATATCGCCATAGTATGGCGTGTGGCTGGCTCATTTGGTTTTTTATCTGAATTAGTGACTCTATTTCTGAATTTAGATTAGAGTCTGCCGTACTACATGTCTGGCAAAACTTGCATTTTTGGTCCAATGTGATTGGATTGGTCTCAATTAGCGGATATGCCCTGCATGCAAGCGGCCTTTGATTGTATATCTTACATGTGAATCCGCCGTGTGGTGATCGTGATTCGGATTCGGTCTCCAAAAATGGACATGTGTTGCCGTTTTGATCCCTTCCCATCATTTGGTATGCGAGAATGGTTTTGTGTTCTGCCAAATCATTGGATGTTCCTATTCTGGGTATGATGCTGATTTCAATTCCGTATTTTTTTGCTAGTGATTCTATTCTTGGCTTTTCGTCTGGTAAAATCAGAACGCCGATTTTGCCGTATTTTTTTGATGGGTAATATTCACGCTCGATACAACACTGCGAGCAGTCCTTTACGCAGCTAAATTCCATGTTTATTGTAATTTGATCTCATCCGAATCCAATATGCTAACAAACACATCGTATGGCTGAGCGCCTGGGACCTTGACTATTTTGTTATTTGGACCTATCACAAAGAATGCCGGAGTTCCAGTTAATCCTAGTGTCTTTGCATCCTCTGAGCTTGCCTGAATCTTTGGCTTGTATTTTTCACTGGTCATACATTCTGTGAATTGGGCATTGTCTAATCCTAATTGCTGTGCAAACTTGAACTGGTTTTCTGCGGATGCCCATCCGTTGTTCTCACCATTCCAGTTGTTGTATAATGTATCATGATATTCCCAGAACTTGCCCTGCTCGTCTGCGCAATGGGCCGCATGGGCTGCAACGACAGAATCTTGGCCGATTATGGTAAAGTCTTTGAATATCATCTTGGCCTTGCCTGTTTTGATATAGTTCTCATGAATCTGGTTTTCGGTATCATGGAAGAACTTGTTGCAGTAAAAACACTGGTAATCGCCAAACTCTATGATTGTGATTGGTGCGTTTGGATCACCCAAAATCGGTGACGCGTTGTCTGAGAAGACTGACATTTGCACCTGTTGTGGTTCCTGTTCTTGTAGTACTTGGGCCTTTTCAACATCCTGTATGTCTTCTACTTTGAATGAATTGTCTGTTAGTGGGCCATTGATTACAAAAAACACTCCAATTATGACGGCAGCCGAGATTGCGGCGCCTATGCCTAGTGATGGAGCATGAATCAATAAAACGACTCAAAACCAGACGCATTTAGTTGTTTTGTGTAAATCGAACATCTACACCTTAATCCAAAGTAAAATGGTTCAATCCATGTGTCATCTGAGAGTCTTTGGACTATTACAGTAGTGGCCGCATTATCCTCACTTGTCATTTTGGCGTTTTTTCTCTTGTCACCAATGCTAAGCAACGAAAGTACTGCACAAAGAATAGAGCATGGTCTTGGTGATACAATTGCCAAATTTGATTCGATTAGAACTGGCGATGAACCAACTCCGGAAATCGACTCTGGCACCTGATCTTTGTGAAATGTAAATAAATCCCAGCACTGGGGAAAAACTATGAAGCGCGTTTTTGTCAATGGATATGGCTCCATTGGAAACAGAATCGCCCAGTTCATCAAAGATGATCCTCAAATCAAGGTAGTCGGTGTTGGAAAATTCTCGCCAGATGATAAGGTAAATGATGCCATCGCTCGCGGCTTTGACGTTTATGTGCCGCAAAAAAGAATCGAGTCTTTTAAAAATTACAAAATAAAGGGAACCATAGAAGATGCCATTTCTAATTGTGACTTGGTAATCGATGGAGCCCCCGGTGGAATCGGATATGCCAACAAAAAACAGCTATACGAGCCAAAGGGAGTAATGGCAATCTATCAGGGTGGCGAGTCGGTCTTTGGGGATGAGCGCGTATCGGATTTACTGTTTAATTCTCGTGTTAACTACAAGGAGGCCTTTGGCAAAAAGCACGTAATGCAAGGAAGCTGTAATGTCACCGGAATGGGCAGAATTTTACAACCATTACGGGAAAAATATGGCTCAAGACTGGTTAGATTCGATGCCATACTGGTAAGGAGATGGGCTGACTTGGAGCAAACTGACAAGTCCGTTCCAGATACCGTCGAGTGGTCCCCAAACCCGCACCATCAAGACGATGTGAAATTCTACATGGGAAAAGACACACCATTATTCATTCAGGCAATCAAGGTTCCGACTCGACAAATGCATGTTCACATGATGAGCATTAGATTCAAGGATATGACACCAAACCCGTCTGAGATTCTGGACTTGTTCAAAGACGAACACGGCGTTGCCACATTATGGACTGCAAAGGGAACAAAACAAATCCGTGATGCCGCAGAATCCATGAAGTTCAGCTTTAAAGACACCAACATGATCCACATTCATGCAAACATGATGGAAACAATTGGGGACACCATAAAGATGGTCTACTCTGATGACCAAACGGGTATAGTCATTCCTGAAAACCACATGCTAATGCAGGCAATGCTGTTCCAAAAATCCTATGAGGAATCATTCTCTCACACAGAAAGCCTGTTCCACATGGAAGAAAAGAAAAAGGCACTAGAGGCCTTTTTTGCCAAAAAATAACTATTTTTTCCGCTCTCGCTCTATTTCCACAAAAATGTGCTCTCTGTTTGTATTTGGAATGATCTCCATTATCTTTTGCTCAATTGCATCTGTTACTGTCTCTATTTTGTCAGTATCAAGATTGTCAATCAGGTTCACCTGAATCCCTACCAAAATGTCCTCGGGACTAAGGTGCATTGTCCGCATCGTGATGAGCTTGTTAACCTCGGGAATCTCTTGGACTGATTTTACTATTTTTTTGTATTCTCTGTTTGTGACTGATTCACCAATGAGCAGTCCTCGGTTTTCCTTTGCCAAGAAAAAGGCAAAAAACATCAGAATTCCACCAATGATTAATGATGCAATTGCATCATAGACTGCATTACCTGTTATGTCGGATAGGAATATTCCAATTGCTGCAACCAATATTCCAAGTAGTGCAGCACAGTCCTCAACTATTACTGTAAGTAGTGCAATGTCCTTGCTTTCCTTAAAGTGTATAATCATCGATGAAAAGCTGATCTTGTCTCCTTTTTCTCTTATTTCCCGAATAAACTGCTTTAGTGCCACCCGTAGTGCGTTTCCCTCAAAGCCAAACGCCACGGCCAATACAATATAGCTTATCTGGGAATTCTTGATACTGTGCATTTCCTCCAATAATGACGAGACTCCTTGCTCTAGTGATAAAATACCAGAGATTCCAAAAATCATGGTAGCCACAATAAATGACCAAAAGAACAACTCTCTGCCGTGCCCGAATTGGTGTTGGTGGTTGGCTGCCTTTGTGCTCGTTTTGATTCCAAATAAGATCAGGACTTGGTTGAATGTATCTGATGCAGAGTGGTACGCCTCTGCCCACATGGCGGCACTCCCAGTTATGATTGCCGCAATGAACTTGGTTATTGCTATGCCTAAATTTCCAAACAATGCAGCATAGACTGCCTTCTTAGAACCACTTGCCAATTATCGATGATTTTTGCAAAAATGAGCTAATAAACTAATATTGTGTGGTTTGTGCCTAACTAGTCCCTCGGTGGGTTTGCAAATCTATTTGCTGGATTGTTATGATAGTCAACTGGCAGACTGGAATCCTTTTGTCTTCCGGTTAGGATTCCAACTACGACGTCGTCTTTTTTTATTATTTCCTGCTCTACTAGCTTTTTGATTCCTGCAGGTGATGCGCCAGATGCCATCTCACAATCAAATCCGTTTAGTCCGACTATTGACATGCCATCTAGCATCTCGGAATCAGATACCTTCTCTACAATACCATTGGTGAACTCTAGTGCTCGCAGTCCTTTGAGTATGTTTGCAGGCCTTCCGATTTGGATTGCAGTTGCCTTTGTTTTTGGCCTGATTCCTTTTTGGTCCAAATGGGAATAGTATTTTTTGATTAGCTCCGTATCTGGCTTGCCCTTGTTCCATCGGAGCTTTTGGCCCTCAAATCCACCATTATACAGATCATACAGTGTGCTTGCGCCCTCGGAGTTTATCACCGCAATTCTTGGGATTTTTTTAATCCAACCCCACTCGTATAGCTCCATTAGTGCTTTGCCACAGCTGGAAATGTTTCCCAGTGCACCCCCCGGATATACTATCCAGTCTGGTGGATTCCAGTTTAGATATTCTATTGCACGATAGGGGATTGTTTTTTGGCCCTCTATCCTAAATGGATTAACCGAATTTACTGTATAGCCGTCGTGATTCTTTGCATCATCGAGTGATTTTGCCAGTGCATCATCGAAATTTCCCTGGACCTGAACTATTTGCGCTCCAAACTGATATGCTTGTGATAGTTTGCCTGGGGCAATCTGGCCTGCCGGAATATACACATCACACTCCATGCTCTCATTTGCTGCATACATTGCAGCTGCGGCTGATGTATTTCCGGTTGATGCACAGATGATTCTTTTTGCACCAATCAGCTTTGCATGGGTTACGGCAGTGGACATGCCATTATCTTTGAATGAGCCACTCGGGTTGTATCCTTCCGGTTGGAGCCATAAATTATCGTGGCTCATACCGATAAAGTCTGCTACTTTTGACATTTGGTATGGCTTGGACTGTCTGCCTTCTGCACCATCAAGCGAGACCAAATACTTGGAGCATTCATCTCTGTTTCCAGTTTCTATTTGGCAAAAGTTTAGCAGCTCTCGGAATCGCCAGACTCCGCTTTCATTAAAGATGTTGCCTTGCGGGTTTCGTCTGTTTGAGAATAATTCCTTTAGTTCTGGCGAGGGTGTGTTTTTGTATTTTACATCAAGTAAATGGCCTCGCTCGCATTCGATGTTTCTTGAATTAATTGGATATTCTAGTCCACAGCTTGGGTCTATGCATTTTAGGTAAGCATTATCTTTCAATATGGTTTTCATCTGTATCACTAGTTTAAATTTGAATAGTCAATGTTTTGGAATCAAAAACTAGACTAAGCTTTTTCAATGGTGTATTAGCACAAAAAGAAAATGGTGACATTTGAGCAGTACCTCAAGGGCGTACTAAAGCAAGTAGATGACTCATACACATTACTGGAGAATCTGCGGGACAAACCGGGTGATCTGGAGATAATCCGACGCGAGATTGCCAAAGTAACCGGACTGTTTTCGGCACTAGTATCAAAGCTAGAGACAAACAAGGAGGAATCTGAATATCAGCATATTTTGTCACCAATGTACTCCTATCTGGAAAATAACGAGTTTTTCAGGGAAATGGACACGATGTCGCAATTGTATGCAGATGATCCAATGCGACTCAAGAATTTACGATTATCAATAATTGGCTCACTAGATGAGAAGAATTTAATGGCGCACATCAAATCCATCATACGAGAATAAAAATGTCGGACAAAAAATGCGTCATTTGTGGGTGTCCTGATCACAAAATCTTTGGCTGCTCTAGGCACTGGTCAAAAAACTGTAGTTGCCACAAAAACAATTGATTGTTCTGGCTTGCAGGAATCACACACCATAACATCAAATGATTTCTCTGCCAGAGATATTGTGGCAAACCAATAATACTCGGATTTTGTAAAATCTTCGTCCTTTAGGGTTTGGCAATTGCTTTGGTGCAAGGTGTTGGTTTTATTACATACTACGATCAGTCCAAACTCGACATTCTTGATTTTTTTAAACTCATCTAATGTCTGGATTTTTGTCACACGGATAATTGGCGTTGTAATATTTTAATTGGATTTTTTTGTACCCGAACGAACATGGAAATTGATACAGCACTTGCATTCTTTTTTGAGGCATTCGCTTTCCTCATAATGCCCACATATTCCACATTCGCAATGCGTTTGCATGAGAATCATTAATGCAAAGTGGAATATAACTAAAACTGCATATTTTTTGCTGATTTGTTGCTAAAATGATATTATTTTTTTGATTTTGAGGCCTTGGCATGTTTTGCTTCTTTTTTTGGCTTACTCGTAGGTTTTCCTTCTAGGACCTCTTTGATCTCTTCTGCCTTTTTGTCCACTACCTTGATTATCTCTTGGATGAATCCATCCAGGTCATCATCTGTGACTGGTGGCTCTGCTTGGGCTGCAATCTCGTTTATGGCAGCCGAGATTTCTGAGCTTACCTGCTCAAAGCTTTCTGGATCCTCATAGGCTGCACTGTATAGTGATTTTAGGTTGTTTACTTGGTTTACCAGCTGGTCGGTGAGTGTGATGGTGTAATCTGTGCCTGAGATTGAGATTTCCTTTGATGACATGATCTGATGATTTTAGAGTACTTTCTTATAGTTTACTGTTACGAGTGGAGTTCTTTGTGACTTGGGCTTTTTCATTTTCTTCTCCTATAGGAAATGGGCAACAAGACAAGACTGGTTACAAACAAAACATTCAATCCGAAGATGACATAATTCAGAGTCATTGCACGCGGCATTTTGGTAATGTCTTCGGTCAGTGTAAACCAGTAAAACAAAAACCAACCAATCCCTAAAAATAACACCAATCCAAGATTGATTCGATATAGTAGTTTGGAGATCATTGAATTATCTTTAGTAGATTCTTAAATTGTTCTAATTAATCATACAAAAAATCTGTTACTAACTCAAAATGCGATATATTCCAGAGCTGCGGCATCTGAAATCAAATTCACGTGTTTTGAATTTACCACATAGCCATTTTTGATGTCATTGACTGATACCCATCGATTGGTAGATGTGTAATGGCTTCTCTCTCTGAGCTCTTTTTCAATTGAATCAATATCAAACTCGCCTTCCTCGACTTGTTGTGTGTTGAGGTGCTTTATGGTAACTAGGATCTTGTTTACCTTGACTCTGTTTCCAAACTTCCATTGTACTGGTGGGTGCTCATCAGATACTTCTAGTATCTTTATTTTCATTTCCTTATCACCAAACACATTATGGCTTACAAGCACTCGCTCGTCCACAAACTCCTCAAAGCTCATGATGGTACAATAGTGATTCCATAATTAAAGAGTTATTCTAAATTCCAGGTTTTGCCACTAGAATTCTTGCATGGTTTTGATATTTTTGCTCACAAACGGCATGGTGTAGTCTCTAAGATCTAGTCTTTGGCGCTTTGCCTCTATTATGGAGTGAGTTGTTCCATCATAGTTGCAGGCAAAATCTGTAATCTGCTTTGTCCTGTCCCAGATTTTGTAGTATTCTCGCAGCTCCCTTTTCTCATATTCTCCCAGACCAATCCTTTTCTTTGATAGAAACTTGAATGCAAAAATGACCTCTCTTGTTTGATACAGCTCAAAATTGTCCACCCACTTGAGACATCGAATTATCTGATCATATGGCACCACAAGTGAGTTTGTGGTGCCTGATTTTGCCTCGATTGTAAAAATGGTACTGTTCTTTGTGCTTACTGCCAAAATATCGGGCAATGCGACACTTGGCGAGCCTAACCGAAAGCCTTTCCAGCCATCCAGTGCGTTGAATCTTTTTACCAGAGTATCCTCCCAGTGATATCCCCGCTGGCGTCTGGTCCTTGCTATCTTGACATTATCCTTTTTCTTTGGTATTGACACCTTTAGTTTTACGATATTTGACAACAGTCTCTCTTAGTTAGATTAGATATTCAAAGACGAGGTTATTGTATTATCAAGCATTTGGTCTTGCAAATGTGACTATATCAGAGCAAACGTGAATTTTGGGGTCTGATCAAAGCCACATCTGGTGATTTTGACTTTATGTCCTGGTTCTAGGTTTTTCTCTGGAATGGAGCCAAGAATTCTGATCACGCCCTCAAATTCTGCCATCGCAAATGCCTTACCATCTATTGCAGAGCATTCTATTATGGTTCCGGGTTCTTTTACTGGTCTTTGGACCATCTCGCCAAAACAATTATTGCATGACTCACTTGGTGGCCAGCTCACCCTGTTACATTTTGTACATTGGCCTACGGCGAATCTTCCCTTTTTTAGCTCTGATTCAAAACTCATTGTCTCATTACCAGTACTGTGGATGATGTGGCAGCTGCTGACATGTTCTGGATTAGGCCTATTCTGGCGTTTTCTACTTGTCTTTTTGAGCTGTTTCCTGTTAACTGCGATGCAATCTCTGATATTTGTGCCAGTCCTGTTGCACCAAGTGGATGGCCAGACCCAATCAAGCCTCCCCTCGGATTGATTTTCTTATTGTTTGTCTGGTATGATTCGCGGACCATCTTTGCTGCCTGCCCTTTTTGTGTGATTTCCAAGTCCTCCAGTATCATTAATTCGCAAACGGAAAATGCATCATGAATCTCTGCTACATCTATTTGATCAGGCGTAATCTTTGCCATGGAATATGCCTGTGATGCAGCATCACTTGTGGAATCCAATCTGGTGAGGTCATTTTTTGTAAAACTAGCCGATGTCGTCTTTTGGCCGATTCCCTCAATCCATACTGGTGTGTCGGTGTATTTTTTTGCCACTTTTTCCGATGCTAGTAACACTGCCGAGCTTCCATAACAAGAGCGTGAGCAATCAAGCACTCTTAGATCATCTGTCAGTTTTTTAGAGTTCATCACATCTTCTATGGTGTATTTTTTTGAATTATACGATACTGGATTGTCTTGGGCATTTTTGTGGTTTAGCGCAGAAACATATGCCAAGTCTTCATCCGTGGTTCGGTGCTTTCTTTTGTGTGCCTTGGTAAACATTGTTCCCCAAAATATTGGGTGCTGAAACTCACCGCGCGATGCATCCCAATCTAGAACTTGTCCTGGATTTTCTGCTTGCTCGGCGCCTACTACCAGTACAACATCTGCCATTCCAGACGAAATGTAGGAAAATCCAGACACAATCGCATTTGTTCCGGAGTTGCACATGCTCTCTATGCTGTGTGAGATTTTTGGCGTAATCCCTGCAAGCTCGGACACTATAGGTGCAAGATATCTTTTAGTGTCATTGGTTGATACCAAGACTGCATCAATGTCTTTTTGTGATATGTTTTTTGTGTTTTGGAATATCTGCTTTGTTGCTGAAAACAACAGGTTCTCAATTGGGGAATGATCCAATGAAAACTTGGTCGTGGAATATCCAGCAACTGCTACTCTCATCATACATCACTGAATGTTTTTGTGAATAGATCAAATGACTTTCCTACATCATCAATTGGGTTGAACTGCATTATTGGATGCGTGATTCCGGCATTGTAGAATTTTTTTAATTGTTTTTTGCATTCTTGTGGGGTGCCTGATATGGTTAGAGATTCTAACATGTGGTCTGATACCAGCTCGTGATTTGATTTGAATCCTGATTTTTGGTATTCTCCATAAATGTTGTCCGTTTCTTTTTTGAATCCGTTTTCTGCCAAAAATTTGCGATATATTTCCCCAACAGAGATGTAAAATGCCAATGTCTTGCGGACTCGCTCCTTTGCTTGCTCTCCGTTCTCTGATACGCTACTGATCAGCTGACACGCAACATCGATTGTTCTTTTTTTCTGCATCTTTGATATGGTGCTTTTCATCTCAGAGATTGGCCTCAGATAAAATATGACTCCATCTGCAATTCTCCAGGTTAGCTCAGTCATTTTCTGGTTTATTGCCGCAATGTAAATTGGAATGGCTGGGCGTGGGGGTTTGATTAATAATGTGAATCCCTTGAGGGAAAATATCTGCCCTGAATAGTCTATTTTCTTTCCAGACAGTGCCAATCTAACTATCTCCACTGTTTCCTTCATTCGCTGTAGTGGTCTCTCAAATGCGTATCCGTGTAGCCCCTGGATGATTGGTACACTGCTTGTTCCAAGTCCTAGAATCAGTCTCTGGTTAGATATGCTGTCTATGGTCGCAGCACCCATTGCAATCAATGATGGACTGCGCGAGTAAATGTTGATAATTGATGAGCCAATCTTTGATTTGGTTCTTGATGATATGGCGCTGAGCATTGCAAAGTTTTCCATGCCCCATGTCTCTGGAATCCACACTGTGTCTGGCTTTGCTTTTGCTGTTTTTCCTGCACACTGTAGTACCTCGTTTACTGATAAAAGCGAACCAAGACTGTACGATAATTTCATTATGTGATCACAACTTTTTGCCTTTTAGTGCCTTGGAGCAGTCATCCAGATCCTTGTGGGAGTCGATCGAATGCCAAAATGCATTTTTGAATCTAATTCCTACTAGCTTACCTTCTTTTGCGAATTTGCGGAATGTAGTATCCTCGATTGCGCCCTTTGATGGCAAGTGTGGTATGATGTCTTTACTGAGGTGATAAATCCCGGAATTCATCCATATGTTGGTCAATGGCTTTTTTTCTTGGAATCTGGTTATCATGGAGTCATCCAACTCTACTGTGCCAAACTTGGTTCTCAGCTCAACTAGTGCGATAGAATTTTTGTGCGGGTATAATTTTTGAACATCAATCGTACTAATGATATCGCCGTTTAGCACCAAGAATGACTTGTCTTTGATCAGTTTTGCAGCCTTTTTTATTGCGCCGCCTGTTCCAAGAGGTGTCTTTTCTATTGAGTATAGTATTTTGGAGTCAAAGTTTTTTTTGTGTTCTAGATAATTTTGAATTTGGTCAGTCTTGTAACCGGTACAAATCACAAACTGGTTTACTCTAAATTTTTTTAATTGTTTTATTTGGTATTCGATTAGAGGAATGTTGTTAATTGGGATTAGTGGTTTTGGGACATAGTCTGTGATTGGTTTTAGTCTACTGCCAAGGCCTCCTGCTAGAATAATTGCTTGCAATGATTCTTTGATTTGGTTTTGGGCTTTAAAATCTATGTCTGGTCTTAGATTATTCCAAGCGTTACCTGTCCAAAATAATAGCCGACAAGTGTGAGTGCTATGCTCCAAACACATGAGCCACAAAATGTGTAAACTACAAACTTGAGCGGCTTCATTCCAAGTAGCCCTGCAGGGATTGAGATCATTTCTCTTAGAACAGGCACCATTCTTCCCAAAAAGACTGCCTTGTCTCCGTGCTTTTCAAACCATTTTTCTATTTTTACTAGCTTTTGCTCTGAGATTTTGACATATCTGAGATAGCGCAACATGGCAACTCGTCCAAGCTTGATGCAGATTAAGTAAATCACAGTCGAGCCAATTGTTGCACCAATTCCCCCAGCCATGCCAAGTCCTAGCACCTCAAGCAGACTCATGCCGCTTTGTGATGCAAAATAACCTGCAAATGGAAAGATTGCGGCAGTGGGTATTGGTGGAAACACTGTTTCTATTATGGCCGCTACAAAGATTCCCAAATAGAGATATTCTGATACTAGGGAGCTTACCCACTGGATTAGTACTTGGAGTTCATTCATTGTTCTGTTAGGTAATAGTGCAGCTCAGTATAACACTCTACGCAATATTGTTCATCGTTTGTATGGGTGCAGTCGTATGTTTTTGTAGTTTCTTTGTTGCACTTGATGCATGTATTCATTTTCTAATCTTTAGTGCACCTAGTGCTATTTGGAATGCTCCGACTACAAACAATGGCCCAGCTTCGGCCATTGCGTTTCTTGGCTGCTCAGATGGTGGCATTGACAAAAATGCCGCGCCTCCTACTATGATCATTGCACCTGTTACCAAAAGCATCACACCTAGTGGTTTTGATGAGTGTTTTCGTGAAATGAAAAACGCAATTATTGGCAAAATCATCGCAGGACCGCCCAATCCCATACCACGAATTTTGTGATCAAGTGGCAAAAATCCTTGGTCCGCTCCTTGGCTCACTGCAGCATCTGCTCCGTAAATCGCAAGCAATGCTATTGAGATTGCTGTGATGACTAGGGCGATTTTTAGTGCCATGTTTGTTGGGCCATTTTAATTAATTAATAAATTGTACTGATGTGATCTGGGTGTATGTTTAATAGTAATTTTGTTGTATGGTATGATGACTGTAAGTGTCAACTGACGGATTGCGTGAAATAGTAATAGATCAGGACGAGCAAAAGCAAAAGGCACTAGAAGTATTCTCAGACAACTACACTCGAATTATTTTGTCTACCATGATGGAGACTCCCAAGTCCGCCCTGCAAATAAGTGGGGAAACAAAGATTCCACTGACTACGGTATATCGTAAAATCCACCATTTGTTGGAAGAAAACCTGATTCGAATATCTGGACACATTGCGGAAAATGGTAAAAAGAACTTTCTCTATAAAAGCAAGCTCAAATCATTCCATGTCACATTTAGCAAGGATAGATTTGCTATACTGGTAAACACCAGCGGCACATGTAATTTCTGCCTAAATTCTCATGTTTGAACGCTAAAATTCTTTGGCAGTCGAACTATGAATGTGGTTGGATTGTTTTTTGCGGTAATGTTTCCGCCGTGTTGCTCGATTATCTTTTTGCAAATTGACAAGCCAAGTCCTGTTCCAGTCTGCTTTGTAGTAAATAATGGTTCAAATATTTTTGGCAAATCCTGAGGATTTATTCCAGAACCAGAATCTTCAACCGCAAATATTGCGTTAGAGCCATTATCCAAAAGCCTCACATTGATGGTTCCTTTACCATCCATTGCCTGTGTTGCATTGATTATCAAATTGGTGATTACTGCCTCTATCTTTCTGACATCGACATTCATTCTAAGGTCTACATTGTCGACGTTTATCTTGACGTCTTTTGGTATGTTGCTATCCGATATGATCTGTCTGATGATGTTTGTAATGTTTGCAGACTGCAAGTTTAACTGGCTTGCCTTGCCATATTCTAATACGTCATCCACTTGGTGAGATATTCTGTCTATTGCGCGATGTAATTTTCCATAGTAAATAATTTTTTCTTCGATTCGAAGTTTTTGCTTGTTTTCCATTAGTTCCACAACATTTTTGATAGTAGATAATGGGTTTCTAAGATCATGTGCCATTCTTGATGCCAACTCTCCAATTATTGCCAGCTTTTGTGACTTGATCAGCTCACCCGTCTTTTCATTTACCTGTCTCTCCAAATGATCACGCTGTAGCTCGATTTCCTTTTCTTTTAGGACCACTTTTTCCAGATTTCGTCTTAGGTCTGATTCTAATTTGGTATTTTCTGCCTTTTGGATTTCAAGGTCTCTGTTTTTCCGCTCTAACTCCTCGTTTCTAACACTGAGATTTGTTGCTAGATCCTGCAGAAATTCTATTTTTCCCTTTAGCTCGGAATTTACATTCATTAGTTCATTGAATCTTGCGCTTGATTGCATTGCAAGATCACGTATTTGGACCTCACGCTCTTCTAATTCGTGCTTTGCATGCCCAAGATCATCTAGAGTTTTTCCTGTCAGTCCTCCAAATTTTTCAAAATCACTAGTCTGTGCCATGTCCTATGTGAGTGATCTTTTTCAGTAATCGGTATTACCTTGTGTTTGTAATTATCAAACAAACAAATTTTTTATTTTGGCATTATGCGTGCAAAAATGCATTAAATGCACTAAATATTACATCGCCATAGACTAACTGCAAGACAAAGCCTGCCGTAATAAACAGCATGTACGGAATGCCAGGTGTTATCCAAGTGTCTTTTTTGGTGCAAAACTCTGCATACTCTGCGTGCTGCAGTGATAGGTTTAGCTTTTTGTATTTTCCTTGTTTTTGCTCAATTGAGAATCCAAATTTGGGGTTTGCAGCTCTGTATCCTACGAACATTGCAATTATTTTCTTCTTTTTTGTTTCATTAAACCCCTCAAAGATGTCTTGTTTTCTGGCAAGCAGAATCGAATTCCTAATTACGTTGACTAGCATTGGTATGATTGATAGTAATACGGCATTTGTCAGAGCAGTAAATGGCGTTATCGTACCGTGGGCTAGAGAAAAGTTTGGTGTCAAGGCTGCTAGTACGATTAATGCAAATGCATCAGCTCCGCCAAATAACCCAAATCGCCATATTATGATGACAATTGGAGCCACAATCATGGCTATGCCTATTTTGAGCAGCTCTTCTGTAATGTCGCCACTAAATGGAATCAAACATGCGGCAATTGCCCCAAAGATAATCCAGATGATGTCATTAATTTCACGCTTTTTCACATCGGATGCACATGCGATGCCTAGCATAGCTAGTGCCAATACTACTCTTATTCCATCAAGTGAGGCTAGATCCAACATCATTTTGTGATTTCTTTTTGAATTTATTTAATGCCAAGCTTGCATTTTTTGCCTAAACATTGAACTTTGTAAAAATTATTTTGCTAATTTTTTCATCGGCTCTGCAGATTTGGATTTTTTCCACAAATGCTCACAAAGACTATACATGTTCTCAACCATTTCGATAGAATTGCTGTCTAATACGGAATCTCCATCATCATTCATGTCCATGGACTCGTTAATCCCTCCTGACATGATGAGATGTTTTCCCTCCTCTACTATCATTCGAGATTTGGATGGTAGTTTGCCGATTCTTATCTCTGATGCACCAAGCTTGTTGACTAGGGATAATGTATCTGGCTCATCGGCATCAGTCACAATTCTGATTTGTCCACCATTTGCCTTGCAGATTCTTATCTTTTCTGGAATAGATGTGTGATACATTCGAATCAAGTCTTTTCCCGTAGTGATCATGTAAACAACGGATTCTGACTCTGAGAATAGTTTTCCAATCCTGGAATAGATGTTGTGTCGCCCCTGTACTACTGATACAGTTGCAGCTTCCATCGGCTGGTGTTTTCTGGTGACATCTCTGAGATCATCTGATAGCTTTGCTGCCAGCTTTTGCATTGTGATGAACTCGTTTTCCTTTCTTTGTATGATGTTTGTTAAGCCTTCTTGTGGCTCAACTGGTTTGCAGATGATCGGGTTTGTCATGGTTGTGGTGATTAGGCCAAGGCTACGTAATTTTTCCAATGAACGATATGCCTTTCCTCGTTCGATGTCCAGTTTTGCGGCCAGGTTTCCAACAGAAAGTGGCCCAATTTGCAATAACCCGACGTACAAATTTGCGTCGATATCATCCAAATCAAAATGCTTTAGCATTGTAATTAGCTCGTCCCTTGCCTGCATCCCGATGGGGTTGTATGGTGATTCTGGTATATTAGTTTGAGCCGCATTGTTTAGAGGGACTAGTCAAACTTCGTGCATTCACATCTTATGCTTTAATTAATTTTATTTGGTTCTTTATCGAGTTCAACGATTTTAGCAATCCATCCACTCCGAGTGTATCTGATTCGTCAACGAGATTAAAGTGTCCAAGCTTTCTTTGTGGTTTTGATTCCTCTTTGCCGTACATTTTCAAGTATAGATTTTCTATTTTATGATCAGAGATTTTGTATTTGCCGGAAAACTCGTCTGTTCCCAAAATGTTGTACATTATTGTTGGATGAACTAATTTCGTGTTTCCGAGATCCAATCCAAGTATTGCTCGAAGGTGTTGCTCAAACTGGGATGTTTTGCTGGATTGTAGGGTGTGATGACCAGAATTGTGCACACGTGGTGCAATCTCGTTTATGATTACATGATCATTCCTTGTGACAAACATTTCTATTCCAAACACTCCTGCACCATGCAACACGTCCATGGTCTTGTGAGCTATTTTTTCTGCCTGTTTTGCTATATCTTCTGATACGCGGGCGGGAGCTATTGTTATTTTTAATATGTTATTCTCATGAATGTTTTCTACCACTGGATAGGTTGCAATCTGTCCTTTGGTGTTACGAGCCGCAATTACTGATACTTCCATTTTGAAATCGACAAACTTTTCCAGCATCATTGATTTTCCTGCAAATGTATTGTGTGCTGTTTCTAGTTCATCTGGCGATCTTATTTTGTAGTTCCCCCTACCATCATATGCATCTCGTCTTGCCTTGAGGAGTGCAGGATAGCCAAACTGGTTTATCTTTTCTTTAAGATCATTGAGGGATTTTATTTCAACAAAATCTGTTACGGGAATATTGTTTTTAGCAAGAAATGTTTTTTGCAAAAACTTGTCCTGAATTATTCTAAGGGTTTCAGGAGATGGATTGATTGTTGTTTTTGATTCGGCACTTTTTAGGACCTCACTGTTACCAGATTCTATCTCATATGTGAGAATGTCGACCTTTGATGCAAGCTCCAAAATCGCCCTTTCATCCTTAAAGTCCGCTGTGATCTGCTTTGCTCCTACCTGAACTGCAGAGCAATTTGGGGTCGGATCCAAGACTATGACATCTGAGATATGTTCTGACATCTTTTTTGCTGCTTCGGTTAGCATCATGCCAAGCTGACCCCCACCAATGATTCCAAGAATCTGCCCCATCATTTCATCAAGTTGTGGTTCTACTAAAAATAGTTACGTCGAATCAATATTGTTAAAAGCAGCGCACTTGTTTTCACAAATAATGTTGCCAAAAAAGCCACTTGTTGGTATAATCATGGGTTCTAGCTCTGATAGCAAGATAATGCACAATGCCGCAAAAATTTTGGATGATTTTGGTATTATTCATGAGGATCAAATAGTATCCGCTCATCGCACCCCTACCAGACTAGAAGAATATGCAAAGCATGCAGAAAAAAACCAATTCCGAGTGATAATTGCAGGAGCTGGGGGGTCAGCCCATCTGCCTGGGATGATTGCATCTCACACCATAATCCCAGTGATTGGAGTTCCAATCATGGTATACAATGACAAGTCCGATAAAAAATCAGAATTCAAGTTTTCTGCATTTGGAGGAATGGACTCATTACTATCAATAGTAGAGATGCCAAATGGCTCACCTGTTGCAACTGTTGGTGTCAACAAGGCAGCAAACGCAGGACTATATGCTGCAAAGATTCTGGCAGCTGAATTCACAGAACTAAAATCAAAACTGAAAAGATTCAAAGAAAAACAACACCAATCAGTACTGGCAGAGTCAGATGATCTAAAAAAGAACGGACTGAGTAAATTTGTTCAAAAAAAATTCAAGTAAGTATCTTGAATTGAATGTTCCTTGATTTTAGATGAGCAATCAGTTTCTGTGCATGCTCACGTCCTTCCATCTCAAGACTTAGTGTGACTCCCGCAGTACCTGCATCGATTTCCGAGCTCAACCTGTCATGGACCACCTCAACAATGTTTACTGATAGTGAGGCAATCTCGTCTACTACCTCCTTTAGTGCACCTGGCTTGTCCTTGAGCAGGATAAAGATCTTGACCATTCTACTCATGGCTGCCAGTCCCTTTGATACAATTTGGCCTAGCAGATACATGTCGACGTTTCCACCACCCAAAATTGGTACGACTTTTTTGTTTGGCGCCTGTCTGGAATTTAGCAAATATGCCAACGCTACGGCGCCTGCCGGCTCTACTACCGTCTTTGCACGCTCCATTAGCAAAAACATTGCTTTTACTATTTGGGTATCATCCACTGTTACGATATCGTCAATCATATCATTGATTATTCTGAATGTATTTTTTCCTGGCATCTTGACTGCGATTCCATCAGCTATTGTTCGACCACCCTTTACTGCTTGGAGTCTTTTTGCTTTGATAGAGTCCTTCATTGCAGGAAATGCCTTTGACTCTACGCCAATAACTTTGATGTTTGGTCTTTTACTCTTCACGGCAACACAGATTCCAGCAGCTAATCCACCACCCCCTATTGGAACGTAGATCTCATCAACATCTGGCAGGTCTTCTAATATCTCTAGCCCTATTGCGCCATTTGCAGCTATGATATGTGGATCATCAAACGCGTGAATTATTTTGGCACCTGTCTTTTTTGATATCTGCTGAGCCTTTGCCCATGACTCATCATAGTTTATCCCATCCAAGATTACATTGGCACCATATCCTCTGGTGGCAGCTACTTTAGCAGGTGATGCGGTAAGTGGCATTACTATGGTACAAGGAATTTTTTCTAGCTTTGATGCATATGCTACTCCCTGTGCATGGTTTCCTGCAGATGCTGCAATCACTCCGTGCTTTTTTTCCTCAGGTGATAGTGATCTTATCTTTGCATATGCCCCCCGAAGCTTAAACGAGCCAGTTTTTTGCGCAAACTCTGCCTTTAGATACACCTTAGAGCCGGACATTTTGCTAAATGTCTCAGAATAATACAGAGGTGTCTTTCGAATTATGTTTCCATAAGAATTTCTAATCTTTACAATGTCGTCGTATCGAGGAATCATTAGACTAGCTCGCCTGCTCCTTGGTATATTTAATTTCGTGTGCACTTTCTTGACTAATTGCAAAAATCATCTATGGTGAACTAGGCACAAAATTGCACATAGATCTTAAATATATTAACGATGATCGTACATAGTTAGTCAAAGGAACGTTCTCCCCTTGAACTAGAGTAATTTAGTTCATTGTTCCTTTGGCTTTTTGTTTTGATTGGCGTGTCTGTGATATAAAATTTCTCAATTGCTTAGAGATTTTATGACATCATCCAAAGTTTTGATGATTTCTTGTTTTGTGTTATCTGAGATTCTCTTTGGATCAAAAATTGCCTCTTTGGTTTTGTTTTTCAGAAAATCCAAATCTACTGTGCAAACACAGCCTTCCTCGCCAGTTACCAGTCTATTCTCATCAATTAGAACCGATGTTGTGGTATATGCCTCAATTAGGAGATTGTCCAGTTCTTTGAAAAGTTCTTTTTTTCTTTGATCCTTTGCCCTAAAATCATAATCTGTCTTTTTTTCCGTCTCTTGTACTACCTCCTCTCGGAGCTTGTCGTCATTGAATAACACCTCAAAGAGCTTTTGTTCGTCTAATTCCTTGTGACCCATTGTCTCCAGTCTTTCCTTTATCATGGAATCTGTCAGATCGGCAAGCTCTTTTTCCTTGTTTATGGTATTATCCATAATGTCGGCAAGCTCTTTTTGGATTTGGGCAACTTTGATATCCGGCTTGTAATATAATAGTGCGTGATACTGTAACGCCAAGTGCCACAACAAGATGTAGTTTCCAACCTGACATTCCAGCTTTACAAAGATTCGACGCAGGTCCTCATCGGCAGTGGATGTGATTCCCTCTACCTTCCAGTTTTTGTTCTGGTGTAGTATGGTGTTGTATAATTTTCCAATCGAATCGGGATCAAACGTGTTTTGGTCAGTTACTGTGGTGTCGCCAAGCATTACCTTGATGGGAATTGGCTTGGTCAACCTTTCTATCTCTCTCTGGAATAACTGGCTTATTTTGTCTGATCTTTGTCCCAAAGTTCCTAAAAACTCGTCCGTAGTCTTGCTGCCTAGGCGCACAAACTTGGTCGTCTTTTGAGCCTAAAAATCCTAATGCTCTGCACCGTTGTTTTGTACCAATCTCTTAAATACAAAATCACCCTACTTTTTGTTGAAAATGGCACTAAGCAAGATATTATGCTCAAACTGTAACGTGGAGGTAGTCCAGTATTATGATGATGCATACAAGGGCAGGCGTGCAAAATGCCCTGTCTGTGACGTGAGTTTTCCCCTGGAATAGTGTTGTATGATGAGTAGCAAAGAAAAACCAAACGCCCCAGCGAGTGAGCCAAAACCTGCGCCAAAAAAGGCCAAAAAAGACTATGGCGTAATTGACATGATGCTATCCAAACCCTCAGAGCGCGTGGTGGATTCTGAAACTCTGATCAAGGAAACCCAAAACCGGGTCTGGCGTGCACTAAAGAGTGGATACGAGTATTCACCGCAGGAAGATGAATCCGATGCATTTTTGCGAAAAAACGTCTTTTCCAGAATGAAAATGGTGGTAATGTATGTCGATTTGGTTGGCTCTACACAAATCACACTTGCACTACCTGAGGAAAAAGTAGCTATCATAATCACCTGCTTTGCGCAAGAGATGGCGCAAACAATCCGACACCATGGGGGCTTTGTGCTAAAGTTTGTAGGTGATGCCGTGATTGGCTATTTTCCAGCAGAGGAAAACCAACTCCAGCCAGCAGACAATGCAGTAATGTGTGCCAAGTCCATGTTATCAGTAATCCAAAAGGGAATCAATCCAATTCTAAACCAGTACGACTATCCGGACTTGGCAATCAAAATAGGAATCGACTATGGTGAAAACATGATAGTCAGGTATGGAGCAGATGCCAAAAAATCACACGTTGACATCTTGGGTCCTGTAATGAACATTGCAGCAAAAATCCAAGGCATGGCAAAGCAAAACCAAATTCTAATTGGTGATGATGTGTATGCAAGAATTCATCCATCTACCCAACCCTCATTTGAAAAGGTGGTCTGGAAGAACAATGAGTGGAAGTATCATAGAGATGACGGACAACTGTACCCTGTCTGGGTGCACACCGACTAGACTGTAAACTTGTCAGGGCACTCTATGTGCTCATAGTGATGATCTGTGAACTTTTCTTGGACTACATACATTACGATTTTGTGTAGCTCACCCATGCTGATGTTTTTTTTGCACTTGATGCAGTGCTTTAGCTTGAATCCCATGTGTATTGGGCATGCGATCTCTGATCGCTATAAGGATCCGCGATCAGCTCAATTTGATTAAAAATGACTAGGAATTAGCTGGGCGGTATATCTAATGCGTAATGCCAAAGCAAAAATACCGTTCCGGCGTGGGAAAAACATGGATCCAACTGAGATTCGAGCGTTCATGGAGATGCACGGCTATCCACTGGGATTTAGCCTTAGTCCGTTTACCTCACTAAGATATCCGCCGGCAATGGTTGGTCCAATGACTATGAATCCTGCCAAGCTAAAGGAAAAAATGATTGCAGAAAACACCACATTTACTGGCAAGATTAATGAGTTCAACAAGATGTACCTAAAACATGCATCTGGTTTGATGGACATGTCATCTAGCATGTTTGCGCCAGGACACCCAATGAGCCATAAAATGGCATCTGACTATACCACCAAGGAAGAAAACGAACGACTCAGACTGGAAAATGCAGAACTAAAAAAGAGAATTGAGTCATTCAAGAACAAAAAGGTCTAAAATCACAACGAGAAAACAAGTGGAAAACTACAACGAAATAGTTTCGTAATAACATGATCGTTTTCCTATTTCTATCAAATCTACGACGCAGAAGTGATAGTTTCTCGTTGGGTATTATACGTCAAAATGTTATTTAAGACTGATCTTGATTATTATGAAAAAATAGTCACAGCGTTCTCTGAGAATGGAAAACAAATAGGCGTGACCCACAAACGCAGAACATGAGAGAACACCTCTCTATCCCAATGTGCTATTGCACCAAGCGGGAACACAATTCGTTCTGCTTAGGTCACGCGCCTTTTATGCTTCAGAACTGATGTCCTTATGCATCGTCATACAATGTACATCATTTTATTTAAGATTTAGTGCAAATTTTTACAAAAAGCTCCAAGAGATATTCAAATAATTATTGTGATCAAAATTTTATTTTTTATGGCATGAACAAACTCTTTTTAACTTTAGTATGCTGAGTCTAACCATTGAACAAAACCCCTGAGCAGAAATGGAAGGACACTATCATACAGTACAGAAAAGACTGCCAAAAAATACTGGGCATATCAAAGTCAGTGCGCTATGCTGGGGTGATAAACGAATTTGGGCGCACATTGACTGGAATAATCCAGCCTGGACTCAAGCCACTGCTAAACCCAGAGAATGCAAAAAACGAGTTCTTTATCATATCAAACCTGATAACACTACGCCATTCCCAGGCCAAAGCCTTTGGCAATCTGGACTCTGTTACAATTAGACACAAAAATGCAATCGTAGTATGTGTGCCAAACAAAAATGTTGTATATTATATTTCGATAAATCCAAGTGCAAAATCATTAGATGAAATAATAAGAAAGGTAAAGAGTATTTTTTAGGCCGGAGTAAATCCGTGATATCCTTTTGATTGCTGGTCCGAGTCTGCAAATTTAGGCTCAAACAAAGATACCATGTATCCGTCTGGGTCTAGCACTATGGCGTTTTTGCCTGCCTCTCGGTCCATTATCTCCCGGTGAACCTTGACTCCTTTTGATTTCAGCTCATCCATTGCTGATTTGACATCGCCGACCAAAAAGCCAACAACAATTCCACCTTCAAGATTGTTTGCAGAATGATCCGCTGTCAGTCCGGCTGGATGCAAGCTTAGCAACGCACCCGTCTGTCCCAAATCAACCCATGTTCTTCTTTGGTTTTTGATTGGCAACCCGAGCAATTCGTGGTAAAAGGCAATGGACTTGTCCAAGTCTTTTACTGCCAAAATTACGTTTCCTACACGCTTTATGTTCACAGGGTGATTATACACTACAATGTTAAATGCTTTATTGTATTTCCATCATGGTTTCGGTTCGCTCAACGCCGGGAATCATTTGGATTTTTGTAGTGACCTCTCGGATTTGGGATAAATCATCGACTTGGACAAATGCTACTGCATCGAACTGGCCGGAAACTGGAAAAGAGTTGTACACGTACTGGAGCTTGCCAAGCTTGGCTGCAATCAGCTTTTTTGGTGATTTTACCAAAATTACTGCCTTTACCATCCCAGGTTTACCTCCACCTCAATTAGGGTTTCCGTGGTCACTATTTCCTTGATTTTCTTAAAGTCAATTACCATGTTGTTTATCTCGTCTATGGAGCCCTGCAACAAGACGCAAACGTCTGCTCTGCCGGTAACTGGCAGGATCTCCTTGAGAAGTTTTCTTTTTTTGTGGAGCGATTCCAGAACTTTGTCTGTTTTGCCGGGTTTTATTGTAATAAGACAGACTGCTCGCACTATTATGATATGATGTATTTGCAAATAAAGTTAGTCTTCGACTTCTTGTGATCTTGCTTCTTCAAGATATGCCTTGCGTGCCTCTAGCTCGGCTTCCTTATCTTCTTCTATTTTCTCATCAATTATGACTAGGCCGTCGTCAGCTACAAAGTTGGTGTTCTTTTTGGCTTTTTTAGCAGGCTTTTCCTTTTTGGGTGTGGTCGCCTTTGCCTTTTTCTTTTCCTCTTTAGCTGGTTTTTTTGTTACTTTTTTTGCCAAGTTAACTTTCTCATGAGGCAATTTCGATGTATTAAAACATTACTTACTTTTTGATTTGCTTGGAAAAAATTATTCGATCTTTTTCTCACTGACAGTTTTCCTTCATTTCTTGCGCGCCCTTTATCATCTCTTCTGGGCTCACGTCTTTTACATGGGTGGCAATACTCCAAATGTGGCCAAATGGATCCTCCATTGATCCCATTCTGTCGCCCCAGAACACGTCTGTTGCCGGCATTGTAATTTTTGCACCATTTGCAGCTGCTTTTTTGAGTGTATCGTCCACATTATTCATGTACAGGTACACGCCACTACCAGAGCCACCTATTGACTGAGGTGATCTAAAATTCATTTGTGGAAATTCATCGTTTATCATTATGATGGAATCACCAATTTTTATCTCTGCATGCATTATTTGTTTTCCATCTTTGCCCATCATTCGGAATAGCTCTTGTGCATCAAATGCTTTTTTGTAAAACTCAATTGCGGCCGATGCATCTTTTAGTGTGAGGCAGATTGTTGCACTGTGAAATCCGTCTGGTATGGACTTTATCATGATAGGAATTTACGTTTTAGATTATTAAGGATTCTTTCGATTTATGGAATTGGCTGTTGTTTATCGTACAAAATCATCAGTATGATTCAAAACAAGAGAATCTACTATTTCGGAAGATATTGGTGTGTGATACGGACATACAACTCTGATTGGAACTTCAAATTTTGGAATTGATTCATGCCAAACTTTTTCCAATTTCAGGCATTGCTCATGTTGCCCGGTGCCCGCCAAAGTACCAGCTATTGTACCTATGACGTTCATACCTGATTTTTTCTTTGCTTTGACTATGCTTGTTAATTTGCCTACGCGTTTGAGTATTGGCTCAATTGTGCCGAATTTTACCTTCCCAAAAATCTCTTCGTGTGATAGTATGATTATGTCCTGTGATCTTATGAGATCAAGCGCATTGATTCCATTTTGCTTTAGTAACTCGACGTATTTTTTTGCCTCTCTTTCTGATACGATCATGACATTTAGAAGATTCATCTTCAATCCCTGCATGATGAATTCTGATAGGTGATTACCAAAATCGTTATTGTTGTGAATAGTAAATGCCAGATGGTCATAATTTTGCATCTCATCTATTTTCTCTAGAATGACATCGCTTGTCTCTGGAATTTTTTTATTTGGTTTTTTCACATCATGATCTAGTATTTTTTCCTCAATCAGTCTGTTAATGATGGATGATAGGCTTATTGACGTATTCAGCTCTAGTATTTTCTCTGATTGAATTTTAAGCAATTTTGTGAATAGTTTATCGTTTAGAATTATCGTAGTTCGTCTTCCCATGTTCTACCATAATAAAATGATGATAAAACATTTTGCATACATTATGATCGCAGATAAGAAAAAAAATATGTGCCAAGGGTGGGACTTGAATCCACGACGGCTCCGTCTTCAGCGGAGTGCTCTCCCAGGCTGAGCTACCTTGGCGTCAGTTTCCGTCAAAATTTAGGAATTAAAGTGTCTTTTGGTGCGTGAGAAATTTCTCATGGCTTCCATATTACATCTGGTGTGTTGGTTCGCTTGTTTACCAGACGTGCCATGACAAATAAAAGATCAGATAAACGATTTAGGTATTTTTGGCATTCAGGATTTATCTGCTCGGATTTTGATAACTCCACCAATATCGTTTCTGCTCGTCGAGTCGTTGTGCGCGCCAAGTGTAGAAACGATGCTATTTTGTGGCCGCCAGGAAGTATGAAGTTTGCAAGTGGAGCCAACTCACCTTCAAACTTATCGATGTGGTTTTCCAGATTTAGAATCATGGGATTTACTATCCTATTTTTCGTACTTGCAAGGTCTGGATTTGACAGATCCGAGCCTGCAACGAACAGCTCGTTTTGGATTAATGTCAGTAAATTCTTGAGGTCTACATCTAGTTCGTGAGTCAGTACAATCCCCAAAACAGAATTTATCTCATCTACTAGACCATATGCCTGGATTCTAAGGTCTGATTTTGATACTCTTTTTCCGCCTTGCAATCCAGTGGTGCCATCATCACCTGTTTTGGTGTATATCTTCAATGGTGTGGTGATGTGACTGGAATTATTATCCTTTGATTATCACAATTAATTTAATAGATGCATTGATTGGTGTGGGGTAATGAGCAAAGTTTCATGCCCATATTGCCAATCCGAATTTGACACAAAAGACGAGCTCTCAAGGCATATAGACCGGGTTCATCATGGATCAGGCCTACTTGAAGGCGATACAAGAAAATACTAGCACTATTTTTGATTTTATTTTACATCTAAAGACTATCCCGAGGTCAGGCTGGCAAAAAAAGATTGGAATCAAAAGACCTGAATCGGTTGCGGACCATGCATATGGTGTTGCGGCAATAGCGATGATTCTGTCTGATTCAAAGCGACTGGACTCAGCAAAAGTGCTCAAAATGGCAATACTGCATGATTTGGCCGAATCCATTACGGGTGATCTTACCCCAGAAGATGGACCAAAATCAAAAAAGACAAAACTAGAAAACCTAGCAATGAAAAAAATTCTCTCAACATTAGAACCAAAAACCAAAAATCAATATCATGCAATTTGGATGGAATACCAAAAAAATCAAACCCCGGAAGCAAAACTGCTCCATCAAGTAGACAAACTGGAAATGGCGCTGCAGGCAAACATCTACAAAAAATTTGGTTATTCCAAGCAAAAACTAAAACCATTCTTTGACTCTGCAAAAAAACAGATAACAGATCCGAAAATCAAAAAATTGCTGCAGAAAATACTCTTAAACTCGTAGATGTGATCTGGAGCATGTCGATTTCAGAAAAGGATGACCTTATTCGAGCCCAAAACGAACTCATTGGAATATTATTTGAGATAATAAAGAGACTGCAGGCAAACAACACATTGGATGAGGAATACTTTCAGCTGATTACATCTGAGAAAACCGTTATAGTCCAAAAACGAGTGGATGAAATCTTATCCCAAAGAGCAGATAACAGCAAGACCGTAGCTAAATTACTGGAAAAACTGGAATCCTAGTGGCAGCCACAATCGTCTGGCTCTTTTATTACGTTGAGCTTTTTTGGTGCCTGATCAAATCTAGACTGGACATAATGAGACATGTTGGTTATTCGGATTATGGTTGGTCTGTGAGTCCAAGTTCCCTCGTTTTCAAACCAAGATTCAATCTCTTCTACATTGTAATATTGACCGCAGCTTAACATCTTGTTAAATATCTCTTTGATTAGTGATTCATCTTGTGGGGTGAGGGCTTTTTTGTTTTGTACTTGGGTAGTTATTTCATTTAAGAGTATGATGACTTGGTTTGTCAGTGGCATTACACTATCGACTGCCTTACGTTTTAATAATTATTGCACTAATCCAAGATACTTGCAATACTTTCAAGCACTGACTCTGGGAAAAAAACGAGTTGCAACATCCCGCGAATATCTCAACAAGCTTACAAACAATAGAGCAATGCCAGCACTTGCTCTGCGCGACACAAAATCCGACATATGGGAACCGGTTGGTGAGGAAAACCTGTATGCGGTGGTGGATGAGTCCAGCGGATTTGTTCTCACTGACACCAGCGGGTACATTATCTCTATTTGTGATAAGAATGGTTTCACAAAAGCACTAGTCCAGGGAATACAAAAGGACCAGTGCGACCAAATCGTAGAGCAGTTCCAAAAGGACAACATACCGAAATTTGAAGGCAAAGTTATCCTGCCAGTATAGTAGATTGTTTTGTGCTTGTCAAATATTGTATATGAGACATATTTTAAATTCGACACCCAGAGTATCATAGTCAAATGACCAAGTTTTCATCCGAGGTGGAGGTGCGAGGACACCTAATTGACTCCATGATACTAACCAAGATATTTGATGTTATAATGGACCTTGGCGGCGAGTTTGAGGTCCTACAAATGAATGTGGGAAAAAAGAAAAAAGAGCCAAGCTATGCCAAGCTGCAAATCCAGGGAAAAACCCAAGACCATCTGGATAAAATTCTAGAGCAGGTATACAGGGAGGGTGCAACTGCGACAATTGGCAAAAATGTATCCCTAAAGGCGGCACCAAAAGACATGGTAATGCCAGATGATTTCTATTCTACTACAAACAATACCACGGAAATCTTACTGTCTGACAAGTGGGTACTAGTAGATAACATGATGATGGACAAGTGCATTGTAGTCAAAAACGGCAAAGCAAGCTGCACACCAATTCGTGACATCAAAAAGGGTGACCTTGTAGTAGTGGGTGAGTCTGGCGTAAAAATAACACCGCCAGAGCGACCAAGGGAGGGCTCTAACGTGTTTGCATTTATGGGTAGTAGCAGCTCCTCTGAGCGACCAACACAGCACATTGCAAAAAAAGTAGCCGAGGATATTTTCAGGACAAAAAAATCTGGCGGAAAGATACTCTTGGTTGGTGGTCCTGCCATCGTTCACACTGGTGCAGCTGATTCTGTTGCAGAACTGATCAGACTGGGCTACATTGATGGGATATTGGCAGGAAATGCCTTGGCAGTCCATGATATAGAATATGCCACATTAGGTACATCTCTTGGCATGAATGTCCATGACGGCTCACTTGCTGTCAAGGGACACCGAAACCACATGGATACAATAAATGCAGTATTTCGAGCAGGCTCTATCTCTAACATGGTAAAAAAGGGCGAGCTGAGACGCGGCATCCTGTATGAATGTGTCAAAAAAAAGATTCCATACATTCTGGCAGGCTCTATTAGGGATGATGGGCCATTGCCGGATGTGATCACAGATACTGCAGTTGCCCAAAAAGAATACAAAAAAGTCCTCAAGGAGGCAAAGATGGTAATCATGGTATCTACAATGTTGCATTCCATAGCTACTGGTAACATGTTGCCAGCACACGTTAAGGTAATAGTGGTGGATATCTCACAGCCAACTGTAACCAAGCTCATGGATAGGGGTACCTGGCAGGCACTAGGTATAGTAACTGATGTTGGGGCGTTTTTGCCGCTAGTGTCTCAGGAAATCAAAAAAATCAGAAAATAAACTTTCTCAAGAAAAAACTCACCCATAACATCACACAACATTTTCCAAGTTTACAATACTATCAAACTATTTGATATGCTGAAAAGTTATTCGGATAGATAGTTGATCATCGCAGTACAGTGCTCTACCATGAATTCATCTAGTTTTTCCAGCCTTCCACTCCACTGTTTAATGGTGTCATCTACACATGTCTGTACTGGATCCGAGTTCTGAACCTGAAGTGCATTTTCGGCGTTTTCCATGACATCTAGTGTGAATTGCTTGTTTGTCTTGATATGCTCTTTTGTTGCCAAAATTCCGGTATGGCCTGAAACCATGACATCAAAGTCAAAATCCTCCACCAATGTATAATGGGCATTGATGTATTGTTCGATGTCTGGTGTTACTGCAAATGCCCGATATGGAGTAATTCCTGGGCGTATCAGATCAACTACCATGGCAACTTTGTGGAATGGGGAATAAATCACAATATCTCCACTGGAGTGAAAATTACCAATGTGGTACAGCTCTAATGTCTGGCTACCAATCGTCAGAGTATAGTTGTCCTCAAATGTTACACTTGGGATCGGCCTCTCAGTATCGTTTTCCTGCACTATGGAATCAGCTGTTTCTTGGTGTGAAATGTATGTAATGTCTTGTGGAAATATCTGGCCTGCAGCACCAGTATGGTCTTGGTGGTAATGAGAATAGATCATGTGAGTTATTGGCTCATCTGTAACCTCGCTTATTGCATCGATGTATTTTTGGCTGATTGGTTGTGGCGCATCAATTGCAATCACTCCCTCCCCAGTAGTAAGAAACATTGTTTGGTAGCCGCTTCCCACAAGCCAGTATAGCCCATCTGCTATTTCCTCAACAAAATATCCTTTATCCGAATCTATCTCTGGCGCATTTATGGTATAATCAAATGTGTTTGGAAATACACCGCCTCGCTCTTCTGGATTTGCAGTACATTCTCCCTTGTTTTTTAGTGCAATGTGATCCGCACTTAGCATGCAGGCATTTCCATATGTGATGTTATTGACGCCGCAAACTGGTGCGTATTCAAGAGTGCACGCAAGGTCTGGCCTTGATTTTTGCCATCCGCCACGGTCCTCTATCTTTGTGATGGATTCTGGCTTGACACAGGCAGGGGCTCCATTGCTTGCCTTGAAAACAAGTTCTAGGCCTTCTGCGCAGATTACATTTTCCGCAGATATTCCGGCATTTCCTTGTTGGCGAGGGCTAAGATATGGAAATGTCTTACCATCCATCGTACAGACCTTTCCTGGATATGCACCAGGGCCACACCTGTCATTTAAAACGCATATCTCATCTAATGGTACGAATCCCGGAGCGCAAATCCCATTGTATGGAAAGTGACTAATATCTTCTGCAAAAGCAAATGCTGATGTAGTCGATACCATGATTGCCAGCAATAACAAAACAAGACTCTTCAAACATCATATTTTGGGGGTACAATGTTTTATGTTTTCTTGGGTCATGTGTTGATTGAATCAGATTCTGTTTTGCCAAGATCTGTTGCCACACTTACCAAGACATTGCTCCCAGAATGCACATTATTGGATAGTCTAATGCAGACTCGACTGTCCTCATTTGAGTTTAGGATGCGAGGATCCATCAGATCACTCATTATTCTATCTATGGTCCACTTGCCGGCAGTAACTGATACCAATGAGCAATCATAAATCCCGCTTGCCGCTGGAACCTCAAATTCCGCCCAAGAAATTTGCACTGTCCTTGCAGCAAGTCCGCTTGAGTATGTTCCAGTAAATCTCAATCTAAGATCGGAATAATTTGTTATGGAATCAGTCTCACCTACACTTAGCGTCTGGGATGCAAGCGTGAATGTGTTTCCTATATTGGTGTGTGTCCAGGATGCTATTGTAGTGCTTCCTTGCATCAGCCTTACCGTAAGATCAATTACGTTTCCACCTGATGTGTTTTTTCGATACACATACTTTACAATGTGATTTGATGACGTCTGCGGATCTATGACGTTTGTTAGTCCCGTCTCCCAAGTTTCGCTGGTATCCAGCAGACTCAATGAACCGGATGTTGCATAGTCAGTATCGTTTTGAGTAGATTCGTCGACCTCATCATACAGAATGTCATCATTATCGCCACCAACTGCATCATCCCAGTTTTCCTTTGATACGTCTTGATCCGGCCTTGCAAACTGAGTGCTTCCACTGCTTACTCCAGCCCCACCAAATGCAGTCGTTGAATCATATGTTAGATATTCTGATGTAAGGACTGGGTTTCCCGTAATGGTTGCGTTATACTTTACAATTACTGCGAATTTGTTATAATTCCATAGTTTTTCAAGACCTGTATTTTGTAGTGTAAAGCTTACTCTGTCACTGCCGGATTGTGCATACAAATCACTGATGGTAAAATTTGTGTGAATTAGAGTCCGCTCCAATTCTGAGCTTTGGGACCTTGCCGAGTTTACCTCGTAGGTCTGAGTAGTAAGGGAAAACATTATTGATAAAACCAACAGTACCGTTGCACAAATTATTCCACCACCTATTGCTATGCTGAGGCCCAAATCCAATGTGGATTCATCAGATTTGCAACCTATGGTATAGTGTGTTCAAATCAGACAAACATTGCATGAATCCGCACATGATGCTATGATATTTCAATTCCCAGTCTTCTTGCACAGGATATTGCAGATTTTCCATCATCCTCTGTTATGCCGGCTTGGATGAATCTAGCACTCCAATCACTCTGAACCATCCTAGTATTTTCCAAATAATATTGCTGGAGTGTTCTTGCTATTTTGTGCCTAATTTCATGTTTGATTTTTGCAATCTCTGCTGTTTTCAACCATGCAAATTCCGGTAATCTCACCATAATTCGGGCAATCTCTACCTCATTTTCATCCAGATCAGATTCCAATTTTCTCTTTGAATATCTTTAGTGTGATGGCAGGATCTGCCTTGCCATTTGTTTTCTGCATTACCTTTCCTACCAGATAGTTTATGGTTTGGGGGTTTTCCCCTGCCTGCTGGACTGCCACACCTTCCTGTAGTATTATGTCATCTATGATTCTGCCAAGCTCGGATTCATCTGATATCTTTGCCATGCCGGTACTGGATATTATCTCGGATACTGATTTTCCGGATTTTACTATTTCAACTAGGGCATTTTTTGCCGAGCTGCGAGTTACTTTGCCAGAATTCACCATATCAATCAGATCAGCGAGATGCCTTGGTATGAGCTTTGATTGTTCTCTTTTTTCTCTAGTATCAACCAAACCCATCATATCTGTGGTGATCAGATTTGCAATCTCTTTTGCGTTTGCTTCATTGTGGGCCTGCTCGAACAAGTCAGAATAATATTTATCAGATGATAATACATCTGCCACCTGAGATGGAATGCCATATTTTGTGATGTATCGCTCTTTTTTTGAGCTGATGCTCTCTGGCATTTTCTTTTTCCATGTTTCTATGGAGGAATTATCCATTACAACCCATGGTATGTCGCCTTCCAAAATATACCGATAATCTTCGTCTTCCTCTTTTGATCTGGATGATATGGTGATTTTGCGTTTGTCATCCCAGTGACGAGTCTCCTGTGATATTTCGATTCCTCTTTCCTTGAGACTTTGCTGTCTTGTCATCTCAAAGTGAATCGCTTTTTCCAAGTCGTGAAAAGAGCCAATGTTTTTGACCTCAACTCGCGGACCACCCTGTACTGATACGTTGGCGTCTGCACGCATTGCACCTTCCAGTGTTGGGTCTGAGACATCCAAGTTTTGCAATAGATCAGATAGTACATTTAGGAAGATTCGGACCTGCCTCGGACTATCAAAGTCAGGCTCGGTTACTATCTCCACTAGTGGTGTGCCTGCGCGATTGTAATCAACAAGTGTGATTGCAGTTTTCTCCGATGCGCCTTCGTAGATTAGCCTGCCGGGGTCCTCTTCTAGCTGGATTCGCCTGATTCGTATTTCTTTGCCCTCAACTGATACCTTGCCCTGATCACCAATTGATGTTGGGCCATACATGTTGAGCTGCGTGATTTGAAAGTTTTTTGGCAAATCTGGGTAAAAATAGTTTTTTCTAAAAAACCCAAGCCTTTGTGGGGTGTGGCAGTTTAGCGCCATTGCAATCATTGTTGCCTTTTCCACTGCCTTTTTGTTGAGTCTTGGTAGGGTTCCGGGCATCCCCATGCATGTGGGACAGATGTTTGTGTTTGGCTCAAATTCGCGATAGTTTGCCTTGCATGTGCAAAACAGTTTACTTTCTAATTTGGTTAACTGGCAGTGGATTTCAAGGCCTATCATAGTGTGATCTCCGGAATTTTGGTGGTGTTCTGTAGTGCATAACCTGCTTGTAGTAATGGTTTTTCTTGCAGGATATTTGCATGAATTTGCACGCCAACTGGCAGGCCATTTCTTATTTCATATGGAATGGATATTGCTGGAATGCCTGTAAGGTTTGCAGTTACTGTATTGATGTCTGCCAGATACATTGCAAGTGGGTCGTTTATTTTTTCGCCAAATTTGAATGGCAACACCGGAACTGTTGGCGATATCAAATAATCAAATTTTGTAAATGCTGACTGAATTTGTTTTTTTAGCTTATTTTTGACCTTTAGTGCCTTAAGCAGGTACTTTCCTGCAAATCCAGCGGATGGGACAAATCCGCCCAGAATCATTCTTCTGGTTACTTCTGGTCCAAAACTCCTTCTTGCTTTTGAGATGTATGACTTGAACTCATATCCTTCAGAATCCAGATCGTACCCGTACCTCAGATTATCATATCTGGACAAGTTGCTGCCAGCTTCGGCCGTAGTCAGAATATAATATGTTGCAACTGTATATTCCACCATATCTAGCGATACTTCTTCTATTTTGGCACCAAGTTTTTCAAATGCAGACACCGCATTTCTGAAAACCGATTCCACTGTTTTGTCCAGGCCTGCACCTGAACTCATCTCCTTTATGATGCCTATTTTTTTTCCAGAAACCCCTACATCGATTTCGGATAGATAGTCCGAGGTTGGATTTGTTAGTGTGGTGGGATCATGCGGGTCTTTTCCTGCGATGTGATTCAATAACAACGCCACATCCTCCACCTTTCTACCCATTGGGCCAATCTGCTCTATGCTATTAGAGTATGATATCAAACCATACCTAGATACCAGGCCGTATGTCGGCTTTAGGCCAACAATGCTGCAAAAGCTGGCGGGATTTCTAACCGAGCCGCCGGTATCAGAGCCAAGCGATAGAATAGATTCCAGCCCTGCAACCGAAACTGCACTACCGCCAGACGAGCCGCCTGGAACATAATCTATATTCCATGGGTTTTTGCTTGGGCCAAATGCTGAAAACTCGGTTGCAACACCCATCGCAAATTCATCTAGATTTGTTTTGCCGATTATGATGGCATCCTGTGATTTTAGGTTTGATACTACTGTTGCGTCATATGGGGCGGTGTAATTCTCTAACATCTTTGATGCGCATGTTGTCTTGCCACCCTTGATGCAGATGTTATCCTTGATGGATATTGGCATGCCGTAAAATGCGCCAACCTTTTGGCCTAGCTTTACTTTCTTGTCTATCTGGCGTGCCTGCTCTATGGCATCCTCGTTTATTGATAAAAATGCGTGCAGTCTAGGCTCATGCTTTTTTATGTGCTCGATGGTTTTTGCAACAAACTCCTCAGACGTGATGCTTCCGTTTTTGATGCCATTGATGTAATCGATGGCGGAAATGGCAAGGCTCAATCTAGTTCATCTTTGGAGCCCGGATGTAGCTTCCCTTGTAGTTTTTGAGTTGCTGGATTAGTTTGTCATCAAATGGAATGTGCTGGTCCTCTCGTAGATTATCAATTCCTACATCTTGTACTGGTATCTCCTCTCCCTCAATGTCTGCTTTATCCAAAATATCAAAATAACTCAGCACCTTTTGAACTCGATCGAAATATTCATCGGCATTTTCAATATCAATTCGCATTAGCTTTGCAATGTTCTGGATTTCTTCTTTTGTGACCAAAGACATCTCCCTAAGGCGTTAGCCTGTCTACGTCTCTTGGGTAAAATGTGGTGTCTCTTATGTTTTCAGTGCCTGTGAGTGCCATGATTAGTCGCTCAAGTCCGATTCCGCACCCTGCGTGTGGTGGCACCCCATAATCAAATGCCCTCAGGTGATACTCAAATGCGTCAATCTTTAGGCCCTTGTTTTTCATGCGCTCTTCGAGCTCTGCTCTTTTTTCAACCCTCGTACTACCTGATGATAGCTCCAGATCACCAAACATCAGATCAAAGGACTCGGATATTTTTGGGTCTGACTTGTTTATTTTAACATAGAATGGTTTTGGTCCGGTAGGCCAATCCTTTATGAAATAAAATCCACTTAGACCTATCTTTTTTAGATTTGATGGGTAAAGATCATCGCCCCACTCTGTCTTTGCCCCAGCTTTTTGCATTTTATCGACCAATTCCGCATAGGTGTATTGCGGGATTGTATATGGCAGATCTGGTACGACAAATTCCGATTCTGGGTTGTTCTTTGCGTATTCTGATATTGTTTTGATGCATGATTTTATCACGTCTTCAATTCTTTTCATGATATCATTATAATCAACATAGGCCTCTTCCATGTCTATTGAGATTGCCTCAGAGAGGTGTCGGTTTGTTCTAGATGGCTCTGCTCGAAATATTGGTGCAATCTCAAATACCTTCTCAAAGCTCATCGTGAGTTGTTCTTTGTACAACTGTGGAGATTGTGCCAGAAAAGCTTCCTTGTTGTAATAGAATATGGGAAATAGTGCTGCGCCGCCCTCTGTTGCAGTTGCAATCATCTTTGGCGTGTTGATTTCCAAAAACCCATTTTCATAAAAATAATCCCGAATTGATTTTAGCACCAAGCTTCTTGCTTTGAATATGTGTTGCAGTGACTTTCTTTTTAGATCAATTGGTCTGATCTCCAATCTAGTGTCGATGTTCTTTACGGTCTTTGCATATGGCTCAAATGGAGGAATCTTTTCTACCTCGGAGAAAACCTTGAGCTCTTTTGGTATGATTTCAACACCACTTGGTGCTTTCTCAGATGGTTTTATGGTGCCCAGTATGCCAACTGACGAGTGCGCCTTGAGATGAGATATCTTTTCCCGCACATCATCCGGACAGCTTCCTGCCTTTGCCACAACTTGTATTTCACCTTCCTTGTCCTTTAGTGCCATAAATGAAATGTTTCCATGTCCCCTCACTGACAGGACCCAACCCATCACCATAACCTCGGTGTCCGCTAGCTTGGAAGATAATTGGTTAGAATAATGAGTCCTGCGCCATTTTTCCAAGTCTGTTCCTATCATGGTATGTTTGCTCTGGATTCGGTATTTATTTTAATGAAAAATCGGATTTTGCATCTAAACTGCTCAAACTTTGCTAGCCTGTATTTTGGCAGATTCCTCTGATCTAAACAAGACCTGATCCAGACTGTCCATACCGTCTGAGGAAAACTGGTTGATGGACTTGCGCTTTATCTTGCGAACCAGCGTGATGTCCCGCGTAAAGAGCGAGTTTACGGTCCAGTCCAGTGCTACTTTGAGCTTTTTCTCAAATGTTGGAAGCATCATCAAATAGTATGTCTTCCAGACAAACCACGCCGGAATTCCAGTCAAGGAATGGCCAGATATTTTTGCAATTCCGTCTCTTTTTCCTATAATTGCCATCATGCCCTTGCTCTCAAAGTTGAATTGTTTTTGGTTTTGTTTGCCAGATATTGCGCATTTTAGATTGTGTGAGAGTATCTTGCTTTCTCGCAGAGCATGCTGGGCAGTTGGCGGGTATAATCCGCCGGTTTTAGTATCTGTGATGGCTGCACAATCACCCAATGCAAATACAGTATCATAGTTGGGTAGTCTCAGATACGAGTCCGCTACAATTTTGCCTGATTTGTGCTCGCAATCCAGACTGGTAATCACAGAATCAATGGTAACGCCTGCAGTCCAAATCATCGTATCACATGGTATGGTCTCGCCATTTCCCAAAAACACAAAATCCTCGCCTGCATCTACTGCCTTTGTGTTTGGAATGATTCGAATTCCAGCCTTTTGGAGTGACTCGTATGCCTTTTTGCCCAATTCTTCTCCAAGCTCAGGCAGTATCTTATCACTGGCAGAGACTAGAATCATCTTGATGTTTTCTGGGTTGATATTGTGATAGTAGCTTCTCACGGAATCTTTAATGAAATCGTTCAGCTCACCAATTGTTTCCACTCCTGCAAAGCCAGCCCCCACCACCACTACCGTTAGCAGCTTTTCTTGCAGTGCGGGGTTTTTCTCAGTGTCTGCTATCTCTAGCATGTGGATTAAATGAGTCTTGATTCCTATGGCATCCTGGATTGTTTTGATTGTAAATGCGTGCTTTTCTATTTGCTTGTTGCCAAAAAAGTTTGTAGTGCCACCCATTGCTATTACCAAATAGTCATATGATAGAATCTTGACCATTCCATCAAATGGTCTGGTGATTGCCACGAGTTTGCTTTTCAGATCAATGGATGAGACCTTTGCCTGGATGAACTCTGTCTTTTTGCACACCATCCTTAGTGGAATGGATATGGCGCTTGGCCTGATCATGCCAGACGCCAATTCTGGCAACATCGGTGTGAACAAAAAGAAATTGTCCTCATTGACCAGAGTGATTTTGATGGAATCGTTGTTTTTGTAAGTGGATTCCAGTTCACGCAGAACGGAAATTCCTGCAAATCCTCCACCCAATATGAGAATCTTGGTCTGGTTAGGTGATTGCAATTTTAGCTCCTCTTTTTTGTATTGGAAATGTTGTCTTGTAGGTGTTAGATTTGGTTTGATGTGAGAACAATATCATTTCCTTTCTGGTGAGAATAGTACCAAAGATTTTGATCATGTTTTGTAATTGTATTACATCAAATGAGCAGGCACCAGTAGGCGTTCTTCTAGTATAATGCATGGATTATCTTTTCCAAAGATGTGCTAAAGCCCTAGTCTGTTTGCAAAAAACGAACGATTTTTTTGGTTTTGTGCCTGAGTGTTTGGTTTGCACACTTGAAAAATTAATTAGACAATCTCATGTTCGGTATTATAATGAGCGATAATGCGGATGTTGTAGATTACATCAAAGAAGTACGAATGATTCTAGCCGACAGCATTGACACACTACTAAACCTACAACATGATCTCACAGAGCAGCCAGATGAAACCATCACACCAATTACAAGCGTGGTGGAGCTAGTAGACATGAGCTATGATGTATCATATGATAGTAAAATCAAGGAAGCTCAGCAAGAATTCATCAAACGCGACGCACTCTAGGTTTTCTCTACTAGATGGTTTATCCCAGATAACGCCAAAGCTATTGTATCGTCTGAGAAATTCAAAACAGGACTAATCGTATCGCCGTCCTTGTTTTTGCATGTGATTTCCAATAACAGATCGTTTTCCTTGAGGCCTTTTTTTCGCAAAACAATGGCTGCCTTTTCTATTTTACCTGCTGGGATGGTAATTTGCTCACCGTCTTGGGCCTCAAAGACCAACCTATCACCATTTTCCTTTTTTTCAAGTATCATCTTTCCGCCAACAGTTCCTCTCCAACCAGGATATCCTTCGATATAATCGCAGTTGTACTGATCGGATTTTGTGTATGGTTTTATTTTTGCAGTGTTTTTTAGTGATTCCACATGGGCTTTGATCTGCTTCCAGAGGTTTGATTCGAATTTCTTGGCAGAATACACTCTTGCAGCAGTTGCTGCAATTCCAACTACAGGTATTACAAAAAGAGGAGCTGATACCAAAATGTTGTTACCCCACTCACCAGTTCCGATTTTTATCTCAAAGCTGTCGGGAATGCCATCAATGTTGATGTTTGTGCTGCGCCTAATGCCAGCACTTGTTCGCAAAATTCCTCGCTTTCTTGCTTGTATGAAATATCTTGGAATGTCTTTGGCATCTTGGGAGCTTGCAACCTCAAAATGGTGCTCTGTTAGGTATGCTTGAATCTTTGATGCAAGCCTTGCCAAATCCACGTTATAATCGTCAAAATACTGTGATTTTACCATCATATGACATCTACACAAACATGATTAATTCATGTGCCAAATCAAAACGAACAAACAATTTTTGAATAAAACGGCTAAAGAGTCCTGAGAGCAAAAAAGCGCTCCCAAGACCTTTGGCTGGCACAGTGAACCTGATGTTCACCTTTTGGGGGATTCTTGAGAAGACTTACTCGTAAATTATTAAAACACTTGCGTAGAAAAGATCCAGAAGTTTGTTCGTAGGGCACGAAGAATTTGTCCAGTTTTTTGTCATTATTATTTGCTAAAAGGCAAATTAGGTAGTGTGTAGGTTTGTGCCTTGTGGAGATTTCATATGATGAGGTTTCCGATCTGAGAAATTTCATCGTCTCGCTAAACTTGGCATCAGAAAGCATGGTAGTAGTTGAGGGCAAGCGTGATTCCGCAGCACTCAAAAATTTGGGATACTCGCAGCAAATTTTAGAGTTTCATCGATTTGGCGGAATAACAAAATTTGCAGATTCTGTTTGTTGTCACAAGAATCTGATCCTGCTGTTTGATTCTGACAGAAAGGGAAAATACCTCACAAAACGAGTAATTGAGCAGCTAGAGCGCCGAACCAGAATTGATCTGTCATACAAAAACAGACTAATGAAGATAACCTCGGGCAAAATACGTGCAATCGAGGAGCTGTCTCAATACGAACAAATACTAAATGGCTACTGATTCCCACCATACTACACTCTGTTTGTTTGGATCAAAAATCTAAATTTACTTAATCGGTTTTAGGCTATCCGATTTGTGCCCGAATTCATAGCAAGACATAGAGTGACAGAGACAGGCCTGGACAAAATAATAGATACTGTAAACCAAGAAATAAACGAGTTTGGGATATCCACTGTAGAGATATTTTATGATCATAAATCACAAGAGATGTGTTGTGTATTAGAGGCACCAAACGAGGAAGCAATCAAGAATCATTATTCCAATATTGGATTGGTATGTGGATATATTGCACCAATTGAGAGAATCGACACCAAAATAGGTGAAAAATCTGAAAAGCTAAAAGCAATTGGTGAGCTGGCAGCAAGACTAGCACATGATCTGAGAAACCCATTATCTGTGATAAAAAATACCGTGGAAATAATGGAAGCAAAACAACGATTGCTCTTGGAAGAAAAAATAATCTATTACGGAAGGTTGCATCGTGCAGTAGATAGAATATCACATCAAATCGAGGATGTGTTGGATTTTGTTCGTCCAGGTACATTACACTTTGAGAAGCATCTAGTAAACGAAATAATTGCCGCAGCTTTAGAGAAAATAGTAAAACCGGACACCGTTACAATCAATCTACCACGAAACTTTGTGTATGTAGTTTGTGATGGAATCAAAATGGAAGTCGTACTGACCAACCTAATGATGAATTCTATTCAGGCAATGAACAATTCCGGACAAATTGACATTACACTATCGGATATGCCAAACGATGTGATGATTCAGATATTCGATACTGGATGCGGCATATCAAATGATGTCCTGCCCAAAATATTTGAGCCACTATTCACCACAAAGCAGACAGGAACTGGCCTGGGACTGGCAAGCTGCAAAAAGATAGTAGAACAACATCGAGGAATGATTACTGCTCACAGCAAGGATGGTAAAGGTACTGCATTCTCCATAATATTGCCAAAAGAGGCCTTACTATCAAAGAAAATAGAAAAAATAAAAAAGTTAGTTGCTTCCAATTAGGAAGACAACGGTTGCGCTTGCACTGACTTGTTGGTCAGATGAGAAGATTGGTGTTGCAGATTTTTCCATCGCAAATCCATCCATTGCGCCATAGTATGGCATTGGTGGTGGATAGTATCCGCCCTCAGAAAGGCTCACATGCTTTACTCCAATCACTTGGTAGTCTAGGGGGACAAGTGCCTTTTCTGCCTTGGATTTTGCGTTTTTGACTGCCTCTGCCAACAAATCATCGCTTACTTGTTGTTGTTTTTTCTCAGATAAGGAGAACCACACACTATCTACACGATTTACTCCGGCATCTACTGCTGCATCTATGATGTTTGATGCCAAGTCCAGCTTTGATGTCTTGACACTGATGATGTTAGATACGCTGTAGCCGGTTAGTCTTTGCTTGTAGATTCCAGTTTCCTTTTCCTGATACGACTCGTAAACTGGGTAAATTGAGAACTGGGATGTTGTGATTTCATCATCATTTATTCCAGCTGCTTTGATTGCGTCAATTACCTCGTTCATCTTGGCACTGTTTTCATCTAGTGCCTCTTTGGCAGTTGGTTTTTGGACCTCTACGCCAAAGTTGATGTTGAGTCTGTCTGGTTCAACAAAGGTGCTTGCTTGGCCCGACACGGAAATTGTTTTTTCTCGTGAGGGGAATGGAGTTGGCTCTGTTTGTGCCTGTGCATTGATTCCACTTGGGATTGCTCCTAATGAGAACCCTAATGCAAGAACAACTCCTATCGCTGTTGCGACTGTTATTGTTTTGTTCATGGTATGATGATAGGTAGGTTTGCTTATTACCTTTGATTAAAATAGAATTGAATCGAAAATTTTAATATCTATTCACTGAAGCGTCATTGAATCATGGGCGACTCAGAAGATCCAATGGGAATTAACGACAAAATAGAGATCTTATCCACTGATGATGATCGTATCAAGGCAGTAGGGGAGTTACTTAGCTCGGATTCGTCTAGAACAATTCTGAAATTATTATTCAATGAGGAAATGACTGCAAACCAAATAGCACAAAAAACAGAAATCTCACTACCATTAGTTATGTATCATCTCAAAAAGATGCAAGACTGCAACGTGGTCAAAATATCGCAAACCGGAAAGAACACCAAATCGCACGACATGAAGTATTATACAGTGGACAAATTTGCCATTGTAATTTTGCCATCGGGCATGTCCGAGAAGGCAAAGTCCTCAAAATCATTGTTCAACTCGTTTAATCGCATATACCGATTTGCAACAATTGGCGGTGTGTCACTTGCGGCATGGTTTTCGGCCCAATTCATCCAGCAAAACAACCGAGTAGTACTATCAAATGCACGTGCAAACTCTGGAAATCAATTTAATGCACCTGAATCAGCATTTACTGCGACCAGTCCAGAGATGGCAATGAAGTCGGCACCTACAGAAGAGCCAACACATAGTGGAGTCGAATCAATCGAGTCTGCTCCAGCATATGATACTACAGAGCAGACAGTACCTGAAGTGCCTAGCCCAGAACCTCAGTTTGCAGAAGATGCGGCTGATCAATCACAATATGCCTCACCGCCAGAATCTGCAATGCCAATGGATGGAGATACATTGTCTTACATGTCATCCGATGCACCACTCCTTGGAGAGCCAATATCAGATTTCTATCTCTCTATTATAATCGCATTATCTGTGGGTATCGTGGGATTAATCATAGAGCGAATAATTCGCCCCCGCAGAAAATAAGACTAGAAATTACCTAGATGTCACCAAACAAACCATGACGTTATCCAATCGAGAAAAGGTCCTAATTGTAATATCAAATGCCATTTCGGTTTATTCCATATATGCCAAAGACCCAAACACATTACCAAAGAACATGTCAATGATTGATTTTATTCTAAAAGCAACACCTGAAGATCTAAAAAAAGACCTGTCAATGGAGCTAATTGATGAGGTCTTTGCGTTTGTGTCCCAGACTCAGAGCGAGCTTTCATAAACCCTGAAAATACCATCATACACATGGCATCTGTTGCTACACTTGGGTCTCACTGCGCACTACAGGTACTGAAAGGTGCAAAAGACGAAGGACTCAAGACCTTGTTGGTATGCGAGAAAAAGCGAGAGCGACTATACAAGAGATTTGATTTCATTGATGAATTAATCCTAGTGGATGCATTTGAAGAGGTTTTAGACAAAAAATGCACCACAATACTGGAAAAGAACAACTCTGTTTTGATTCCACATGGAACTCTAATTGCACAAATGACAACAAAGCAAATCGAGTCAATCAAAATCCCAGTCTTTGGCAACAAATGGATTCTACGATGGGAGTCCGACAGAAAGCTAAAGGAGCAACTCATGATTGAATCCAAGCTAAATGTTCCAAAATCCATACCCCACCACAAAAAGATCAATCGCCTTACTATAGCAAAAAGACATGGTGCAGCTGGTGGCAAGGGCTATTTTCTTACTACATCGGAAAAAGACTACATCAAAAAGCGCAATATTTTGGTAAAACAGGGACTAATCAAAGGTGATTCGGATCTATACCTACAGGAATATGTGATTGGGGTTTTGGCATATCTGCAGTTTTTCTACTCGCCACTTACTGGCAACCTAGAGTTCTTTGGTGTGGACAAAAGGCACGAATCCGACATTGAAGGCCTGGCAAGAATTCCAGCCCCACAGCAAATGGGAATGGATTACATTTCATCGTTTAATGTCATAGGGAACAGTCCGATGGTCCTGCGAGAATCCCTCCTAGATGAGGTATACCAGATGGGAGAGCGATTTGTTTCTGCATCAAAAAGACTGGTAAAGCCAGGCATGAATGGGCCATTTTGCATAGAGGGAGTATATGATCAGGACGGGAAATTCTGGAGCTTTGAGTTTTCTGCAAGAATTGTTGCTGGCACCAACATCTACATGGATGGCTCGCCATACTCTACTCTGATTCATGATGTTCCAATGAGCATGGGTCGAAGAATAGCAAAAGAGATCAAAACTGCTGCAAAATCAAAAAAATTAGAAAAGATCACTACTTGAATGGTCGAGTCTTGGAAAAAACTAGCGCCATTGCAGAGACTGCACCCATAATTGCCAAAACACCTAGTGGAAATTCCGGAATCACTGTGGTTCCAATGATTTCAATTTCTTCGGTTGCCTCTGGGATTTGTATCATGATGGTTGGGTTGTTGTCTGCATATGATATGGTGTAGTCGGTTTCCAGTCCGTCAACTAGGACTACAAACTCTGCGTTTTCTGCCGCAAGCAATTCGGATGGAAATGAAATTTCAAGTGTGGATTCTTGCACGTTTGTGGTGCCGACTAGTAGTGATGTTGATTCTTGATCAACTTGTATTGCCACAAGCTCGCCATCGAAGCTGTACGAGACATCAAATGATTCTCCTTCGGCCTCTATTGTCTCAACTCCCTCGTCTGCAAAAGACAGTGGAATTGCCGAGATTGCGGCAACTATTGCTATGAAAAGTATGGTTTTCAAGTGATTTTTTGCAATGTTATTCTGATTTAGGCTTTGTTCTCATTCTAGTGTAATATAATCAGTTTTTGTACAAAAAGAAAAAGAGAATTGGATTTTATGGTAGTGTGGAATTGTATGTTGCTCCAGAATTGACTGCAGATATTGGCTTTTTCATGCTGTGAGGAACAATAACTTGTACTGTGCCACTGCATGTTCCGTCATTTCCATCATTTGCCGTCATTGTAACAATGTAAACTCGTCCGTCACCTGTACCTGATCTTTCTGCTCTTACTTGAGCTGGGGATAAGGTTGCGTCAGGTGATGTATCTCCATCTCCAAGGCCGTTTGTTGACTCATCTTGGAATATGCTACTTACGATAATGGTAACTGTATCGCCATCTACGTCAGTTGCAGTCATGGTAGCACCAATTGATACCATCTTGTGGTTTGGTGGCCAAATGTATGGAGTAGTTGTGGTTGGAGTATTGCATTGTGGTGCATCGTTTACTGGTGTTACTGTTATGGTGACTGTTGCAGGTAAACTGTCAACTGTACCATCGTTTGCCGCAAAGGTAAACGAGTCTACACCATTAAAGTTTGCATTTGGTGTGTATGTGTACGTGCCATCCACATTGATAACTACGCTGCCGTTTGTTGCAGGTGTGTTCAATGCAAATGTTAATGCGTTTCCGTCAACATCACTGCCGATTACTGTCCCGCCTACTGATGTATCTTCTGGAGTTGTGTTGGTACCATCGTTTGCAACCGGTTGGTCATTTACTGGTGTAACAATTATGGTTATTGTAGCCACATTACTGTCAAACTCACCATCATTTGCCTTGAACTGGAATGATATTGTGCCAGTAAAGTCAAGTGCTGGGACATAGGTAAATGTACCATCAGAATTGAATATCAGTCCTGCAGGTGTTGGGCCTACTATCATGTATGTTAGTGGGTCACTTTCTGCATCTGTTGCAACAGCTGATGCACTCAATGGAGTGTCTTCTGCTGTGCTAAATGTACCGTCTTGTGCTGCTGGAGTTGTGTTGCATCCCTCGTCAACTTGTCCATCATTGTCATTGTCAATTCCATCCCCACAGATTTCTTCTGCTGGTGGAATTTCTACAATTCCTGCGCTTGAGAATGTAACATGTTCCCATTGGCCTTGCACGAAAGAGCCTGCTTGGCGTCCAATGAATTCAACAGTTGGAGCGTTTGTTGTAGAATCCCATCTTAATAGTCCAAGACCTGTTGGTCCGCCACCAAATTCTTGTGTAATTAGGATCTCTCCCTCTACACTATCAAATGATGAAGCTGGAACACCAAGTAATCTACCGGTTCCAAAGTTCACACCGAAAAAGTTTTCATTTTCGGGTATGGGGTCAATGTCTTCAATATTAAATGGTATTGCCCAAAACTGTACTGCCCCCGCAGTGCTAATTGCATAGACACGGGATTGGCCTTCAGCGCCGGTAATTATTTTACCTGCCAATTGGCCAAACTGTGGGTCTCTCGGTACGGTCATTACGCCTTCAAGATGTACATTAACATCAGCTAGTTTGGTTGGGGTTCCTGCGGAATTGATTCGCCAAACCTCACCATTAGTTGTTACAACAATCAGATCGCCACCAAATTCACCAGTTCTATCGACATAAAGGCTACCTCTCATCAAACCGTTTCCGACTCCCGGAAGATCAACCCATGGATTGACAAATGTTCCGTCTGGATTAACTTTGGCAATTTGGCCATCAATTCCATTTCCGGTAAACATTGTACCTGGTGTGAAGGAGTTTACTCCATCGTCTCTGGCAGTTGCAATCTTTACTTCGTCAGTAAAACCAGAAAGGCTTGAAAATCCGGTTCTTGAACCATCAGATGCCACCAGCTCAAAGTTTCGTGGTATCCCACCTGCATAGTTGACACTGATTACTACCTTGTCTGGTGTTCCTTCGAAATGATCGATTCCGATTGGGTTGTTAAATGGTGTTGAAATTGGTGTAAATGATACATCGAGTGCAAATGCTTGTGATGTTGCACCGATTGTCAAAATTACAGCAAGTGATGTCATTAGTATTGTATTAGAAATTATTTTAGTCATTAGTTATGTTGCTCATACCTGGCATAAATAAGCTGATCAATATAGTATGCATAAAAATCGTAATGATCCGATCAATTTGTTGGGTACAATATTATACAATTTAGTGATATGTGGCGATCTAGTTTTTAGACATGTCTTACATGATTATGACTACATTAAAACCAAATTTAATCAAAAGTTATAATCAAATCATCATAAAAACAATCGTGAATCAAAGAATAGGACTTGCTATATTGGGTTTGTTCGTATTTACCGTATTATTTTCAGCAAACGCTGCATCTGCAGGACAATCCATGCTGGTGTATCATGGAAAGAATGTGATAGAATCTCCCCCAGAATTTGCTGGGCTGGCATTTCACTTTCTAATCAATAATGACAAGGCAACTGTTGTATCTGCAGGCTCAGCAGGTCTCGAAGTTGTACGAATGGACCTGACCCCAAGCGACGTATGCATACAAACACAATCTACATTGTGCTTTGAAGGTGTGGTAACTGAGGTAAAGAATCCACAAATCCACCAGGTTGGAGATGAAATCTCATTTACACTAGACTTGACAAACAAAAAGCAAATCGGCACTGCAAAATCCGGCTCAATGGAAGGCATGTCCGTAATAATGAATATTGAGAGAATGAACCTAAAATCAACTGCACCATACACACTTGAAATAACGAGAGAGGGAGGATTTGCAGGATTTGCCCCAAAGACAATGACATTTGATCCAGAAAATGGCATGATCGTCATCACCGAAGGTAAATCTACTACAAATGTACCACTAGATGATCTCACCATAAAAGAAATTGATCAAGCATTCCAGAAAAGCAAACTATTCAACATTCTAGTCGATGATTATCTTCCAAATGAAGGTGCGGCCGACTATTTTGCGTATACTTTGCATCTAAACCAAGGAGTGTTTGAAAAAGAATTTTCATGGACTGATGCATCAGATACGGCCCCAAGTGTTTTACGAGAATTACACCAAATAATTTGGAGTGCGGGTGAGGAAAACATTCCAATGCCAGTAGACATTCCGGCGCATGATGATCAAACCATAATCGAAATTGCCAGCGAGTTCGTTTTATCATCGCCAACATTTGCATTTGATGGAATGAAAGATACACTAGAGTTTGGCCCAATCACAATATTAGAGTCATTCCCAGAGCAGTACAAGTTGGATGTAATGTTCACATCCAGTCACGGTGGATTTGGAGATAGAACCGACCAAATAGTAACTCAGGCTCTAACTCCACACGTGATGGAGATTATCATATCTGAAGGTGTGGTAATTTCCGCAGTAACTGATGAAACATGGGACGAGATGAACAATCAGTACGTTCTCAAGGCACCAAACTAGGCCTTTTTTTTCTTAGCATCCTAATCCCAATTAGTAAAAATCCAATCCCAAACAGTACGACATAGTGTTGGTGAGATATCTGAAGCCACGTTTCCGCCGATAATGGGTTGTTTGTTAGGCCAAACAGCGAGAATCCAATTATGAGTGAGCCCATCACAACCAGAGATATACCGAGTAACATGCCTGTTTTATCAAGAGTTTCTCAGTATAGATTCCTTTTTGGAACCAATTTTGGTGTGATAGTTCCAGCTTTCTTTAATCATACCCTACAGAAATGCGTCCATGATGACAACACTTGCGCTAATCATACTAGTTGCAGCGTCTGTATTTGTTATAATAGAGTTGAATCAGGCATCCGCAGATGGTAAGATACTTCCAAAGGATGAGCCAAACTTTAAGCCAAAGATAACAAAAATCACGGAAAACGGAAAAGAATTGGAAATAATCGAGTTCAAATCAAAGATTAAACAATAATCAGCAACCAACATTTACAGTTCTACTATGATTGCTGCCTTTTCAGATGAATCCAGTTCTCCCTGTACTGCATTAAGTATATGAGATATTGATGTCAGGCTCGAAAAGTCGATTAATTTCAAATTATTCATCAGATACACCTGGGGTGCAATGTCATTGTTGCGTGATTCCAGAAAATCATCCAGCTCTTCCAATATTGAGATTTTACCGCCTTGGAATATCTTGGCGTTTGGTATTGATAGCTTTTGTCTACCAAACCTATCCAAAACCAGTACATGGTGACGGTTTTTCTTGCTGAATAGTTTCTTTTCTGATACATGTCCTGTAAAGACAAAATAATGATCAGTCTCAAATGTAAGGTCTACTAAATCCGAGGACAACTCCATGGTATCTGATGCCCTGTTTTTTGCTTCATCTAATGTGAATACATTTTTTGCATTATCTGCACTATCCATCTCGACATTTCCGGTGGCAGAAACTCGCAGTAGTGATTTTTCTGCAATGTATTCCGAGTTTATCACAATGGATTCTGGTACAGCGCCCCTGTCTATCATGATCTGATGGATTTTTTTGTGCATTTCCGAGATTTGCTCCGGCGTTGGGTTTGCTATGGTGTGCTCTAACTCTTCTTGGATCATAGAAGATGCAACCCCAATTGACGATATTACCTCGGCATGCTCTGCTTTTTGGTATGGAATGACTAGCTGCTTTGCAACAAATGGGACCAAAACCGACGCTCCACCACCGCCGCCGATTATCTGGGTTTTTGTTTTATCCATCTTGAATTCTTTTAGAATCTTTGATACTGTTTTTGTTATTTCAAATGATGCTGTTTGAATTACAGACATTGCAGCTTCAGGACCAGTCACTCCAATTTCTCTGCCCAGCAACTCCATTGCAATTTTTGCGGAATTCTGATTGGCATAGGAATAGTCGTCTTTTTCTATCATTCCCAGTGCATTTGCAGCACAAGTATTGGTAATGGCAAATGTTTCACCTTCACACTGTACGGCAACATATGGGTCTGCATCGTTTTGCTTTGGTTTGACATGGATTATCTTGCCTTTTTTGAGCACATCCGAGTCGGCAAAGCACGAATATCTCATACCTGCAATATGCGCACTGCGAGGGCCTACCTTCCAGACATGTTTATCCTTGAGCTTTATCATGGAACCTCCCGCCACTCCCAATATCCTGACATCCATTGAACGAATGCAAGTTGGATGATCCTTTATGGTAACATAGCGAATCTCTGGCTTGCCATTTTTAATTATGCAGATATTGGTTGATGTTCCGCCGACCTCCACAAATATTCCGTTTGATATTTTTAGGTATAGTAGGGCCCCTGCAACACTGGCTGCAGGCCCAGATAATATGGTAAGAATAGGTTTTGTCCTAAATGTGTCCATGCTGGTAACACCCCCATCTCCCTTCATTATCATGACTGGTGCATGGACTCCGGCATTTTTTATTGCCTCTTCGACAAAGTTTGCCACCTCAAAGGTTTTGGGCAGAACGCTTGCGTTTATTGCAGCAGTCAATGTACGTATCTCCAGCCCATAAATTCCAGAGATTTCATGTGATGCGGTTGCCGGAATGTTATGTGTGATGGCGTTTTTCATTACAAACATCTCATTGGATGGATCGTCTACCCCAAATGCTTCAGTAGCTACTATTACCTGAGCTCCTTTTTCTTTTAGTGATGATATGGTTTGGTTTACCTCTGACTCTGATATCAGATGCGCAGTATCCAAAAATGCGTGCTCTGTTTTTAGCGATTGATCGGAATTATACTTTGCATCATTTAGTGTAGTGCGCTTTATGATGTTGCCTTTTTCTGGAGTAACTCCCATTGCAATGATTCCAACCTTTGCAGTGTCTGATTCTAATAATGCATTGATTGCCTGTGTGGTGGAATGTGCAATTAGCTCAATTTCGTTTATTTCTATTTTTGATTCTGCTAGTATGGTTGATAGTGCGGTAATGATTCCCTCCGAAACTCCCTTTTGCGCCTTGTGGGTGGTTGGTATGGTGGATTTGCCTATTATTTGGCCAGTCTTGATGTCTATTGCGACTGCTTTGGTAAATGTACCGCCAACATCAATTCCGATTCTAATTCGTCTTTGGCTCATCTGCTTCTCGTCTTGATTTGCGCATGGTTGCTATTTTTTCTTCTCTTTTTGGCCTCAATACCAAAACATATGATGCTGCAACCATGTAGATTCCAAGCATGATCAGCTGTCCAATCAATGTCTCTAGTGTTGGATAGATTCCAGTCATCTTTGCCAGATTGATGTCTAGTCTTGGAATGATTCCAAGCATGCTGGTAAATGGTACTATGTCCAGTGTTTGCAGCTCCCTTATGGCATTGCCCAAAAACGCAATTGACAGATATGCGCCAACGCCCATTGTTAGGCCAAAGAGCATCTTTAGTGGTAATCTCTTTCCAAGCTTTCGAGTCACATAGTAAATCCCAAGTAAAGTTCCAATACCTAGGACAAATCCCAGTCCGACATACAGCTCCATGTATTTTGCAAATCCAAACATTGCCTCATAGAACAGTACAGTTTCAAATCCTTCCCTGTATACAGTAAAGAATGACAACATTACAAATACTGCAACACCACCGGTGGTGGATGCCTGCCAGACCTTTGCCTTGACAAACTCCATCCATTTTTTGTGCTCTATTTTGTTTAGGATCCAAAAGCTGACATAAAACAAAACTGCAGTGGCCGAAAGTGCCGCAATTGCTTCTATTAGCTCCCGATTTGCTCCAGAGATCTTGATCAGATAAGCTGCAACTACCCATGTCACTGCAGTGGCAGCTATTGCCAAAACAATTCCATAATGGACGTATTTTTTGAATCGAGTGTTTCGTGATGCTTCTAGATATGTCAGAATTGCGCCAAGAATCAGAACCGATTCCAATCCCTCTCGAAATATTACTGCAAATGATGATGTAAACGCAATTGCTGGCGCCAGCTGTCCAGTCCCAGTTACCAGTCTTTCTGACTCATCAAGACTTCGTCGTACCTTGATTGCGGCTTCTTGGACCTGAGAAAAATCTGCCTTTTCATTGATTAGTTGTCTTAGCTCAGCAAATTGTAACTCTACTTCTAGTGTGAAATCTGGATCAATGCTTCGAAGCGGTATCTCTACGTGCTCGTAGCTATCCAAATATGCAGTTCTAGCCGATGTAAATGCCGCAGTATAGTCTTGGTTTTGGTATTGAACCAGCATGGTTTCAAGTGTTGCCCGAATGAAGTCAATCTCAGCTCGCACGCCTGATTTTTGATCATCCGTGGCAGAACCCATTGGGTTTAGCAGCTTTGGTTGAGCCGCCGCAGCATGGGCTACTTGTGGATCGGCTCGTTTTAGATTCGATACCAAGCCTTCTGCTTTTTCCAGATCTTTTAGTATTGGATCATTGATGAATGTCATTATTTCTTCTGGCGATTTTTTCTCTTTTACCATTGCACGAAGCTCTTCTCTCATGTTGAGTTCCATGGTGTGGAGTAGTGTTTCATCAACTATCTCAATATCTGCTTCCAGGTACTCAAAATTATCCAAATATGCAGCAATCACTAACTCTTCTGCCTTTTCATAGTTGCCTGCTTGCAGCTCAACATCGGTTTGTGAATACAAATCACGAATCACATTATACAAATTAGCAGAATCAACAAGCACTGTATCAGTTCCGGTAATGTCTCGCTGAATTGTTGTGATCAGCTTACCAATTGAGACAAAATCTTTTTTGGCATCCATGTGTTGCTGTAAATCCAAATAAAATGCGCGAATCTCATCTGCTTGTCTTTCTTGTGGGGCTGAATTGCTATTGAATAAATTAAATGACATTATTCTGAGCGAATCGGCAATGATGTAGAAATGATCCCCGTTGTTTTCTGGTTTTGATAGCTGGTAACTTTGATCAGATGCAGACAACAAGTGAGATGCGACCATTAGTGGCTCTGTTGATGTTGGAAATTTACTCACATATTGTGAGGCCATATCCAAGTCTGCAAAAATCTCATCGGATGATGCACTACGCGCTATTTTGGAGTGAATGTCAATTAATAAAAGATGTAGATCATCTGCAGATTCGATATTTGATGAGCGCAGTGTGTATATTTGTGCAGAATAAAAATCGGTTGTAAATTTAGAATATTTCAACGCCGAATCATAACTGTTATTCTGTATGCTCTCTCGAATCATGTCGATCCCAAGTGTTACTACTCTTCCTGTTGCATCGGCAAGTGCAATGTCCTGGGATTCTGCACTAGAGTACGGTATGGCAGAAAATATCACCGATACGACTAGCGCCAAAATCAAAAACTGCTTCAATGTTTTGATAGGCGCGCCTAACTTTATTTAAAGCAGGGATATGTTCTAAAATTATAGAATGAGTCTAGTTGGATTGCAGATTCAGAGTAGGCGTGTTTCCACCGACTATGATTTCGGCCTTTTTGATTCTGCTTTTGTAGAATTTTATTTTTTTGCCGGCATCAGAGATTTCGAATCTGTCCACCTCGATTAGTGTGAGGTTTTCAAGATTGGATAATATCTTGTATACTGTAGAAATTGACATTTTTTGATCATCAGCAATTGTCTGGGCATCCTTTGCCTCATCTATTATACAAAACAATACTGCTCTAGAGTAAACATTTGCCAGTGTTTCGATGATCTGTTGGGTGATATCGTACTGACTGAGCTGGAATATCGAGTTTTTCTCTATCATGGTATCACAGGTTTGGTGCAAGGCTCAGAACCGGCTCTGGCTTTTTGATTGAAATGTCTGCTTTGCTTATTCTGCTTCGGTATACTTTGAATTTTCTGCCCTTGTCTGATATCATCCATCTTTCTACGTGGACCAGTGTCAGATCCTCCAAATCTGCCAGCTTTTTGTAAACAGAGCTTAATGGAATCTTGTACTTGTCTGCTAGCTCAGCTGCAGTTCTTCCCTGTTTTATCACAGAAAACAGTATGGTGCGCGACTCGGCATCAGCTAGTGCCTCAATTACCTTTTGCGTGACATCGTATTTTTTTAATTGAGGTAGTGTGAATCGTTTAGACAAGTGACTGTGGTGAGTGGATTGCTCTTTAAATAAAATGTTATTGTTCTAGTTTTATGGAATGAGAATCTATAATCACTGATATTTTGCCTGAGCGGTTCGATCTGGGTTTGTTTTCTGCCATAATGCACCCAAAATGATTGCAACTACTCCCCAAAACACCGACATTCCAATCATGGATGTTACCCTAAAGCCAGTCAATAGTCCAGAGTCAATCTGTACTGGGTCTGGGTTTGGCGGCATTACAAAGAACACTACTGCCATCATTATTCCATAGCCAGCAAATGCAATTGCCTTTTTGTTTACTTTTTTGTATACCTGATAGAATCCCAGTGCGCCAAGGCCAGAGATTGCCATGAATGCCAGATATAATGACTGTCTTAGCATGATGGTTTCGGGGTCTCCAACGGTTGGAGGATTTGCAGGGTATTTTGCAAATGGTATCACATATAGTGTTGCCCACATGATGAGGCTCAGCACCAGTGCTTTTTTGATCATTGATTTTCCTGGCAACGCATTTTTTGAATATGCAAACACTATGCCAAACAATGTGCCTAGTGATGTTCCAAGAATAGCACCTGCAAGTAACTGTCCACCCTTTTGCCACACTCTGTACGAGTAATAGTTTGCCCAAAACTCTGGCGTATCCTCTTCCTCACCTGATGCAAACAGGCTTTGGTTTTCAATTCCAATTGCAGTATCCAAGTATGGCTCGACTATCACCAGATTAACTAAACCCAAAGAAACTCCGGCAAGAGCGCCAGACAAAACTATGATCGCAATAAAAAGAGAAACCTTCATGACGAACACCTAGTGGCACGGAAAGCCAGCTGCATGTCTCATGTCATGAGTTAGTTCGTGAATGTACATTTCATCAAAGGCCTGCTCGCCAAAGACAACACTAAAGACGTGTCCTTGATCAAAGCCGACTACAAACATTCCTAGAACAAATATTGCAGCTAGTGCGATAATTGCTATCTTTGGAACACTTGACTTTGAAATTGCAATCTCTTTTGATTGAGACATGCAAGTCAGGTTTAGCTGAATGTATTTAAGTTCTGGGATGATCCATCCAATATATAAAATCATGAGCATGCAATCAAAGGTTCAGGCCTTGCAAAATATTGTTTCCAGAAAAGGATCAGCAAAGGTTTTAACATTTTCTGTTCCGCACGTCTTCAAGGCCTTGCAGATGTTGCATGTGGATCAATTTGTATCTCGAAGTATGTTTTGCTCGCAGCTACACATGGGGGAGGGAGCAGTCAAAACAATGATTGCCCACCTAAAGGAGGAATCGTTTGCAGACTCGACAAAATCCGGCACATTTCTTACTAACAAGGGCAAGAATTTTGTAAAATCCCTATATGATGTGATGCCACACGAATGTGCAATAAAAAAATGCTCAATTGCTCCAGGTAAATTCAACTACGGTGTGATTCTAAAGAGATATTCTACTGCCACAAAATCTGGAATGGAGCAACGAGACTATGCTATTTTGTATGGGGCAAGTGGGGCTACTACCATCCAATACAAGGACAACCAGTTTGTGTTTCCCAAAGAAAACATTGACTGTCTTGCAAATGATTCAAAGACCAGACAGACACTGCTAGATGAGCTGCATCCGCACAATGGAGATCTCATAATAATATCGTCAGCATCTGATCCTTTTGTTGCCGAGATTGCCGCAAAAAACTCGGCTCTCTGGACAATAGCTACTCATCGATAGCTATTTGTTTGCGGCAAATTTCATTTGGGGTAATGTCAAAGGTAATGCTTGCAATACCAGTAGGAATTGGTGTGGCAGCAGCCATTTTTGCGGCGGTGTATTTTGGGACAAATGAGCCAGAATCTGGGGATTTTACCGTATCTGAACTGGTGACCTTGGGCTCACCGTACATGGGTGATGAATCAGCACCCATCACAATAATCGAGTTTGGCGACTATCAGTGTACGTACTGTTACAAATTTCACAAAGACAGATTAGGTATTATTCAAAAAGAGTATATTGATTCTGGCAAGGCAAGCCTTGTTTTTGTTGATTTTACATTAAATGGTCCTGATTCGGTATTGGCAGCAGAGGCAGCTCATTGTGCAAATGAGCAAGGGAAATTTTGGCCAATGCACGATGTCATTTATAGAAGCTGGAAAGGTGAGAGAACCGGCTGGGTAAACCGCGACGCTATAACCCAATTTGCCCAAGCTGCTGAGGTAGACACAGCGTCACTAAATGAGTGTCTTGATTCTAAAAAATACCATCAAGAGGTATTGGATACATACGAATTTGCACAGGGAATTGAAATCAATGCAACACCGTCATTTCTGATAATTTCTGGTGATAAAATAACAAAGATCACTGGCAATCAACCATTAGAAGTATTCAGAAAAGTACTAGATGGAATGTAACCCGTAGTGGTGTATTTGCAAGGCAAGGCCTCGATCATATTGTGGATTTGCTTCAATTAATCCTCGTCCGATTAGTGATTTGACACACTCGGCAATGTATTCTGGTTCTACTCCTCCGAACTTTTTTGCTCTGCTAGAGACATCCTGAAACATACTCTCATTTTCCATATTCATTGTCTGGCACATGTTTACTCGCAGCAAGATGCCAAGATTCACCAGAGTGTGCATGGTTGGGATTTGTTCTTCAATGTATATTCTGGTGATCAGTTCCTCCATATGGTAAAATCCAGATTTTGTTATTTTGTATCGCAATAGTTTGGGATAGTCCTGTGTTTGGATTTGGTATGGTGTTTTTTCCACGCATGGCACGCCATGGTATGATTATTGACTAGTGCGGCATTATATCACAAAATTTGATGCCGTTTTGGAATCTTAATATTGCATCCGCCAGGCGTTCAATCATTGGGAAAAATCAACATAGAAAAGCAAGACTCCGTTAAAATTTACAAAATAAAAAAGACACTAGACGAATTATCACGAATATCCGGAAGGGGAACTGAGCTCATTACAGTATACATTCCAAAGGGAAAGCAACTTCACCTTGTGATTAACCAGCTAAGAGAGGAGGCTGGAACCGCAGACAACATCAAGTCCGCCATGACTAGAACCCATGTTGTAGATGCACTATCTCGCGTCCAGCAGAGATTAAAGCTGTACAAGGACACACCACCACGAGGATTGGTCGTGTTTTGTGGTGCAGTTCCACCAGAAGGCGGCGGTCCACTTGGTAGTGAGATCATCAAAGTATGGGAGCTGGAACCGCCAAAGGACTTGGCAACCTCGCTGTATAGATGCGATGATCATTTCCATGTCGATATTCTAAAGGACATGCTAAAAGATGACAATCTGATTGGGTTTTTAGCAATTGATACCAAGGATGCCGGGTGGGGCCTACTCCATGGTGATAAAATCGAGGTACTTCGAGAGACTAGCTCTGGCGTTGCAGGAAAACACAGACAGGGTGGCCAGTCAGCTAGGCGTTTTGAGCGATTGCGAGAAATGGAGTTGTCATATTATTATAATCGTGTGGCCGAGGTAACCAAAGAATTTTTCATTGACATTTATCCAATCAAGGGCTTGATAGTGTCAGGCCCAGGACCTACAAAGGAAGACTTTCTGAAAGCAAACTATCTAGAATATAGGCTAGCAAACATGGTGCTTGCCACACTGGATACGTCATATTCTGGTTCGGAGGGAATTCGTGAGGCATTCATAAAAGCTCAGGATGTTTTGTCTGATTTTCGATTATCAGAAGAAAAAAAACTAGTAGAGAAATTATTCCGAGAAATCAACAATCGGTCAGGCCTTGGAGTTTATGGCCTCAAGGACATAATGGGATTTTTGAAAAATAATGTAGTTGATACCATACTAATCACCGATGATACCAATCTGCACAGACTGGAAGTAACATGTAGAAGATGCAAAAACATCCAAGAAGAGATACTAGAACACAACAAGGTCATTACAAGAAAAACTGAGCTGCTAAACCAGCCATGCCCATCTTGCAAATCAATGGATTCAGAGGCAACCGTTCAGGATATTGTGGATTATCTATCCACGATAGCAATACCTTTTGGCACGAAAATAGAGGTCATCTCAGGACTATCCGAATACGGTGTGATGTTGTCCAGTCTGGGCAAATCTGGCGCCATGCTACGATATAATCCAAATCTCTAGCTTGTGCAGTTTGATCACAGACTAGTTTTTTGATTATTTGGAATCACCTAAAATAATGAAACATTCCATCAAGACCAAGATTGCCATAATATCTGGCATTGGAATCATCACATTTGTTGCTTCTTTGGTTGGATTACCGTTCTTTGAAGCAAATAACAACATACAGAAAACAACCCAGTCCAGCATCAAAAAAGTGGAAAGCTCTGAAGAAAAACTACTGGATGTTATTGCTCAGGAAAAAGCAGAACTAGAGTGGAAGATTGGTGGAAAATTAAAGCCGTGATTTATTGGCCAGATTGTGTGGAAGTTACCGTAATTTGTAATGACCTTGTTGATTGATTTCCATGTGAATCCGATGCAGTACATGTCAAAACTGTGACTCCTATTGGGAATTTGTAGCCAGAAGGATAGTTGCAGCTTACTTGTACTGCACCGTCCACTAGATCTGTTGCAGTTACCTCGTAGAAGACTTGAATTCCAGATTCATCTTTGACTCCTTCCCGGGGTTGAAATGCTGGGATGTTTGGTGGTGTGGTATCTCGTATTGTTACAGTGAATGATCCCGATACGGAATTACCATTAGAATCAGTTACGGTACAAGATACAGTAGTAACACCGATTGGAAAAATACTGTATGGTGGCGGGTTGCATATTGGAGTAATGGAACCGTCTTCTTTATCGATGCCTGTTGGAACATATTCCACAAGTGCGCCAGATGGACCAGTAGCTTCTTGTGTTATTTGTTTCGGTATGGTTAAAGTCGGTTTTGTATTAGGCTCCACGTTAAATCCACCCCCTCCTGGTTCTGCAATGACTGGAGGTGGCGATGTACTGATGCACAAGTTTGGAATTACAATATCAATTAGACTGCCTTGCATTATTTTACCGTCGATTTCTGATAACCAAAGCTGATAATGTCCGGGATGTTCAGCATATCCAGAATATCGGATTACCCCATCATCAATATTTTTACTAATACTTGTAGGTGTCTTGGGTTTGTTATTTCCAAGATCTAAAATAAGTACAGTAGCTGATCCAGAATCAATGTTTGATGATTTTGCCAAAATCCACATGGCCTCAATAGTCAGATTTTTTGATGTACATGGGTTTGTAGGTTCACTATATGTACCTCGTTTTGATTGAAGTGGGATAACATTAGATGTAGTGGCCGGTTTACTTGGATCCTTCTTTGCAGCCAGATCTTTGTTTTGGGTTTGTTCATATAGATGTGGATCAGGTAATGTATTCAAAACAGAGTCAGTCTGGGCTTGTTCTTGTTTTTGAACTAGTTCTAAGAGCTGTTGCATCATGTCAATTACATGTTGTTTGCTTTTTTCATCAGCCTCTTCTTGTTGTTTGGCTAATTTTTGTTCTCGTTCTCGATCTTGTCGAGCATTTTCTCTGGCATATTGCTCTTCAAACCTTTTTTCCACTCTTTGCTCAAAATTACTTCTGCCTTCCGAATCTGGCAGTATTTCTCCTATCTGAATTGCAATTTTTGCCAAGTCAATTTCTTCTTGGAATTTTTTTGCTTCATCAAGGGTATCTTTTGCATTTGTCGCATCCTGTTTTAGCTGGTTTGCAGGGCCGTTCTTGATGGGTTTTCCAGATTTTACCGGTTTTGCTATTTTATCAAGTTCTGATGATTTCAGTCCTTCTTTTTGAGCTAGTTTCTTAACTGCATTTGAGACTTTTTTGGTATAATCTTGAATTGCTTTGATGTCTTTTTTATCAGAATCTTGTTCTTTGAGTAATGATTTTAGTATAGTTTTCTGCTCTTTTGTTAGGTCCTGATTTGCAGCTGCAGTAGCTTTTTGTAGAATTTTTGTTTGTTGGTCGTTTACACTAGCTAATGTGGTAGATGCACTTTCATGTAATTTAGCTATCGTATACAAGGTTTTGAGATCATCATTTGAAACCTTTATCTGATTTTTTGTTGGCGGTGTAGCGCTTTTTGGAACCATTGCATCATCGTTAACGTTCGGTCGTTGATTTGCTATTGGTACATTATTGCCCCAGAATGACTTCAATATGTCAACTGCGATTGCCACACGATCATCGGTGCGACTTCCATAAATGGAGCGATAAGTACCATCTGCAAAAGTAATATCGGTTCTACCACCTCCGAGCACATCATAAATTACAAAACGCGAACCGTCTGGGTATCGGTAAATAAGCATTGTACTATCCGATGTGACTATGGTTCCATTTGGATAGCCTCGAACTCGAACGCTGTCCATTATACTACTTTTTTCATATCCGCCATCACCTCCATCGTATATCGTTATGGTTGTGCCGTTTGTGTATGTTGTACTAACCCAAGTGTGACGTAATCCGCTGCCTTCAACTACTTTTGTACCATCCTTGTATTTTGTAGTAGTCTCTTGAGCACCATTAGGTAGGGTCTCGGTCTTTGTTTCTTTTATTTCATTTTCTGCTTTTGCAACAACATTGTTTTTGTTGACACTTTTTGGATTTTTTTGTGATGTTGGTTTTGTTTGTTTTTTGGTCGAATCAGATTTTTTATCATTTTTTGGATCACAGCTATCACCAATTCCATCCCCATCCTTATCTGACTGGTTCTTGTTTGCTATTTTTTTGCAATTGTCCTTATTGTCTGAGATGCCATCACCATCAGCATCGATATCTTGGGCGTTTGCAAAATTGGTAAAAGTTACAGAACTAATCAATATGAATATCAAAAACAGTGAGGAATTCTTGAATTGTCTCACAGGTTTTTGCTAGTCTATTGTGTAATAAAGATCACGTCTTATTCTATCTAATAGACTACATCTTGGAAAGTTCAATGAAAATCAACAGTATCATTGGCCTGATTCGGTTACAGTTACTGTGATTTGTACTGTTTTTGTTGATTGATTCCCTCTGGAATCGGATGCAGTGCATTTCAATTCGGTAACACCTGGTGGGAATTTGTAACCGGATTGATAATTACAGCTTACTGGAACATTACCATCTACCAGATCATTGGCAGTAACATCAAAGAACACCTGCACGCCGGAATCATCCCTGACTCCTTCTGTTGGCTGGAATGGTGCAAAGGCAGGAGGTGTCGTATCACGTACGGTTATGGTAAAAGAGCCAGAAACTGAATTATTATTAGAATCTGTCACAGTGCAGCTAACTGAAGTTGTGCCAATTGGGAATGTAGAGCCCGATGTAGGAGTACAAACAGGGATAAGTGAGCCGTCTTCCTTGTCCTGGCTTGATGTGGAAAATACCACATTTGCTCCAGATGGGCCAGTTGCCTCGTATGTTACCTGTTTTGGAATGGATAGTGTAGGTTTTGTGTTGCTTGGCTTTGTTATTGTAGGATCTTTTTGGATGACTGGCTTTTCTGTTTTTTCTGGTTGAGTGCTTTTTGGTTTAGTGTCAGTTTTTGTTTCAGGCAGCTTTGTTGGATCCTTTTGGATAATCGGCTTTTTTGTATCAGTGATTGTGATTTTTTGTTTTAGGTCTTTGAGTTGTCTTTCTAAATCAATTTGTAGCATCTTATCTCTGAGATAATCTTGAAGTTCTTGTGCTAGTGATTGTTCAATTATGAGCATGTCGTCTAGTGCAATTCTGCGATGATCTATTCCAGAGGGTGTTGTCTTTGGCTTTTCTTTTGGTGCGCGAGCATCAGGAGCATAATCAGTATCTACATCATCCAGAATTGATTCTGGTGGGGCATTCGGGTCGTTTTCCTCGGTGTTTGGCTTTTCTTTTGACTCATTAACGTCTGGCCCCCTAATTGTTGGGTCCAAATCATCCAGAATGGATTCTTTTTTGATTGATGACAAACCAGAAGGATCTATTGCTCTGATAGTATCTTCGCTTATTTGCTCTGGATCCGATGGTAGAGTAGTCATGACATTGTCCCAATAGTCAGCAATGGCGGATGCGGTGGGAGAAACAGTGCGATACATCTCATCATCATCAAATATTTCATTGTAAGCAGCAACATAGTGCTCTTTGATTTTATTGAGAGATTGTGGTTTGTTTGAATCTGTATTTTTTTTGTCGTTTTTAATTATCTTGTCTAATTCTGTTTTTTTAATATCGTTATCTTTTGCAATACTAATGATTTGTTTTGTTATTTTTTTAGATGCGCTGTCAATTGCAGATATTTGCTTTTTATCAACTTCTGCATCTTTAATCTGCTTTTGTATTTTCTCGTCTAGCTTTTTTGCATCAGTGTTTTTTGTTTTTGAATAAACGGATTTGATATCTCCGGACATTTTCTTTAGTGCTTTTGATTCATCATCATTGGCATTTTTTATTAGGGATGCAAGTTTTTCACCGTGTTTGCTGATTTGATATAATTTACCAAGCTCGGCGCGTATTTGTGCAAATTCTGCTTTCTTTATTGTAGATGATTTTGATGGATCATTTTGAATTAACGATTGTTCCGAGTTTTTAGGTTCTACTGTTTTTTTGTTCTTTTCTGGTACAATGACATCAAAGCTCGCGCTCTGTGTTAGTTCTTTGCCAGATAGTGTAGATGTGACACCAGTTAATATGACCGTATATTTGCCAGGCTCAGCAGAATCAGAAACGGCAACCATTACAAAAACTCCAGTAGCTGGTAATTTGTTTGGGATGATCCTTTTCTGATTTATGTCTGCAGATACTCCTTTGTTAGGTGGCGACACAGATACAGTAAATGTGATGGTCTCATCAGGCCTCTCCGACCAAACGGTAATGTCATTTAGAAGCATTGAGCCCATTTGTACTGTTTCTTGTCGATGTTCAAAGTCCATATCAAATAAAGTCGGAACTTGCAGGTGAGCAAATTCTGGATTTGCAGTCACATGAATCGTTAGTGGGATTGAATGTTTAGGTGCGCCAAATTGAACATTTTGCATCGTGCCCTCAATTGTTGCATAGTACGTTCCCGGTGCGACATGAGGATTGACTTTGATTTCTAGCTTTGTGTTTGTTGGTTTGCCTTGTTTTGGCTCAATAAACCACTCTGTAAAGGACTGAGTTATCATTTCCATGGTTAATTGCCCATCACCTGAAAATTTGCTTGAAAATCCAGTAGATTTGAACCACACTTCCAAATTAATTGGATTTTTGAATGACTTTGTAGCTGTAGCTTTAACTGTGGTAAACCCACTTCCTCCTTGAGGTATTGTTATTGAGGAGGGATTTGCTTTAAGGAAAAATTCACTAGGGGGCTTTACTTTAACTGTAAAGAAAGTAATGCGTTCGACTTTCTTACCATTGATAATACTTGTACCGGTAATTGTTACTTTATAGTCACCATCAGGGGCATCATCTGAAACATGGACTGACAAACCTGCATTTTCTTTTTTGGGATCAATTGTCAAGGATGTCTTTCCATTAATAGTCGCCTCCACTCCGCGATTTGGTGGATCGACAGTCACAACAAGATCAATTACAGAGTTAAACCCGTTTTTTGTTGTAATCTTTAACTGTGTACGACTATCGAGAATTGTGTTTTGTTCAGTTTCGTGTACTCCTTGGCTTCTTTGTAATCCAAAATCAGGAGTCTTTTCAGCTTCAGCAACAGCAAATAATCCGATTTGACAAAGTATGATGGAAGTTAAAACCGCCATTACGACAAATTTTGGCGACAATAACTGTCGGGTTTTATTATATCATAAAAGGTTGTCGGGCAGATTATCGAATTGCCGCACCATCTTGGGACGCAGTCATCACATTACCATCCTGAGTATTGATGATTCTTTTTTTGAGACGCGAGCCTTCTATTTTTTTTATCAAAAAGCTCAGCGAAAAGGGCTTTTGCACTATTTGGATGGTATCCTCTCGGACATCTTGTAGTTTATTCATGATATTATTGCCATATGCAGACAAAAATATCAGCCTCTGGTTTGGTCTTTGCTCTAGAATTTCTTTTGCGGCTGCAGCTCCAGTCATTCTTGGCATGTCATGATCCAATAATACGATATCAAATGGGGATGTCCTGGTTTTGCGGAACAACTCCTCATATTTTGCCTCGTTGGTGTAATGATCAACGCACTCTACCCCATCCTTTGTTAGAGTGACTTTGTGATTGTGCTTTTCCAGCGCCGTTTTGTACTGTTTTGCAGTAAATTCATTGTCCTCTGCAATCAAAATGTCCATTACACTACAAAATTAGAAGTTCATCTTTTAAGACTAGTCTTGTTACTTTAAACGAACAAAAAATGTGTGTTCTAATAAACAACACCCGGGTAAAATCATAGCCTCGCACATCACTATACGATGACAAAACACATCCACCGTACTGCACGCAATGGTGATGATCGATACAATAGAAACATCTCATCGGAAGAAGAATGGTCTCACATTACAGCGGAGCTAAAACAGCATCCATCGTCAGACCCAATGTCTCCAAAGGAGCGAATCATTGCATTTTCCAATAGATTCAACCAAAACCAAACCAATGAGGACCTAGTAAAGGAAAAGTCTGCTCAGCTAAAGGATCAGTTTGGCAACACCGACCAGTATTTCAGATTTGTAAACGGCATGATAAAAGACAAGGTGGAGAAAATAAAGCAAATCAAACAGGATGAAAAAAAATTCCTAGGAGAATTAGACCTACTACAAAATAAAATCAAGACCAGATACGAGCTGGACAAGATAAATCCAAAACACGTTACAATCGAAAATGTCCAAAATCTACTATCCGTACTAGAAGAAGAGTGTGAGAAAATGAAGGACAAGCTCCTATACCAGGAACTCATAGTCCAGCGAACCAAGGACGAGATTGCAAAAAAACGCCAGCAAATCAACAATGTCAAAGTCGAGCTAAAGACCACAAGGCCAGAGATTTCTGACCCGCTCTTGCTGCTAAAGGCAGAACTACGACGGGCTGGAATCCCAGATACTGATAAAATCTTTCAATTACTAAAGCAGATTGCCAATAGGATGAATTCCTAAAAGTTTGATTTGATTTGTGTTGCCTGCGAATTTAGCTCATCCGAGCTTGGAATGGTTCGCTTGGTCCAGACTGCACCCATTTCCGCATATCTTGGTATGATGTGTACGTGGACATGCGGTATGATTTGCTTTGCAGCCCGTCCATTATTCTGTGCCAAGGAAAACGCAACGGCGCCAGTAGTCTTCATTATTGCCTGAGCGATTTTTGGAATCTTTGAGAACAAAATCCCAACCATTTCCTCTGGCATGTCTGTGATCTTCTCATAGTGTTGTTTTGGAACAACTAATGTGTGACCCTTGTCAATTGGATACTTGTCCAAAAACGCCACATGATTATCATCTTCGTAAATGAAATGGCCCTCGCGGCTACTGGATATAATATCGCAGAATATGCAGTCCAATCATTTTCTGCGGAGTTTTGTATTTTATTATAGTATCGTAAGATCAAATGGCGATTGATTAATTAGTGCTTGATTTTGCACCAAACTCAATGGGCAATAACAGGGAATCCCGACGAGAAAAAGAACGGGAAAACTATGCAGACAGGCAAAAGGCCTCAAAGCAAAAAAACACCCTGATTGCAATCGGCGTTTTTGCAGTAGTGATTGCAATTGTAGGATATGCGTCATACCATTATTATGAAAAAATAGCAGTGACTGGAACTCAAATGTCAGGCCCACCAGGCGCTGGCAAGCTAGGAGATGAGCACGAACACGCAGCCATACTAGTTAGAATCTTTGGCGATGAGTTTGATTTCTCACTGCCAGACTATCAGGTAAAGAGCCCATACATTCACTTTGAGAGCCAAAACGGTGACACCATCCACAGACATGCATCAAATGTCAATATTGGATACCTATTTCACACCATCAAAGTCGGACTAGATGATAACTGCTTTACATTCCCAGACAAAAAGCCAGAACACACATTCTGCACAAATGAGGATTATTCACTCAAATTCTATGTAAACCATGAAAAGATACCATCACTCACAGACTATGTCCTAAATGAGGACGATAGAATCCTCGTGTTATACGGAAACGAAAACCAGACCCAAGTGGACAACTACCTTATGGAGTTGGATGGTCTGTTCATTGAAAAGAAATAGCTGAAAATCAACCAAATTCTAATATTGTATTGAATATGGTGGTGATATGATGGAAATATCAAGCAGAAACGTAGTAGAGGGAACATCACGGGCCCCACACCGAGCCATGTACAAGGCAATGGGCCTAACTGACAATGATTTAGATAAACCGTTTATTGGCGTGTGTCACACTGGAAATGAGGCCACACCTTGTAATATTCACCTGCCAAGACTAGCAATCAAGGCAAAGCAAGGAGTGTCAGATGCGGGATTTACCCCAAGAGAATTTTCCACCATAGCAGTATCCGATGGGATAGCCATGGGCCACGAAGGAATGAAGTCTTCACTGATATCAAGAGAGGTAATTGCAGATTCTATAGAATTGATGGTGCGTGCACATCAATATGATGGACTGGTAGGAATTGCAGGGTGTGATAAGAGCTTGCCTGGCACAATGATGGCAATGGCTCGATTGAATCTACCATCAATATTCGTGTATGGTGGAACTATAATGCCGGGCATGCTAAATGGAAAACAGCTCACAGTACAAGATGTGTACGAGGCAGTCGGAGCATATGACGCTGGAAATCTCACACTAGAGGCACTCAAAAACATTGAAAACTATGCATGTCCAACCGCTGGTTCTTGCGGTGGTATGTTTACTGCAAATACAATGGCGTCAATTTCCGAAGCATTAGGAATTGCATTGCCTGGTAGTGCATCACCTCCAGCAGAAGATGAAAGAAGAGAAAAAATGGTGTACGATACAGGCGTTGCATGCGTTCAAGCACTCAAAAATAACATTCGACCCCGTGATATTCTGACATTTGAGGCATTTGAGAATGCCATAACAATACTAAATGCAATCGGTGGTTCAACCAATGCCATATTGCACTTGTTGGCAATATCTCATGAGGCCAAAGTCAAACTAACCTATGATGACTTTGAGCGAGTAAGAAGAAAAGTACCACACGTAGCTGATCTCAAACCAGGCGGAATGTATGTGATGAATGATCTGGATAAAGTTGGCGGCGTGCCATTGATGCTCAAAAAACTGCTTGACAGAAAATTACTACACGAGAATGTTCTGACCATAACCGGAAAAACCATGAAGCAAAATCTGGACAACATAGCATTACCGCCATCAAACGACGATATTGTAAAACCCTTGGCAAACCCATTACACCAAACCGGAACTGCCGTAATACTCAGGGGCTCTTTGGCACCAGATGGCGCCGTAGTCAAAATGTCAGGCGTTAAAATCACCAAATTTACTGGAAAGGCCAAGTGCTTTGATAGGGAAGAATTGGCATTTGATGCAGTATCGCAGGGTAAGATCAAAGAAGGCGATGTAGTAGTGATACGATATGAGGGTCCAAAGGGTGGGCCTGGAATGCGAGAGATGCTTGCAGTCACTGCTGCCTTGGTAGGCCAAGGCTTGGGCGAAAAAGTAGCAATGGTAACTGATGGTAGATTTTCAGGTGCAACTCGAGGGTTCATGATTGGTCATGTGGCGCCAGAGGCCTATGTTGGCGGAAACATTGCACTAGTAAATGATGGCGATGAAATCACAGTAGATACAGAAACTAACAAGATTGACCTGCACATTTCACCAAACGAGATGGAAAACAGAAGAAAACAATGGACGCCGCGCAAGCCAAACTATGAGTCAGGAGCATTGGCAAAATATGCATCACTTGTAGGATCTGCTGCGCAAGGCGCAGTAACCAGCCCTATTTGGTAGTTAGAAATCATTTACTGTGAAATAATATCGTAAAATTTGCGTGATGGTCCCTGCTTTAGAAAACTCATCAATTGCATTGAGATTTGGTGGTGCTCTGGTGTTTGGTGAATTTTGTGGTGTGATTCTTTATCGGCAAACTCGGCAATTATGATGTATTTTCCATCTTCGGATTTTGCCAGCCTGCGATTAATGAATCCAGGCTGCTTTGATAATGTTTGGTTGGTCTGATGAATCCAGGCCTTGAACTCTTCTTCTTTTTCTTCCTTCAGAGGCATCTCTATTATTGCAACATACATGATTTGTATAGCATGATTCCTGTATTTGTTTTTTATAATTCTGGTATGAATTTGTCACAGCCCGAATTACAGGGCTTGTTCATCACACCCTCGCATTTTCCAGAGGAATCATGCATTATTCTGTGATGGCCACAAGCGCTACACTTTACTCGAAAATATGCAATCAGATCACCAACTGGAATGTCAGATTTGGCGATTTTCTGATCAGTCGAATTATAATTTGGATTAACAATACTCATTATTCATTCCACGACGGTTGTTTTTTTAGCCACACTATTAGGTCACGATGCAAGTGACTTTTTTGCACATTTAGCACATTAATTTCAAGATTGGTAGATGATTTTGCAGTCTTCGTATATTTGTCATATTTGCAAAATACTATTTTGTCCAGATATGTTTCTCCTTCGATTTCTTTTTTCCCCAGATCATCAGATTCAGCAATTGTAAAGCTAACAAAAAGCACGCCGTCCGCCCAATACGCATTTGCTGCTTCAAGTGATGAAATCATACTAATTAGATCATCCAGACTCAGCTTTATGATATCACGAATGTGGATTGTCTTGTATGGTTCGTGGACAAAATCCGTCATGGTATGATGCGTCTAGTCGAGCTTTATCAGTTTTGGTATACTAAAATCCGTGCTCGCTGCAAACAAAGACAATTCTGTCACCCATTCGTTTTGCAGTGATTCCAATTCCCTCTCTGAGCTCGGATTTGCACAACTGACATGCGACCTCAGTGGCTGAGCTTCTCAGGTGGATTTGCGGTTTGCCAAAATACATCTCTGAATACAATACATGTGATTTTGGTTTTGCAAGCATCTGACTCATGGGGTACTATAGCACAAGATCGCATATAAAGGTACCGTACCATACCGTAATTCTTACAAAATTTGAGCCTAAGCACGCACAATTTGGAACAATTTTTTGCAAAATTTATCAGATTCACACTCATTAAATATGCCACACCGAGGTACCATATCATGGGTGGCCACCTTTGGTAACTCTAATCCTACAGTAATACCCCTAAGCTTACCTGGCACTCAATTTGAAATCTATTCTAGACTGGAACAACACTATACCCACACATTTCTGTTTGAATCACTGACAGGACCTGAGGAGCTGGCCGAAACATCAATCATTGGCTTTGATCCAAAAATAATCATCCAAGGCTTTGCAGACAGGATCATTCTATCATATAGTGATGGCACCATCAAAACCATCCCAACAAAAGACCCAGTGGCCGAGCTGAAATCATTCATTTCACAAACCACAAATCAATCCCACCGATATTTGGGTGGCGCAGTTGGAATCATAAACTATGACGCAATCAAACTGTACGAAAACATTCCAATCAAGAACAACTCCAAACCACTAATTGAGTTTGGCATATACCAAGACGGTATCTTGTATGATAACAAAACAAAACAATCTCTTTACTTTTACTATGATGAAAATAGAATCAACCAGATAAAACAATCAGAGAGAAAATTTGGTACAATCACCCTGTCTGATATAACACCAAATCTCAACGAAACACAATTCTCCTCTATGGTGAACCAGGCAAAAAAATATCTACACTCTGGTGATATCTTTCAGGTAGTACTATCAAGACGATTCAATTTTTCAGCAGATGGTGATTTTCTGCGAGTTTACAAAGAATTGCGTGCACTAAACCCTTCACCGTATCTATACCACATGAAGTTTGGACAAAAAACCTACATTGGGTGCTCGCCTGAAATGCTGGTCCGAGTCACAGGAAAGCACGTAGAGACATTCCCAATTGCCGGAACCCGAAAAATAACCGATAATGAGGCAAAAAACAAGCAACTAGAACAAGAACTATTATCGGATGAAAAAGAGATTGCCGAGCACACCATGCTAGTTGACCTTGGGCGAAACGACGTTGGACGTGTCTGCAAATATGGAACGGTCCATGTAACCGAACTAATGCAGGTAAAACGATTCTCGCATGTACAACATATTGTAACTCATGTGGTTGGGACATTAGATGATAAACACGATATGTTTTCTGCCTTTGAGGCTGTCTTTCCGGCAGGAACCGTTACTGGTGCCCCAAAGGTTCGAGCCATGGAGATAATCAATGATCTGGAACCAGACATCAGGGAGCAATATGCAGGAGCTGTCGGATATTTCTCAAACAACGGATGCTGTGATTTTGCAATAGCCATTCGAAGCATCTTCTTTGATGGCAATTCAGGATTTGCCCAGTCAGGTGCAGGAATTGTCATGGACTCGACACCAGAAAGCGAATTCAAAGAAACAGAACACAAGGTAAACGCAATGATCTCAGCACTAAAAGAGGCAACAAAATGAAATTTCTAATCATAGACAATTACGATTCATTCACATACAATATCGCACAATTGCTTGGCGAGCTTGGTGTAGAATCAGATGTGATTCGCAACGACAAAATAACAATAAACCAAATCAAACAAAACCATTATGATGCAATAATCATATCACCAGGCCCCGGAACTCCAGAGGACAAGCGATACTTTGGGGTGTGCTCTGCAATAATCAAAGACTTGGGTCCAACCACACCAATTCTTGGAATTTGCCTTGGGCACCAGGGCATAATACATGAATTTGGAGGTAAAGTGGTCAATGCAGGTAGTGTTCGACATGGCAAGACAAGCCAGATCAAGCATTATTCCGATTCATTATTTTCTGGCGTGCAAAACCCGTTTCGTGCCACCAGGTATCATTCTTTGGTGGGTGATAAAACGATCATACCAGACGTTTTAAAGATCACAGCAATAGCAGAGGATGATGGCGAGGTAATGGGCGTGTCCCACAAGCAATATCTGATAGAGGGAGTCCAGTTCCATCCAGAATCCATTCTAACTACAGAAGGCAAAAAAATACTGCAAAATTTCATAGACAAGGTAAAAAAATGCTAGAAAATTACATTGCCAGACTCGAAGTCGGCGCAAACCTAACCTCAAATGAAATGCACAATGCAATGAAATTGCTTCTAGTAGAGGGAGAAACAGATGAGCTAAAGGCAGCCTTTTTGCAGAATCTGACAAAAAAAGGCGAAACCGACGAAGAATTAACCGCAATGCTTGCAAAGATGGAAGAATATGGCGTTCATATCCAACCAAAATGCAAGGGAACCATAATCGATGTATGTGGAACTGGTGGCGACAAATTACACACATTCAACATTTCTACTACGGCAGCATTTGTTGTGGCATCTTGTGGTGGAATAGTGGCAAAGCATGGGAATCGTTCGGTTTCCGGAATCTCCGGCAGTGCAGATATTTTCGAGTATTTTGGATATGATCTAAACGCAGATGCCGCTACCATCACCAGTATAATAGAAAAACATAGAATCGGATTTTTGTTTGCACAAAGGTTTCATCCGGCAATGAAAAACGTTGCAGCATCAAGAAAACTGCTCAACACACGAACCGCATTTAATCTGCTAGGTCCTCTATGTAATCCAGCCAGAGTAAAACACCAACTAATCGGAGTGTATTCGGAAGAATACCTGAACAGAATAGTGGATATTTTGAAAAAACGCGGTGCACAAAACATCATGACTGTTCACTCTCAGGATGGATTGGATGAGCTATCTACCACATCAAAGAATAAGGTCTGCTTTTTGCGCGACGGCAAAATTGGTGAAACAATAATCGATGCACAAAGATTCGGCCTACACCAGGCAACAATCAAAGACTTGCAAATATCATCAAAACAAGAGGCAATCAATGCTTTTGTGTCAGTACTGAAAGGAACAGCAAGTCAGGCAATGATAGAGATTACTGCGCTAAATGCAGCAGGCGGCCTAATTGTTGCAAATTTGGCCCAAGACTTTGAAGAGGGATTAGAAATGGCAAACGAGTCACTAAAATCAGGAAATGCTTACACTCATTTTGAGAATTTCATCAAAGATTGTGGAGACCACACAAAACTGGAGGGGTTGTAATGAGTACGCTAAAAAAACTAGTAGACAATTCCAGGCAGGCCATTGCAGACGGCACATATGAGATAGCAGAGTCTTTGCAAAAATCAGACATTGATCTCATACAGTCCATAAAATCAAATCCTCATGCATCACTAATCACAGAGATAAAATTCTCATCACCATCTTTGGGCAAAATCAGGCAAAAATCAGACCCAGTTCAAATTGCCCAAGATATGGTGGATGGTGGTGCACAGGCGTTATCGGTTTTGACTCAACCATATCTATTTGAGGGCTCGCCAAGCTATTTTATGCAGATTAGAAAGAAAATCAAAATTCCAATGCTGATGAAAGATATCGTAGTAGACAAGATACAAATCGAGGCTGCAAAAAAAATCGGCGCAGATTACATGTTACTGATACAGTCGTTGTTTGATCAAGGATACCTCAAGGATATTGACGAATTCATTGATTATGGCCACAAGCAAGGCCTAAAGGTACTAGTTGAGGCACACACAAAATCAGAATTTGAAAATTCTCTGAATACCGATGCGGATCTGGTTGGAATCAATAACCGCAATCTGGACACCCTACAAATCGATATCAACACTACCAAAAATATCCTGAACGGGCATCACAATAACAGAATAATAGTATCCGAGAGCGGAATAGAAAATCCATCAGACATCCAGTTCTTAAAAAAATGTGGCACCGGCGCATTCCTGATTGGCTCTAGTATAATGAAGTCAGAAAATATTAAAGAGAACGTTCGGAGCTTGGTGAACGCAATATGAAGATTAAATTCCCAAAGGACGGAAGGTTTGGAGATTTTGGCGGAAAATACATTCCAGAGACACTCGTTCCAGCAATTGAAGAACTAGAACAGAGATATCTCAAATACAAAAACGATCCTACATTCAAAAAAGAATTACACTATTACCTGACCCAATATGCAGGACGTCCAACCCCATTATACTATGCAAAGAATCTGACTGAGAAAATAGGTGGTGCAAAAATATACCTAAAGCGAGAAGATTTACTCCATGGCGGCGCTCATAAAATCAACAATACTTTGGGCCAGGCCTTGCTTGCAAAACGCATGAAAAAGACTCGAATCATAGCAGAGACGGGTGCTGGGCAACACGGAGTGGCAACTGCGATGGCATGCGCTGCCTTGGGATTAAAAGCCGAGGTCTACATGGGCTACAAGGATACCATACGACAAAAGCTAAACGTCTTTAGAATGAATATGCTTGGATGTGAGGTCCATGCAGTAAAGGCAGGATCCCAGACCCTAAAGGACGCAATAAACGAGGCAATCCGGGACTGGATTACAAACGTCAAGGACACCTATTATTTACTGGGCTCGGCAGTAGGACCACACCCATATCCTGTGATGGTAAGGGATTTCCAATCCATAATCGGAGAAGAGATAAAGCAGCAAATCAAAAAATTTGGCAAAAAGACACCAGATGCTGTAATTGCATGTGTTGGTGGGGGCTCTAATGCAATTGGGACATTTTACCCATTGATTGATTCAGATACTGAAATAATTGGTGTAGAAGCCGCAGGCCAGGGCCTAAAATCAGGACACCATTCTGCAACCTTGTCTGCAGGCTCCAAGGGAGTCTTACATGGTATGATGACTTATCTACTGCAAGATTCTGAAGGACAAATTCAGGAAACCCACAGTATATCGGCAGGCCTAGACTATCCTGGGGTGGGACCAGAGCACTCATACCTCAAGGACAAAAATCGTGTCCACTATACCAGTGCCACAGACAAGGAGGTGATTGATGCGTTTTTGTTATTAACACAAACAGAGGGAATCATACCAGCTTTGGAATCAGCTCATGCAATAGCAGAGGCAGTTAAACTTGCAAAGAAAAAACCAAAATCAGACAGCATAGTAGTAACATTGTCAGGCCGTGGAGACAAGGACGTTGAAGTAGTGCAGGAATATGTCAAGAATTCAAAATAAATTTACCGAGCTGGAATCAGCCGGAGAAAAAGCACTCATCACGTATGTGATGGTGGGCTATCCAACATACAAAGACACCATATCTGCGGTGCGTGGCTTGATTGATGGTGGTGCAGACATTATAGAGTTGGGATTTCCATTCTCAGATCCCCTGGCAGACGGGCCTGTGATCCAGCATGCAAGCACCATATCTCTGGAAAGGGGAACTAAGATGAGCCAGTTTTTGGATTTAGTTAGGCAAATCAGAAAAGAAAGTCAGATTCCACTCGTACTAATGACATACACCAACATTCTATATCATAAAGGATATGAACAATTTTTCAAATTAGTAAAAGAGGCAGGCCTGGACGGAATAATAACGCCAGACATGACAGTGGAAGAATCAAAGGAATATCTCAAGGCCGCAAAAAAACACAAACTGGATACGATATTTTTGGTCTCGCCAAACACCAGCACATCCAGACTATCCCAAATAGTAAGACAGACTACAGGATTTTTGTATCTGGTATCTGTGTTTGGTACAACTGGTGTGCAAAATAAAATTCAAAAATACACAATCGATGCGCTAAAAAACACTAAAAAAATCGCAAAAGGAAATGTCCCAGTTGGAATTGGCTTTGGCATATCCACACCACAGGACATTAAAGATTACATAAAATCTGGTGCAGATGCTGCAATTGTTGGCTCGGCACTAATCAAAATAATAGAAAAGACACCATCCAATAAAATCCAGAAAACCATTACCGCATTTACCAAACAGCTAAAGGCAGCAACAAAATAGATTATTTTGAATACTTGATCTTCAGTCCCAATAATATCACGTTTAGCGCTATTGTAGAGATGTTGGCGCCAATTATGACCCAGTCCTGTTTTATTATACCATATACGATCCACAGACAAAGCCCAACACATATGGTAATCATGAGCCAATACGAGACGTCATTTAGGCTCTTTGTCCTATAACCACGAATCACTTGTGGCACAAAACTCCCAGTAACTAGGGCAGCTGCCACACTACCCAGAATTGATACCCAGAGGTCTTCGATCATTCTTTGAGACACAAATCATGTCGATTAAAGCATATCCGCAAAAAAAGAAATAAAAACATGATTTTCCTTATCCAAATGTGCAGACAAAGTTCATTTTTGTGACAGGTGGAGTCATGTCCGGCCTAGGCAAGGGTGTAGTCTCATCATCGATTGCCAAACTATTACAATTATCAAACCAAAAGGTCTCTTGTGTAAAGATAGATCCATACCTAAACTATGACGCAGGTACCATGAATCCTATCGCACACGGTGAGGTCTATGTTACGGACGATGGCGGCGAATGCGATATGGATATTGGTAACTATGAGCGATTCCTAAACCAAAACATCCGAAAAACCCACAACATTACAACTGCCCAGATTTACTCTTCTGTAATAGAGGCTGAAAGAAAGGGCGAATATTTGGGCGCATGTGTTCAGATCATACCCCATGTCACAGACGAGATAAAGCGAAGAATTCGCAAAATAGCCGAAGACGAAAAGCTTGACATGTTGGTAGTAGAGTGTGGTGGAACAGTTGGAGATATAGAATCATTGCCATTTTTAGAGGCACTAAGACAGCTAAGACTGGAAGAAGGTCCAACAGGTGTTATTTTCGTCCACGTTACTTTGGCACCATCACTAGATGTGGTAGGTGAGCAAAAGACCAAACCAACACAACACTCCGTCCAGGAATTGCGAAGAATCGGTATCCAGCCAGACTTGATGGCAGTGAGATGTACCACACCATTATTGGAATCAACAAAGAAAAAAATCTCCATGTTTACAAACGTAACCGCAAATGATGTATTTTCATGCCATGATGTAAAGTCCATCTTTATGGTGCCGCAGATTCTATTTGAGCAGGGAATTGTAGATACGATATTTACTAAATTTGGCAAGGTAGGCATGATAAACTCCGCTGCAAACTGGGACAGCTGGAACAGAATTGTCCAGTCAATGCAGCACGGCGAAGGCGAAATAAAAATAGCAATGGTTGGAAAATACGTCACACTGGCAGATAGCTATGTCAGCGTAAACCACGCACTAAAACACGCAGGCGCAAAGATAGGAAAAACCATCACAATAGACTGGATTGACTCAGAGGGAATAAACGGAAACGTGGACATACTATCAAAGTATAACGGAATTTTAGTGCCGGGAGGATTTGGTTCTAGAGGCTCTGAGGGAATAATAAAAACAGCAAACTTTGCAAGAGAGAAAAATATTCCATATCTTGGAATCTGTTTTGGATTTCAGCTTGCAGCAGTTGCATTTGGCAGACACGTTTGTAATTATTCCGATGCAAATTCGACAGAGCTAGACCCAAACACTACACATCCAATAGTGGATTTGCTGCCAGAGCAAAAAACAGTATCAAACATGGGCGGCTCACTAAGACTGGGGGCGCACGACATTACCATCAAACAAAATACCATAGCTCACAAGACATACAGCTCTGATCATGTTGCAAGGCGACATCGACACCGATATGAAATCAACACCAAATATCTGGAAGCATTTGAGAAAAACGGATTGATCTTTTCAGCAGAATCTGATAATTCCAAGAGAATGGAGATGCTAGAGATACCGTCTCACAAATTCTATTTTGGGGTACAATTCCACCCAGAGTTTAACAGCAGGCCTGGCTTTCCAGAGGAATCCTTTGAGGCCTTTATTCGTGCATCTGCAAGCTAGGTCTTTGATATTTCGTAGATTTTCTGCCGTGCATCTCGAATTGATATCTTCTTTTTGACATAGCCCTTGTCCAATAAATGTCGCAGCGCCAGTCGGACTGTTCTGTCTGGGAGTAAGGTTCTGGTGACTAGGTCTCGCTGAGTCAAAGACCCCTCATATTCCAGTGTTTTTAGCAAAAGCTTTGAGCTTGGAGGCATGTTTAGCAGGTCTTCTGCCAGCCGGACCTTTTTGGTCAGAGCAGATACTGCAGTAGAGTCTTTTTTTATTTTTATGACCTTGGCAGATGGTGCGGATTTTGTGCACTCGAGTGTATTGTTTATTCTGAATCTATCCACACCATCCAATACCACTTCGCAGAACAGTCTGGATCGTACATCATCTACCTCAATTAGGCTGGTGTCATGGACGATTAGCGGTCTCCTGGTAATATCTAGAGAATTAACAGATACAATACCAAACACTGGCGAGTCCTGAAATATCATTGGTCCTCCTGCCGACATTGAATATGCAGACGAGCCAGTAGGTGTTGATATGATTACACCATCACTGGAATCATGCCAGACCTCTTCATGGTTTACTCGCAATACATGCTCCATTAACATGGCAGATTTTGATGAAAACACAGCTACATCATTCAGTACTGGATAGACGGGCTTGCCATCTATTTTGACTGCCAGCCTTGAAAATTCCGATATCTCATAGTCTGATTTTTTTATCCTGTTTACCATACTGGAGAATTCCTTTAGATCAACTTGTGCCAAAAAACCACTGGACTCGGACTCGCCAACACCGAGGACAGGGACCTGTGCGTCCTGGGTTTTGTGAAAATAATTGCGAACACCCCTATCACCGCCAGTCACTATAATGCAATCAAGGTCCTTTCTTGCCTTGTATCCAACATAGGTCGATGTAATTCCATAATCATCTAAAACGGTCTTGATTGTTTTCACTGCAATGTCATTTGGTGTAAGACCAGAGATTCCTATTTGCACAAATGATCAGTTTGTTAGATTATAATAAAAGCTTAGACGTCTTTGAACTTTATAATATTGTAGAAATACGAGGCATTTGTCTGGGTGGCGCCTTTTGGCGGTATTTTGTCCAGTCCAACCTCTTTTGATTCCAGAGCTGCCTGAGCTGCACCACCTGCAAAGCTTAGTGCCCACAAAGCATCCTTTTCCTTTAACATTGTACAACAATATGTGGCAGTAAAGATATCGCCAACACCAGATGTATCAAAAATATCCATGTTGGGTAGCGTGATGGAATATTGTTTGTTTTTGTAAAATAATGACACGTCGCGCTTGTTTGTGTATAGTATGTGATCTATTTTTTTGTGCAACAGTTTGGCGCCTTCCAGTCCTTCAAGACCTGTCAGATTATTCACCTCGCCTGGGTCGGACTTTAACACATCAATGTTTGATAGGTCCAGATTTGTTCGCTCAAATGATACCATACCATCAGGCCCTGCCCGCCTCAAAAACCCCTGAGGATCCAATGCGACCAAGTTTGCATCGGATTTTATCTTCTCCAATACATCCAAAGATACTTCATCAAAGACTGGGCTGATCAGAATTCCATCTGCATTAGTTTTGGTGTATTCGATTTTATCGCATGTATTTTTTATCCACAATGTCCTGTCGGTATCGTTTATTTCCAATCTGAATCTAGTCGTTGGTTTTTGCGATGGTGTATTTTGAAATTTTATTTTGTTTTGAGATAATTGATCAGAAAATGTGTAATCTGTTCCAAACTTTGTCACCAGTTCCACATCAAAACCCATTTCCCTAGCAGCCAGTCCGCAATAGCATGCAGGCCCACCAGGCCTCTCATACAGATCATCATTGATCTTTATCTCATCTATTGTACAATGCGAGAAAACGGCAAGCTTCACTTGGATTGCTCAAGCTGATTTGGATTTAGTTTTTTGCTTTTTTCAGACAAGCCTGGCACAGAATTTGGCCACGCTCTATTACTAGTTCCACGTTTGATTGCAGACATACGTGACACAGGCCTCGCATCACATCATATCACGTCGAACTAGCATAAATTTAGCTAGTAATCTGAGAAAAAGAGATATTCCAAGCAAAATCGATCAAACCCATGAGGGCTCCAATTCCTGTCACGCTGGACAAAAAGCTTGTCTCACTGGTCATGACAGTATCCCTAATTGGAATCGGAATCACCATCTTCTTTTCATTTCATTACGCAAACATCATACTGGAAGAGAGGGTCATAAACCAGCTAAAGGGAGAATCTGCAATCAGGGGCGCATCAGTGGACAATATTTTGAGCTCCAAAATAGAGCAAATTCAAGTAATCACCACAAATCCAATGATAAAGAATCTGATGATTGGCCTAAACGCCATATCGGACGATGAAAAACTGGCAGAGTCAATTGCGGATCATCGATTCGGGTTTCTAGTGGAGGTGCAAGCATTTGAGGCAAGCATCGGCGGACTGAATGATCTTGAAAACGTTGAGATAATCGGAATTAATGGCAAGCGCCACTTTGCTTTGGTAAACACAAAGACTAAGGAAAGTTATTTGGATGACCCGACTTTCATCAAAGGTACAAAAGAAACATTCTCACAAATTATGCTTGGCAAGGACAACAAAAGAAAGACAGTCACGGTATCACCAATATACGAAAAATCAAAGGAGAGTGCAATACTCGGTGTTGCAATAATTACCGCAAACACAAAACTAGTTGATCAAATTCTGCTGGACAGGCAAGGCCTAGGGAAAACAGGTGAGGCATACTTGGTAAATGAAAACGGTATCTTGGTATCCGAGTCAAGATTCATTCCAAATGCGGCATTTAATCAAAAAATAGACAACATACCTGTTGAAACATGCTTTACCACAGGCCAAAATCACTACGGTTCATACAATGATTACAGACACCGAGATGTGGAAGGCGCATCAAGCTGCATCAAAAATTTGGGCTTGGTGTTACTAGTAGAGATAGACAATGAAGAGATATTTGAGCCAGTAGCAGACCTTAGAGACAAAATTATCGTACTTGGTGCAATCATCACCATAATAGTTGGAGCTGCTGCATTCTTTCTCTCAAAGTTATTGTCAAAGCCGTTAATCAAGCTAAAAAACGCTGCAAACCAAATCGCAAACGGTGACTTTAATGTCAGAACCAACATCAAGACAAAAGACGAGATTGGGCAGCTTGCGCATTCCTTTGATCAGATGGCAGAAAAGATCCAAGACTCGCTGCTCAAAATCAAGGAAAGAGAAGACGTAATCAAGCAGCAAAAAGACATCCTATTGCAGTTCTCTCAGTATAGTTCCAATTATTGTGTGTGTTTTGTGGATATTGTAGGTTCTACGAAACTTACTGCCAAGCTATCAGACATGGAGACTAGCAAGTTTTACTCGATATTTCTAAATTCTACTGCCACTGCAATTACACAAAACCATGGCGTGGTGGTCAAAAACATTGGTGATGCGTTACTGTATTATTTTCCAAAGACCGACTCTGATGAATCAGAGCCATTCTCAGAGATGATGCATTGCTGTATGAAGTTAATCGAGGCAAGGCAGACAATAAACCATGCATTACTTGCTGAAAAACTGCCAGAGGTCAGCTATAGAATCAGCGCAATGTTTGGCCCAGTTCGAGTAGCAATAGTTGCAACATCTGCCATTGATGATATCTTTGGCTCTACAGTAAACACATGCTCCAAGATCAATTCGCTTGCAAGACCAAACACATTGGTAATTGGTGAATCGCTATACCAAAAGGTAAGGACCATCAAAGGATACGAGTTTGAAAAAATATCAGACTACACCATAGATGCAGATAACAAGTTTGCAGTGTATCTGGTATCGCAAAAATCCGACTAGATCACACCAAGAATATAAAGAGGCACTCGGAAGGCATACCATGCCATTAAAGCGTGCAAGCAGAGGACGACGAAAGGGCGGCAAGGGCTCATCTGACCGTATACAGTGCACAAACTGCGGAGCAACCGTACCAAAAGACAAGGCAAAAAAAGTCACATCAAGACTAAGCTTGGTTGAGCACTCACTTGCAAAAGAGCTCAGAGCACAAGGAGCATACATTGCATCACCATCAATTCTAAAATGGTACTGCATCTCTTGCGCAATTCACTTTGGCATCCTGAAAATCAGATCAGCTGATTCTCGAAGAAAGACTGGCAGATTACGTTAGTCTGCAATGTTTTTTGACGTCACTATAATTCTCTGAATAAAGGTAATTCCGGCAATTACTATCACAATTCCTATGGCATACGGCATCAAGCCAGGAATCATACCAATTATTGCAATTACTAGCAATCTCTCTGCTCGCTCGCCAATTCCTATTCCCTGCAGCTTGATTCCAAGTGATTCTGCTCTGGATCTTGTATAGCTGACCAGCAATGATAGTGTGATTGCCAATAAAACCCAGATTGGCTCGGCAAATCCTCCAACTAACAATCCAGCAAAGATTGCAACCTCGGCAATCTTGTCAAACACAGAGTCCAGAAATCCGCCCTTTTTTGAGACCTTTTTGGTGTATCTGGCAACTTGGCCGTCCACCATATCAAAAAATCCAGAAACCAAAAGCAATATGCCGCCAATTATTGCAGCGTTGAACCAAGGATGTGTTATGTACGAATTTAGACCATATACCATCGAGCACAAAAACGCAAAACCCAATCCAACGCCGGTCCAAAAGTTGGGAGAAAGTCCAGTTGCGCCAAACTTTGCGCCAAGCTTTTCCAGTGTTGGTTTTAGCGAGTCTCGTAGATTATTTAGCAATTACACAAAAGAAAATTTCAGTCTATTTAAAATTCATGGCAACCAGTGTAGATAACAGCTTGGCTGCAAGCGATGCCGTAGCGCCATTATCATATGTTGGGTTTAATTCCACCACATCCAGCACCGAGATTTTCGAGTCCTTGGTCGCATGGATCATATCAAACAATTCGCGGGATGTGATTCCTACTGCCTCTGGGTTACCAACACCTGGCGCAAATGCAGGATCCAGCACGTCCAAGTCTACGCTGATGTATGTTTTATCAAATGTAGACAGAGCGTCTTTTACCATCTTTGGTCCTTTGCCATCGCGAATATCTCTGTCGGTGATAGTTTTGATTTTGTTTTCTTTGAGAAATGATAGTTCTTCTTTGACAAACGATCGTGCACCGACATGAATTATTTTGTCTGCACCTTTTTTCTCAACTACTCGTCTAAGATATGATGCGTGACTGTATTGTTCCCCGGCATATCCGTCTCGTAGATCATAATGAGCATCAAATACGATGTATCCGGTGTCTTTTGGGACATTCATGTATGTTCCATATGTGAGGGAGTGCTCACCACCCAGAATCACCAACAGTCGGTCTTTTTTGGTCAGCTCTGATGTTAATTTACCCACCATATCCAACATGTCTTCCACATTTGCAGTGTGCATCGTATTGCCCAAGTCTTCAATTGATGCAGTTTCCAGATCAATTCCTAAATCAGGATGGAAAATCTCGATATTGTTAAAGGCCTTTCTTATTGCATCTGGGCCAAATCGGCAGCCGGGCTTGTAAGAATGAGTTGAATCAAATGGAATACCAAATACCGTGGCAGTTGGATTTTTTGCCTCACCCGGACTGATTAACAGTGGATCCTTGGTCAGATACAAATCCAGATAACTCATACAAATCTCAAAAATCCACTAGAAAATAAATCAATAGCAATTTACTTGGCAGGTATTTTTTGGAGTGATTCTGAATATTGTTGCTCTACTTTATTGACCAGAGCAACTGAGCTGAAGGGCTTTTCCACAAATTGGACCTTTTTGCCCCACCCAAGATCCTCAATTTGTGATTCCAGCTGATCACCAAAGCTTGAGATAAAGACAATGTTTTGCTTTGGATTTATTGCCAGAATTTCCTTTGCTGCATCAAGCCCATTCTTTTTTGGCATACCATAATCCAAAATCACCACATCGTAAGATTTGTTGGATGAATACTCGTCTACACATTCCTGTCCATCAAATGTCAGCTTGACTGTATGGCCTTTTGATTGAAATATCTCTTGGTATAATACCCCATATGCGACGCTGTCCTCTGCGACCAAAATATTCATGCCCATTGTGAAATTCATAATATCGCTATTTTACTTTGAGGTGTGTAAAGTAAACGAACTAGATTTAGACCATTATTTGCGGTCGTTTGGATAGATGACGCGACATGTTCAGCTTGGTAAATGGCTTGCCGACAGTCTGAGACTTTATCTCCTCAACAAATGCATCAAATGATATTTCTTTGACATCACCTGTCTTTCTGTCCCTAACTGAAAGGTTTGGCTGGCCAATCTCTTTTTCGCCAATCACCAGACTATATTGAATCCATTCTGTTTCGGATTCTCGGATTCTTTTGCCTACGCTTTCGTTTCTATCATCTATATCAACACGAATCTCTTGCGATACTAGCTTGTCCGCAAGGGCTTCACAATGTGAGTAAAACTCTTCCTTTAGAGGTATGATCCTAACCTGAGTTGGGGCAAGCCACAGTGGCAGATGTGCCTTTCTTCCTTGTTTTTGGTCCAAGGCTGCTTTTTCCAATAACGCATAGATTACTCGCTCTATGGCACCGCTTGGTGAATTGTGTAGTATGATTGGATGGTGTGGTATGTTGTTTTCATCAAAATATTTTATTCCATAGCGCATTCCGTTTTCCACATCGATTTGATCAGTGGATAGCGCAGATGCTTTTCCCATATCATCCACATAGTTGAATTCCCATTTTAAGACAAAATAGAAAAATCTCTCCTTCCACATTTCTACTAGGACTGGCTTTCCCATCTTTTTGACCAGCTCTTCAATGTGGGATTTATTTTCATTGTAAAATTCTTCTGTGAAACGGATTGCCATCTCATAGTCTGGCTCTGTAATTCCAACCTCTTTTAGGACATGTTGTGATAGATCAAAGCGTTTCCTGAATTCATCTATTGCTTGCGGAATGTCGGTGCAAAACGCATGGCAATCAGGCATTGTAAATGCACGCAATCTTCTGAGGCCAACCAATTCTCCGGATTGTTCTCGCCTAAAGCTATATCTGGTAAGCTCGTACAGTTTCATTGGCATGTTCTTGTAAGAGATTTGAAAGTCATTTGCCATTAGGAACTGTCCAAAGCATGCTGCAAATCTCAAAAACAGTTGCTTGCCTTCTGTGTTGATGTTGTATTGTCTTGCCGGGAATCGATTAAAGTAGCTCTCCATGCTTGGGTGATGCGAATCATACATTATTGGAGTCTCTACTTCCAATCCGCCATATTCCTTGACTTGGTCTGTGACGAATCGCTCCAACAAGGACTTGATTAATCGTCCATTTGGGTAAAACCTCATGTTGCCAGAATCTGATGCAGGCTCGTAGTCTGCAATTGCCATCTTTTTCATTAGTTTAACGTGTGGTGGTGGCTCATCCACTGCCCTTTTCTTGGCGGCCTCGTATTTTGCCAAGACCTCTAGTTTTTGATGTTTTGCAAAGTTAAACTTGTCAACCTCAGTCATGATACCATCTGGTGACATGATATACCAGAAGGACTTGATTTTGGATTCAGATTTTAGTGCCTCTGATGCTTGGCCCTCATCATCATGTGAGTGTCCATGGTGATCATGGGATGGTCCTTCTTTTGTAAAGACCTTTGAGCTTTCTGCTAGTGGATGCCCCTTTACTTTGACATTGTATGATTTGGTCCAGCCAAACGGCGCATGAGATACTTCCAGATCAGATGCGGACGACTCCATTTCTTTTAGTAGTGATAGTGCGGTGCTTGGCGATGCCAGGTTTGAGCTCAAATGGGCATATGGGTATAACAATAATTTTTTGCATCCAACCTTTCCCATGCTGGTCTTGATCTCGGCAATTGCCTTTTGCGCAATTTCAGAGTCATCACCGGATTCAATTGCCACAAAACAGACAACTACCTCTTCAATTTTTTTTGGTTCTGGCGTTATTTCTTCTGCAGATTTTATCTCTTTTTTGATTGGATTATACTCTATGCTATCGCAGTGTAATTGTAATACTCGCACAAATTCAAGGACTCTACATTATTGAATTAAGTGTTACGTCAGGGTGTGGCGATCTCTAGTACTTGCGAGGATTTGGTTTTCCTTTTTTGACCACGTCGGTTCGCAATTGTCCGCATGCGGCAGATATCTCAGAGCCCTTTTCGACTCGAACAGTACAGTTCACTCCACTGTCCAACAAAATGTCCTCAAACTCTAGTACATTTCTTCGCGATGGGCGCTCAAAATCGCCTGCGGTTGGATTTACTGGAATCAGATTGACATGAGAGCCATTTCCCCTCAAAAGCCAGGCCAATTCCTCTGCGGTTTCTGGTGAATCATTTACGCCATCAATTAGAGCATACTCAAATGTTACACGTCGTCCAGTTTTTCTGAAATATCGTTTTCCAGCAGATATGATGTCTTCGACGGAGTGAGGTGATGCAGTTGGCACCAACCACTTGCGCATCTCGTTGTTTGGCGCATGTAGTGATATTGCAAGGCCTATCTGCAAGTCTTCCTCTGCAAGTTTGTCAATCCCTGCAATCAGACCAATTGTTGAAATGGTGATACTTCGCTGTCCTAGTCCAAATGCTTTTTGGTGTGTGAGTAGTCTGACTGCGCGGATGGTTTCATCATAGTTTGCAAGCGGCTCGCCCATTCCCATGAATACAATGTTTGTTATGTGTTGGTCTCTGTCCCTTAGCAAACTAGCAAAGTGCATTATCTGTGCTACAATTTCCTCTGCACGTATGTTTCGCTCAAAGCCCATTTGTCCTGTTGCACAAAAAACACATTTCATTGCACATCCTACCTGAGTCGACACGCAAATAGTTGAGCGTGGATGGCCGTTTGGCTTTTCGGACTGGTATTGTATTAGAACTGCTTCGATTAGTGTACCATCTTTGAGTGAGAGCAAAATCTTGGTAGTGTCCCCGTCTTCACTTACAACTCGATGTGTTTCGGCGGCAGAGCCAACCACATATCCCATTGCGACTAGTTCTGCCCTCATTTCTGATGGGAGCTGTTTGAGATCATCCACGCTCTTTGGATATTCATGGTATAATGCATGTAGGATTTGGTCTGTTCGATATCTAGGCTGATTCATCTCTAGGACCAGTTTTTCCATTTCCTCTGGGAGCAAGCGATAAAGATCAATCATGATATGGTTTAGTGTGTGCAAGCTTCTTTTATTCTTCTGCAAATCCACTAGTTTTTTGATTGTAGTGCGATGACTGAGCGCAGTATCACGCTGGATAATCCAAGATTTGCCATAAGGAAATTACCTGCTCGCTCTAGCGCATTCTCACCTCTATATCCTTCATCATAAATCATCTCGACTGCACCCCTGTCTGTTTCCACTAGAGAGGTAATCAGTGAATAATTTCCAAGGTTGGTATCATGTTTTTCTACGAATAATCTCAATGAGATTTTTTGTATCACAAATCCCTGTTCGGCGAATTTGCCCGACTCTATCAGTATCATAGTGTCATCAGGCTCGCGGTTTATTCTGTCAGGATTTGTCATGTCGATGATTTTCATTCTCGCAGTGTTTTGAGTGCGATATCTATTATAGTATTATTTGGGCAAAAAACGAGTCAAAATAAAAAAAGGCACTAGAATCTATCGAATCGAGCTCGCTCTACTTCACGGTCTTCCTTTGTTTCTTTTTTCCATTCCTTGTAGTGATCCTTGCATAAAACTGCCTTTTTTGCAGATGTCTTGATTCTTAGTCCTGCACTTTCTACTTTGGAGGAGTTTAAGGAACGTGCACCATCATTTGAGCATCCATCCACATCACATTTTGCGCCTTTGGATACTATTCCCATGATATTGGGTGGATTTGATATTATTTATAGTTGGATTATACGGTAAGCAAGAAAACATGTTTGTTTGAATCAAACTAACTGGAGAATAAAGTTTGCAGATTTCTAGAAATTCAGATGCATATAGAAAATATCCAACAGGATACCATATCGGAGATAAAGAGTACTGATATCATATCAATTCAGGAGACTCAGTCTGCCCATGATGTCATAACCAATCTCGTATCAAACAAAGTAAGCAAGGTCTTTGTGAATAATGGTTCAAAACCGGTTGGAGTTATCAGTGACAAAGACATTATTCGGTTTTTGTATATAGACAGAAGCAAGCGTACTCTTGACCAGGTCTTTGCATCAGAGATAATGAATGGAGTTTGCTTTGCGGTGGAAACCATGACTTGTAGTCAAGCAGCACAGATGATGATACTAAACAAGATTAGTTCGCTTGGAATAGGTTCCAAGGAAAAAATGTACGGCATACTAACAAAAAGCGATCTGATTCGATATTACACCGAAACAGACACTAGAACAAGCAAGGTCTCTGACTACATGATGGTTAGTTATTTTGCAGCACCACATCACACAAAAATTCACGAAATTCTCAAAAAAATGATCACGTGTGACATTTCAAGAGTAATTGTAACTGATAATGACTCCCCAATAGGCATGATCACAGTTGGAGATATTTTCAGGATGAGTCTTGCAACAAACAAAATGAGCATAGTCCAGGAGAATAATTATTCTGAAGACGATGGATTGTGGTCAGAAACCGGCTTCGTAGGATCACAACCAACCGGTGAAATCATGACAGAGGGGTTAATCACAGTAGATTCTAGCTCCCACATGAGGGATGCTGCCAAATTATTACTATACAACAAAATAGATTGTGTCGGAGTAAAAAACGGAAATGACGAGATGATAGGCATACTAAACAAGACAAACATATTGTATGCCCTGGCGGACCTGAAATGAGCGAAGACTATGAGCCATCAATTATGATAGTTGATGACTCTCATTTTACAAGACGGGCCATAAGAAAAATAGTGGAGGAGAACCATCTTTCTAATAAAATCATAGAGGCAGAAGACGGAGTAGATGCCGTGATGAAATACAAAGAGCACCATCCGACTTTGGTTACAATGGATGTCTTGATGCCAAAGGCAGACGGCATTCAGGCATTGAGGGCAATAAAAAAGATAAACCCAGAAGCCAAGGTCATGATGGTGTCATCCACAGGTAAAGTCCACATTGTACAAGACGCAATGAGGGCTGGTGCAATTGACTATATCCTAAAACCATTTGACTCATCACAAATGGCAATTGCATTAAGCAAGCATGGACGAATGTGATTATTCTTTTCCTTCTAAACTTCGCATCTGAGAATCATAAATTTTCTGTAATCGTTTGAGCTCATCGATTTTGAGCTTTTGTTGGTCCAGATGCTGATTTACTTGTCTGATGTACTGACTTGTTTCTTCTGCGGCATTGCACAGATCGGTAATTTTCTCATTTACAACTTCTTCAAAGGTGGACGCAGATCTTGCTTCGACATCCTTAAGATAGATGATTCTCTTTGGCTTTAGAGTCTCATCAAATTCAGGAATATTTGGGCCCTTTTCAGTGATGTGTTTTGCCCCATCATCATAACTTGCAAGTCGCTTAAAGCGCTCCTTTGTGTTGCGGTCAATATACCTTCTAGCCAATACAATCTGCCTGATACGATATCATATAGTAAGACTAGTCTGTTTTTTTCGCACACACCATATTTTCATAATTGAATAGTGAGGGATCCCTCAATCGTTTATAAATGGACAATTTTTCACTCAACACATGGGCGGAGACAAGAAGAAAAGCGCAGCATCCATGGAAAAATCCCAAGACAATGATAAATCAAAGGAGTCCGGTGCAAAAAAAGACAAAAAGGATCGAAAGGGTGAGAAGTCAGAAAGGAAGGCTGAAATCACCGTCATACTAGGTGAGGACCAAGCACTCAAACTAATCAAGTCAAACAATTATCTAACAATTCAAGAGCTAGCAAAACAAACAGGAGTAAAGATCTCTGCAGCAAATGCATGTCTGACAGGACTACTCAAAAAGGGTTCTGTAAAGCGCGCAGGCGGATTTGCAGGACACTGGATTTATCAGCCAGTTAACTGATAAAGCGAAATAACATCACCAGACTTTACATCTTTTAGTGAATCAACGTTTGTGAGAATTTTTCCAATTGGTGTCATTGGCTTTGATGTTATCACATCTGCAACAAACAAGCAGATGCTAGAGCCCACAGGAGTAAATGCGATGTCACCTTTTTTGAATTCCTTTTTTTGTCGCTCGACTCCAGAGTTTACTTTGGTTTCAAAATAAACAATGTTTTGGCCCATCAGATGTGCATTTCCATCGAGCGGAATAGATCGTAGTATTATGCCAACAGTCTTTGGGGACAGATGACGTTTTAGCTCGCAGCTCATCTTGGATTTTCCCTTGATCTCCAAAATCATCGTACTGGAGGACACAGATCCTGCGCTCATAATACCAAATCATTCCTTATTGGAATATATAACCGCATTAGAGAGTTTTTTCACTTGTCGGATCCTGAAGAAGTAGAAGTTGAAGCTCCAGAGGAAATTGAGGAGGAGCCAGAATTTGCCAGACCAGTTGGCGAAGAAATGGCAGAAGACACTACAATGGAGGATGCCATCAATGCATACAAGAAAATTTTTGAATCAAAAGAATTAACGGATGACGAGCGAGCAGAGCTAGACAAAAAAATCAAACAGATGGAAACTCGCGAAGTCATCGACATGGACCCAGTTCACGTAATCATAGAGATTCCACTTGCAGGTAAAGGCAAAATTGCAATAGGACCACCAAATTTGACCAGATTCGAGAAGGCAAGAATCTTGGGTGCACGCGCACTACAACTATCACAGGGAGCACCACCATTTATCGCAATTCCATCAGACGCAAGAACATCACTTGACATAGCACTAAAAGAGCTGGAAGAATTTGCAATACCAATCGTAATCAAGCGAAGACTGCCAAACGGTGATTACCAAAATGTTCCAATTGATTATTTTAACTAGTGGATGAATCGTCGACAAAACTTAATAGAATAAAATTTTGCAAAACACTGAATGATTAGTATGGAAGAAACAAAACAGATCGCTCAACATCCACCATATACGTACTTTGTTCGAAATGATCCAATAATGCCAGCGGCACTGGATGTATTTACCATACTAAACAAACATGGAAAAACAATTTTGTTGGCAAAGGGCCTAAACATTCCAGCAGCAGTTGCCATTGCAAACATTATAGTTGAAAAAATGTTACACAACTCTTGCAAAACCGACTACATAAAGCTGGACTCGGAAAATGAGTTTGGTAAAAGAATGATTTCCACAATAGAGATTTCTATTTCAAAAAACTAGTACACAGAACCTGGTCCCTTTAGAAGCATGTTTTCGCATTCCTTGCAGATTGCCTCATCAATGTTTGTTTCTAGTTTATGATGAATCTCGCAGATCAAAAGACTTGATTTTATGTAATTGCACAAGCTGATGAATTTTGCAAGGCTTGATGGTGTGTATGCCATGTCTGATGATAATCTGTCACTAAGCTCGCCAATCATCTCAGAGACCTGTTTGTCTGCAACAAGCTTTTCAATTAATTTTGGATCACCACGAGTTCCACGGATGTAGTTGCTAATGGCCGCTTGTGTTACTCCGAGCATCTTTGATATTTCGTCTTCACGTACATTGTGCTCTTCTGCCAGCTTTTTTGCCAAAATTGCGCGTAGTGCAGGAATGAGTGTCTTTGATTCAATTTCTGCAGGCAGTAACATTATGCAAAAGTCCTCGTGTAATCTATTTAAAGTTAACAATGAATTTTGCAAAAGATTTGATCAAAGCAAATTCAGCTAAAACTAGCTGGAGCTAATTTGTTTTTTTACAAAAGCTTAATTGATTTTTTATTATAGAAATATGGTGCAAGAGATCAGCAAGATTCGCACCATACTGCAAGAGGCAATATGTGATTGTACATCGCAACACTTGGCATTATCTGGTGGATTAGATAGCACCATACTGGCATATCTGCTCAAGGAAAAAAAGCCAAAATGCCTTGCCATAATATCTCAGGATCACACCGCAAACGATCTTACATATTGCCAGCTTGCTGCTCAGCACTTTGATTTGGAATTGGCAATCCAGATGTGTGATATTTCTCAAATCATAGACGGAATAGAGCAGACGATCAGAATTTTAAAAAACTTTAATGACATAGAAATTCGAAACAATGTCGTTCCATTTCTGGCAATATCAGATGTAAAAGCCCAAGGGTTTGGCGGAATCATTACAGGTGATGGTGCTGATGAGCTATTTGCGGGATATAATTTTCTATTAAACAAGACCATTCCGGATTTAGAATCTGACCTAAAGCGAATTGCCAGAATAATGCACTTTCCATCACACAAACTAGGGGAGGCACTTGGAGTCAAAGTAGAATCACCCTTTTGCAGCAATTCGGTAAAGGAGTTTGCGAAAAACACCCCAGCGTCAGAGATGATCGGCATTCATAATGACAAAAAGTTTGGCAAATTCGTCCTAAGGCAGGCCTTTGATGGTTTGCTACCACCCCAGATAGTGTGGCGCCAAAAATCCCCAATGCAGGAAGGCGCTGGAACACAGGGATTGACAGAGTTTTTTGATAGAATGATTCCAGATGAGATGTTTTTGGAGAAAATCAAGCAAATCAAGCAAGCAGACAATGTCACAATTCGCAGCAAAGAATCACTTTACTATTATGAGACCTACAAAAAACACCACAAGCTAATCACAGCAAGATCAGACCATTCATGTCCTGACTGTCATTATACGATAGAGAAAGACTCCAGATTTTGTAGAATGTGTGGCAGGTTTCCTATCTAGGCCTTTTTTGCCCATTTCTTTGGTTTTTTCTTGAAAATTCTCCGGCAGCCGTTGCAACAAAAAAAGTATTTCTTGTCTTCATAGTCATATGATACTGCAAGACTCTCATCCATTTCAATTCCGCAGACGGGATCTACTGGCACAACTAAGCGCAGTATGTTTTCTATTTATAGATGACGCGTTATGATATCTGACTCATTATACATTTGAGCTCATCAATTGTTTTTGCAATCATTATCTTTGATCTGAATGATGCACCATTCATCAAGCCCTTTGTGAATCGCATTGCCTGCTGTTTTATGTTTGCAAATTTTATGTTATAATTCATTGCATAATCCAGATATTTGCAAAATATATCGGATTTGTGTTTTTGTGAATATTTTTTGTATGTTCCAGATTTTAGATAGTCATTTATTTGCTCAAACAAAAACGGATTGCCCATTGCCCCCCTGCCTATCATTATGTAATCACAGTTAGTATCTTCAATCATTTTCTTTGCCAGCTCTGGCGTTGTGATATCACCATTGCCAACTATTGGCACATCAACTGTTTGTTTTAGCTGCTTGATTAGTGACCAATCCGATTGACCGGAATATCCTTGCTTTACGGTTCTTGCATGCAGTGTGATCATTGCAATTCCAGCCCTTTCCGCAACTTTGGCAATATCTGAGAAAACCAGATCATCGCCTACGCCTGCTCGCATCTTTAGTGTGACTGGCTTGTCAGTGGATGAGACCAAGGTTTGTAGGATTTTTTCAGTCAGGGAGAGATTTTGTAGTAATGCACCGCCTGCCATTTGTTGGGTAATGTGAGGTGCTGGACATCCCATGTTATAGTCTATGACATCAAAATATGGCTCAACTATTTTTGTTGCTTTTTGTAACGCTTCCAAGTCTGAGCCAAACAACTGTACCGATAATGGTCGTTCTTTTTCCGAATATTCGATAAATTCGCTAATTGTTTGGTTTTGGGCCTGGAGTTGTTTTTCCTTTGCAATTATTGCGTGAATACTGGTAAGCTCTGTCACTACCAATCCTGCGCCCATCTCTTTGCATAGTAATCGGAGTGCGGGATCACTCACGCCGGCCATTGGTGCTAAAAACGCACGACTGGAAAACCTCGGTAGCTCGGTCATTACACTTGGGAATTTTGGATCTTATATAAAATCAAGTCAAATTATCCGTTTATTCCAAACACACGCAAGAAGATACCATAATCTTGCATCAAAAATATGATGAATCATAGAGGCCTGACGTTTTGGTACAATGCTGCACTGGTGACATTTGCCGTAGTTGCAATGTCAATTACATGGTCGGTTATGAGTTCTGGATTTTCATCCAGTGAGGTAATGAAAGCAGTAGTTGAGGAAGCAGTGCAAGATTCCGCAAATAATCTTCAAGTGATTGGCAAGATTACCGGAGCTGCAGACATTCAGGATGCAACCATAAAACTAACATCAACACCACTGACAGCTACTACAACAGGGCTGATAGACCTAAGGCCTCAGAACATCAAGGTGACATACAAAATAGTAAAGGCCGGCAGCTATGAGATCAGTTATGATAACATCTATGCAGGTACGCTTGAAGGCAAATTTGCATCACTCAAGTCAGCCCTAGAGGCAGCAAAGGAAAAGGGCTTGATAAAGACAAATCCAAATGTTGATTCCGAAAAACCAGATACCACCACGGCATTTTTGTATTTTGTAATAAACCAAGATAATGATATTCTGCTTGGCAATGACGAAATAGCAAATCTTGTTGTGATTTATGCAGACAAGGACAGGCCAACTACTGGTGAGTTCATCAGGCTACAGGTAGAGGAAAGTGAGGGTATGTTACTTGACATGCAGAGAACCATCCCAAACATTTCAGGCTCGGTAGTTGATTTTGGTGGAAAGGTAAAGAAACAAGATTAAGAGACTAGTTTTTTTACCAATTCCGTAAATTCCGCATTCTGCATTGGTGGAGTCTTCATTATCTGCAGGTTTTGATCAACATGGCTCTGTGTTTTTTGTCCAACCAGTGGTGCCAAAACACCAGGAGTTGAGCGAATGAACTGGAGGCATTTTAGCGATGGCGCAGACAATCCACCAAAATCAGGCAGTTTTACTCCGGGCTCAATTAGTCTTCCCTGCATTAATGGAACACTGGTAAACACGCCAATTCCCAAAGTTAAGGTAGCATCAAGTATTGACATTTCTTTGCCACCAACGACTTGGGATTTTAGCATGAATGCTTGATCATAATACATGTTGTATGGTAGCTGGATGAATCTGAATCCATGATTCTCTCCCCCAACTCTGATTGCCATCTGAATCGTATCTTCTAGTGATAGATAGTGTGAGTTTTCCTTTGGTACCCTAAAGCACTCCCATGTGGCCATTCCATAAAATCGAATTTTGCCTTCCTTTCGCTTTTGCTCATAAAATGAAAACACTTTTTCCAGATTTTGCAGAAATTGTTCGCGTGAAATGTCTGGCTGTCCCTCCACGGCATTATGCAAATACATTAGATCAATGCAGTCAAGGCCCAAATTATTCAGGCTACGGTTTAGCTGATCAGCCAAATATGGAATTGTCATGCAGTGATAGCCAGATGAGATGTCGTTTGCGCCAATCACACCTTTAGCAGCATATTCTTTTTGCACATAAGACCAAAACTCTTCTTTTACATCGGCATCGTTTGTGACATAGCCATTTTTTGTGCTCACAAAGATTTGATTGCGCTCTATTTTACCCTCAGATATTAGCTCCGATATCGCTTTTCCCACTGCACGTTCTGCTTTTTGTGCCCTATAGTTAATGGCAGTGTCAATCACATTAATTCCAGATATGACGGATTTTTTGATTGCATCAATTACTGCCACATCAGTCTGCGAATCCGCATTGCCAAGATATGTTCCAATTCCAACATTTGATAGGCTCAGGCCGTGAATGGTTTTGTAATTTTCTGCTACCAGTCCTGGCCTTTGCGTGAATTTTTTTGTTCCATCCGTTGTCGCAAAGCCAGAAATCATACCAGTACGCATTTTGTGTTTGATTTAACTGTTATTTGCCAGTATGGCAATCACAAACGATACAACAAACAGCGCGCCCGTAATCCTAGAAAACAAAACAGTTGATTTCATGATATGGACAAACTCATCCATGTTATCAAGTGATTTTTTTATTTTTGATGCAGATTTGGATATCATGAATATTCCAGTAAACACAATCAGTGAGTAACTTGGAAACATCTCAGTTATTACGCCAAACATAACCAAACCATACACAACAGCTGGAAATACCCAATACAGGGAAGATGCCTTTGATTTTCCCAGAGCGATGACTAGTGTTTTTCTTCCCTTTTGCTTGTCTGCATCATGATCAGGGAAAGACGTGATAAACAAAACAAATGACGATAATGTTCCTGCAATAACTCCAGCGACAATGTTTGTTGGCATGATTGCCTGGGTTTGGATATACATTGTGCCTAGAACTATCATTGTACCCTTGATTCCAACAAATATCTCACCCAATCCGGAATCAACTATTTTTGTAGAATAGAAATAGATGGACAATATTGCAAATCCCAGAATCACTGCAATAATCCAGCCATGAAGAACGATGAAATACGCACCTGCAAGTGAGCCCGAAGCCAGACAGATCATGCCTGCACGATACACTGTGGAGGGCTTGAGCAAGCCCTCAGGCAAAACTCCAGTGCCACCACTGAACTTGGTTCTCTTTGTTATGGTGTCAATTCCCCGCTTGTAGTCCCAATAGTCATTTAGGAGATCAACGCTTGCGTGTAATGCAATTACTCCACCCATCGTTATCACACCAGATATGATATCCAGCGTCTTTGTCTGCCAGTACGATATGGCAAGGCCCAGTGATACTGCAATCACAGATGCTAAGAGAAATTTTATCCTAATTACTCGAAACCAAACAGATATGCTCATACAAGTGACTCGTCGCTAACGCTCAATGGTTTTCGTCCCATAAAGCCGACGTCTTTTTCATGCCAGAACTTTATCTCAGTTTCCCCTTCCTTCCAGCACAACCACACATCCTCATCGAATCTTTTTGATGGGAAATCCAAAAGCCCTTCTTCTAGACTCTTTAGAACAACACCGGTGTTTTCCAGATCTTCTATTAGTCCATAGAATTTTGTTACACCAGAGTTTAGTTGTTTTTTTATTGTGGCATAGTCACCAAGACTAGACGATATTCCCATCTGCGAGTTTAGCTGCGCCTCTAGTTTTTGGACTTCGGCTTTTTGCTTTTGCAGCTCTTTGTATTTGTGAATTACCGCGGGTAGTGCGGCATTAGCTTCTTGAATTGTAAAATACGTAGGCAATATTTTGATTCAAAGAGATCGTCATTAAAAGGATTGTTGTGAAATTCTCTGCAAATTTATTACCACATTATACCCCAACAAGATCATGAGTGAAGAGCAACAGCTAGAAGAATTAATCATGCAGACACTAGATGGTACACTATCTACCATTCCAATTTACATCCAAGAAGTAGAACAGAACAAAGCAGAACTGCAAGTCAATGATGTCAAGGAATTTGTCTTTGGTGTTATAATGGGCATGGCGCTAGGCATGGCAAGCACAGCAATTGCCGCTATACGAAACGGAATGCCTACGGAAGAAGATCAAGTAAAGGTCCGCGATATGGTCTACTCCAAAATTCCGCAGATTCGCGAGAGGATTTTTGGTTGAATTTTTCCCCAAAGGAAAAAGCGTTTTTGCAATCAATCGAGGAAGCAAGATTTGCCACAGTTGGAAATATGCCGCACGTAAAACCGGTCTCTTTTATTTTTGAGGACGATTCATTCTATATTGCGACGGATTACAAAACAAGAACCTACAAAAACGTCAAGGACAATCCAAAGGCCGCAATATCTGTTGATATTTACAAAATCGGCGGACACAAGGCAGTTCTGGCCCAAGGTGAAATCAAAATAATAGAAGAGGGTCCAGAATTTGCAAAGATTTATGCCAAATTCTTTGAGAAATTCGAGTGGGTCAGACGCGATCCCTGGAAGGAAAAAGAGGCACCGTTTCTAAAACTAGTACCAAAGACCAAGACGTCTTGGGGATTATGACAAAATATTTCAAACCCTGATCATACCAACAAACCATGGCAGATAAAATAAAATGCGCCCACATTTTGGTTGAAAAGCAAAGTCAGGCACTCGCCATACTGGAGAGACTAAAAAAAGGAGACAAATTTGCAGATATGGCAAAGGAACTATCGCTAGATACTGGATGCGGCAAGCGAGGCGGAGATTTGGGATATTTTGGAAGAGGTAGAATGGTAAAGCCATTTGAGGCAGCTGCATTTGCATTATCGGTAGGACAGATATCTGAGCCAGTAAAGACAGAGTTTGGTTATCACATCATCAAAAGACTAGCCTGAAAATTCAGAATTAAAATAATCAGACTTTAATATCAGAAATGCGATAAGGCTGGTAGGAGTGGGATTTGAACCCACGATATCTGAGCCACAGATAAACTGTTTTTCAAACAGTCGGCATCCCGAGCTTGCCGATCCTACCACAAAAAACGTGGTAGGAGAACTAATTCATCATTTTAGATAAGTAACTGGTTATTATGAAATAATTAGTCATTAAAAATATGCATCCAGAGATACATCAGATTTTTGCAGGTCTTTTGTTAGCTTGTCACCCATTGATTGAGCTGCCTTGATTTTACGTTGTCCTACCCAATAATACGCCTCATCTATTGTTCCTTTGGCAATTAATACAGTTAGATTTCCTTCTGCTTTTCTTCCAGTCCTGCCCTTTCTTTGGACAAATCGAATCGAGCTTGGTACATTATCAAAGAATATGACATCATTAACTTCGGATATGTCCAGTCCTTCTTCACCTACTCGAGTTGCAATTAGAACCTTGTATTCACCATCCCGGAATTTTTGCACTGTTTCTATTTGCTGTTTTTGTTTTAGGCCTGTCTCGCCTGCCTTGCCAATCAAAAATCCAGCAGACACGCCAAGCTCGACTAGCTTGGAGTGAATTATCTCGACTGAATCCCTATAACTGGTAAACACGATTGCTCTGCCAGACAACGATTTTACAATCTCTGCCAGCTTGATTATTTTGCTGTGCTCTATTCCTTTTTTCTGGGCATCTTGTGCAAATGCTACAGCTCGAATGAAATTGGAATCATTTTCAAACAAATCCTTTATGCCGACTCCTTTTTTCTCCCTAGTTCTATCGCAGAATCGCAAAAACGACGTCACGCCGTGAGATTCCAGAATATTTAGCGCATAGTGTAATCTTATGGCAGTGAACAAGGGTTTTGCAGCTCGGCGGTTTTGCCGCATTACAAAATCACGTGCCCTCAATAGTTGTGATAGTGAGACATTTGTGGACAATCGCAGTCCACATTTTGTCAGCTCTGCATGTCTTGCCTCTAGGGCCTTTCTTAGGTAAAACTGAATTTCCTTCATTTCTTGTGGCAGATCAACTTTGACCCATGTTGTGTTTGTTTTCTGTATGTATGGTGAGACATCAGGACTCTCCTCGTTTCTTTGAGCAATGCTTGCTATGCGTAGTGTGGTGATGATTTCAGTTGCTTTTTCTTTTTCTGCAGGCAAGGTAGCAGTCATGCCCATTATGCGTACCTTTCTGCCTGCAAATCTATTTGCAATACCTGAATATGCATAATCGCCCACAGTACGATGCGCCTCATCAAATATCACCAAAGAGAACTGATCCTCTGATACTATTCCCCGGTCTAGATCATTTTTTGTGATTTCCGGTGTTGCACAAATCACAGAGTTTGCCCAAAGTTTTTTTCGCTTTGGTATTGTATCCTCACCAGTTAACAATCCAATATCATCAAGATTTAGATTATTTTTTAGAAATTCATAGTGTTGATTTGTAAGGACTCTGGTTGGCGCCAAAAACAAAACACCACCTTCTCCGCGGGAAAGATAATCTGCAATCACTTGTAGTGCCACAGTTGTTTTCCCAAGCCCTGTTGGCAACACAACAAGACAGTTCTCAGATTTTGCCTGGTTAGCCAAAGATACTTGGTATTCACGAGTTTCAACGCAGTTTGGCTTGATGAACTTGTGAGAGATATACTCGGACAATACCAAGAAATGGTCCAACTTTGGATTTTATAGTTTCGAGTGATCAAATGTAGCCCACAGGTGAATTCTGAATGAAACCTGAGGGGATCCACCTAAATATCAAAGTCGGATGATTCAATTCATGTGTGCTGGATTTGAGCGTCCAAGCTGGGATGAATATTTCATGCTGCAAGCAGAGCTTGCCAAATTACGATCAAACTGCATGACAAGGCAGGTTGGTGCAGTAATTGTTAGGAACAATCGACAGATTGCCACAGGATACAATGGAACGCCGCCAGGTGTGAAAAACTGCTTTGAGGGTGGATGTAAACGATGCCAACTTCGAATGGAGGGAAAAATAGAGTCAGGCGCATCGCTAGATAGATGCCTGTGTAATCATGCGGAGGCAAACGCCATAATGCATTGCGCCATAATGGGAATCGAGGCTGGAACCAAGGATGCCGTATTATACACAACATTTGTTCCGTGCCTAGAATGCTCTAAAATGGCAATCACAATAGGAATCAAAAAAATAATCTGCCTTGACACATATCCTGAAACAGACTATGGTTTGATGAAAGAGGCCGGAATTGAAATCATCCAGTTGGAGAGAAAAAGAATCCAGCGCTGGGCAAGCGTTTTGTTTGATGAGCCAAAAAGGTAAGATATCATGCTAGTCCAAGAAACACAGCTAAAAACACTTGGTCCATCCCTTTTGGTTTCTGCCACATATGATAACCAAAAACAAGCTGCAGTGCTGAAATTCTACAATCCAGAATCACAAAAACTGATTTTATGGGCAGACGAAATTGGCCACAAGCCATACTGTTATTCCAAGCTAAATCCAGAAGAATTGGGATTTCTTTCCAGCAGAAAGGACATAATAAAAATAGAATCAATCAAGCGAAAGGACTTTCTCAAGGACAAGGAATACGAGATATCAAAGATTACGGTAACAGACCCTCTTGCAATTGGTGGAACTCAAACCGATAAAAGTATTCGAAACATCATAGAAACATGGGAGTCAGACATCAAGTATTACGAGAACTATCTGTATGACAGGGGCCTAATAGTAGGCAAGTTCTATGAAATCAAGGACGGCAAGATAGTTCCACATGACTTTGAAATGAGCGAAGAAGTATCCCTTGCAATGAAAAGCCTACTGCTTGATGTAAACACCACAAAAGGCATAGTAAACACAAAAGAATTTCAAGAATACATCACACAGTGGGCAGAATTACTAAATCAGCCAATTCCTGCAATGAAGAGGATCAGTTTTGATATTGAGGTTGAATCAGAAATTGGAAGAATTCCAGACCCAAAGATTGCGGAAAAACGAGTCACAGCAATTGGATTTGAGGGGACAGATGCGCTCAAGCAGATATTCATTTTGCGCAAGGATGGTTCCAATGACGGCAAAAACGAGCTTCCTGAAGGCGTAAAAGCGACATTTTACGCACAATCAGACGAAAAAAAGATGATTGAAGACGCATTCAAACTGATTGCGGAATATCCGTTTGTGATAACATTCAACGGTGATGATTTTGACATGCCATACTTGTATAACAGAGCGGAAAGACTGGGAATAAAAAATTCTGAAAACCCGCTCTACATGATGCGAGACTCTGCCACACTAAAGCAGGGAGTTCACATTGATCTGTATCGCACCATGTCAAATAGATCATTTCAGATCTATGCATTTTCTCACAAGTACACCGACTTTTCGCTGAATAGTGTCTCAAAGGCTTTGCTAAACGAATCAAAACTGAACTATGGAGTTGAATTAGATCAATTGACAAACTATCAGCTTGCCAGCTATTGTTACAATGATGCCCGTATAACGTACAAGCTTACCAGCTTCAACAATGATCTTTTGATGAATCTGCTGGTGGTAATTTCCAGAATAGCAAGGATGCCCATTGATGATATTGCAAGAATGGGCGTATCTCAGTGGATTCGCAGTTTGTTGTATTATGAGCACAGGCAACGAAATGCACTCATTCCAAGACGAGAGGAGCTGGATTCCAAATCACAGGGAGTGATGAACGATGCAGTAATCAAGGATAAAAAATACCGCGGAGGATTGGTGGTAGAGCCAACAGAGGGAATTCATTTTGATGTCACAGTTATGGACTTTGCCAGTCTGTATCCAAGTATAATCAAGGTTCGAAATCTTTCATACGAAACGGTACGGTGTGTTCATGAAGAATGCAAATCAAACAAAATTCCAGATACAAACCACTGGGTCTGCACAAAATATAACGGATTGACATCAATGTTGATTGGCTCGCTTCGGGATTTACGCGTAAATTACTACAAATCTCTAGCAAAAAAAGCAAAAACCCTAGAGCAAAAAGAGCAATATACCGTAGTCAGCCAAGCGCTCAAAGTCATACTAAATGCCAGCTATGGTGTGATGGGTGCAGAAATATTCCCATTATACTTTTTGCCAGCAGCTGAGGCTACCACTGCAGTCGGTCGATATATCATCATGGAGACCATAAAAAAATGCAAAGAAAATGGAGTCGAGGTATTGTATGGAGACACGGACTCTCTATTTGTTAAAAATCCAACAGCAGAACAAATTCACAAAGTAATTGAGGACACCAAAACAGAACAAGGAGTTGATCTTGAAATCGATAAAGAATACCGCTATGTTGTGTTGAGTGGTAGAAAGAAAAACTATCTTGGTGTGACAAAGGAAGGCAAAGTAGACGTCAAGGGATTAACCGGAAAGAAATCCCATACACCACCATTCATTCGAACATTATTCTTTGAGGTCCTAAACGTATTATCTGGAGTTCAAACTGCACAAGATTTCGAGAATGCCAAAAAACAGATCAGCCAAAAAATCTCCGAGTGTGCAATCAAAGTCAAAGAAAAGAAAATCCCAATCTCCGAGCTTGCATTCAATGTTATGATTAGCAAGGCCCCATCGGAATATGACAAGACCATCCCACAACACATCCGGGCAGCCAAATTACTGGAACAACAGCGCGAAATAAAGCGGGGTGACATCATATCATACGTCAAGATTCTAAACAAACCAGGCGTAAAACCAGTGGAAATGGCCAGACCTGATGAGATAGATTCCGAAAAATACATGGAGTTTATGGAATCTACACTTGACCAAATCACATCATCAATGGATTTGGATTTTGATAGTATGGTAGGCAAGCCAAAACAGACTGGTCTGGACCAGTTTTTCTGGAATTAGATAAAGAATAATGTTGTAGTTCCTGCACAGCATTCGCCTTAACAGCACGCCTGTCTGATCATCATACAATGAATACAAACATCAACAATCGACGACTTCATTCACGCAGAGGAGTAGCCCCAATCATTGCTACACTATTGCTAGTTGCAATAGCCGTAGTTGGTGGAGCAATTGTCTTTGCGTACTCGCAGAACTTCTTCAGCTCATCGCAGATCAGCGGCAAACCAAACATAGAATCACTAAAAGTGGTTGGTTATGATGGAAGAGATATTGCAGGTGGTTTGTTTGATCATAATGGATTAGCAATCGTACCTACAGCAGGCGGTGTTTCTGATAATCTCAAGAGCAGCGGTGAATTTGTTACAGCATACCTGAAAAACGATAGTGTTCAGGCAGTAACCCTAGGAGAAGTGAGATTGGGTGGAGCTACGTTTGATTATGTAGCAGCCCCTACAGCGTTAGCAGCTGGTGATTATGGAGTTTATGCTGGAACAGCATTGATTACTTCACCAGTAGGAGAAATTCAACCAGGACAGACAGCTACAGTAGTAATGAATCTGGGCGAAAACATGAAAATCGGTCGAGATGCACAATTCAAGATTACCACTACGAACGGTGCCGTATTTGTAGGCACGGTAGTTATTGGACAACAAAGTGGCTAATCTCCTCTTTTTCTTTTTATGGAGACAAAATGACAACAAACACCTCTGAAAAAGCCTTTTTGATTTTAACAATAATCTTTGTTTTGATTTCAGGAAATGTTGTTTTAATCTCTGCCCAATCTGAAAAATCTGCAGTTTCACTTAGAATCGAATTTTCACCACCAAAAATAGAACAAACAGAAGCAGAGCATGAGATTGGCTATGTTTGGTTTGAAAACAAGGCAGAGAATCTGATTACCACATCAAATGACATAACCATCAAACTAACGTCTTCTAATCCCGAGATTGTATCAGTTAGTGATTCTGTCATCATACAGGCAGGCCAGGAATTTGCCACATTTGGAGTAAACACACATGGAATAAAGGGGCAAGCAAAGATTTTTGCGTCATATAATGATCATAGCAACTTTGCCGAGATGAGTATTGGCGAGCAAGATTTTACGGAAAATGATCTGCGTCTAGTCATCAACTTGGCAGCAAGTGAGATGAATGTTGACTCGCAAATGCCATTTTCATTTTATCTGATAAACTCTGAGGGAAAAATCACGCAGGCTCCATTTGATATTCCAATTTCAATGGAGTATGAGGAAGGCCTGATCACAGTTGAAGTTGCAGAACCAACAATAAAGAAGGGAGACAGCTATGCTTGGGGAATCATACAAACCAAAGACAAGGTTGGGAATGCGTTTTTGCGTGCAACATCAGAGAAGCTTGGATTTGATGAAGCAAAAGAAATCAAGATCTCATCGTCACTCCCATCATCATTGTCAGTGGACATATTTCCAGAACGAGTACCATCTGCACTAAAAAGAGACATTGAGGTCCTAGTCACTCTGATTGATTCAGATGGATTGCCAACCCTGGCACAAGAAGATATCAAAGTCGAGTTTTTCTCAGACGATGTATCAATTAATAACCAAATCGATAGGAAAATCAAAGAAGAAAGCATCAAGGGAATAATAAAAAAAGGCGAGTTTAGCTATAGATTCACACCAAGACTGGACTTTTTCAAAGAGAATCAAACAATAACAATTGGTGCTGCGACAAAGGGGCTTGGCGTTGCAACAGATACGCTAGAGACAGTAAAACCAATCACTACAAACAATCCTCTTGCGGAAAACAAAACACTTGCAGTATATGCATTGGATAGAATTCCAACCAAATCACAATCAGTAGCAGTATATCAGATGGGAATCATGGTTGACAAAGAAAAAGAAGAAACAGAAAATGGTGATTCAACAGAAGAAAACACAGAGGAAAAAGAGCAGGAATTCTATCCTATTTTGATTAATGAAAACTATGATTCCATTGGATCAGAGCAACGAATCAATATGATATCAAGCAACGATTTGATATTACAAATAAGTGATCTAGGCAGGATCACAGCGTCTTCTTCTCATGGTACAGCAATAATACAGACGGGTCAGGAGACGGGTCCAGTCTATCTTTCATCTACGATCAAAGGCATTGGTTCTGCATCTACCACCACCGAGATAATCAACACCCTAAAGCAAGAACAGACCACATTGTTTTCTCCTACAGGCACAAATGCAATATCATTTGACAAAACCGGCAGGTTTGATTTCTTTGTAATGTCACTTGATCAGAAAGGAAGGCCCACACTAGTGGAAAATGAAATCAGATATTTGATTACACCAATCAATGAAATACTCACAATAGAAAAAGGAAAGTCCTTTGCACATGTCAATTTCCAAGGAAATGCAATCCAGACAGAAAGCGAGACAATAGCAATCAAGACAATACCAATCGGAGAATCGGCAGATGCAGACTTGGAGGTGACAAGCAACTATGCAAAAAATCCAACCGCACAGATTGCAATGAGCATACCGCAAAAGAAACTCAATTCTGATGGGGAATATTTTGGTGCAATTCAACTCGTTGACTTTAATGGAAATCCAATCATACTTGGAAATGATTTGCAGGTAAAGCTTGCAACATCGGAGCTTGGAATAATCGAGGTTCAGGAGTCAGCAATCATTTCAGCCGGCGGATCATATGTCGAGTTCCCAATATCCCCAGTAAAGGATGGTGATGTAAAGATCACAGCTACTGGAAAAGGCATAGTTGGTGCAGAATCAGATGTTTTAGTAAAAACATTAGTAACAAAACTAAAGATCAGTGTAGGCAGTGTTTCAGAGCCTGTGACGCTAGAGCAGCCAACGCAGATGAAAATTTACGTAGATGATGAGGAGGATAATTCAGTCGGCGGTGCAACAATACGAGTAGTATCTGCTGACTCTACCATATCGCCTGAGGTATTGACTACTGGTGATGATGGCTCTGCTACCATTCAATTCAATGCCAAAAAATCACCCAAAATGTCTTTGCAGATTTTGGCATCAGCCGAAGGATACACTGAGGACTCAAAGGCAGTCGAGTTTGAAGTGGCCCAAGTAGTAGAGGAGACAAAAACAGAGCTTCCAGACTGGGTTATCTATGGTGCAATAGCTGGCGTGATTGCAATCGGTGGTGGAATCTTTGCGTTTTTGAGAAATCCAAAGAAGAAACTACAAGAAGACGAAGATGAAATCTACGATTAGTCGGTTCAAATTCAATTTCCCGCGTGATTTGTAGGGGTAGTAGTTAAGGCTTGACTTTTTGCACTAGAGTGGATTTGGGTAGGGGATTATCTGTGCTAGTATGAGGCTGGATTATGTTTAAGAAAAGAGAAAGTTTTTGAGATTAAATCCACTAATTATGGTAATGAGTAAAAGCGGTAGATCGGAATACAATTTCTATGATAATCGTAGTGTCAATTTCATCATTAATCATGTAACAATTAACAATATTCAAATTCAAAATCAGAATAGTACTTTAGAGATTCTGAAACTAATAGGGAAAATAATTCCCCTAATTCCTCTTTTAATTCCACTCTTTGGTTCTTTTACAAGTAATTTTGATGGAGACGGTTATGTTGCAACAAATGGACAGAATCACATTCCTTTCTTGGTTACTGTTATGGGCCAACCAGAGACAACTACCTCTGAAGGAGGCAGCATTACAATGTCTGTCGGCAATACTGAAGTGATGTATCTGCCTTCCGCAGATGGAATTAATGCAATAACCCCGCCCAATTTGGTTTTCACAAATATACAAAAAATCGAACACCCAATAATTGAATTTGATCAAAGAGATTATTCTTGGAATGACAAAGTCTATCTTTCAATAACAGATCCAGCTAGTAATATCAATCCAAATGAAATCGACTTTGTTGGTTCATTTAATAACAAAAAACTCGAAATTTTTACTGATAGTGGAAAACATTTGGATTATGTATTAAGCGAAACTGGAAAAAATTCTAATTTTTTCACTGGAGAGATACAGCTGACAGGTTTTCTACTTGGAGATGTGAACAATGACGGTATTGAAGATATATTGACGAGTGAAACAAGTGGAATTGGCCCATATAATGGAAAAATAGGGACTGCTCAAAGTGACAAAATCACAGCGCGTTATTATTATGCACCAGGAGAATATGTTGACACCTCAGTACCGATTAGAATGTATCTAGGTGAACTAGGCTTTTTTATGAGATCATATGACATTGCTCAAAAACCAATTTTAAGATTAAATGATTATGACTTGAATCTTGCATATGGAGACAAATCCGATATTGTTAGTGTTAATGTAAAGTCTGATTCTGATCTGAATGGGATTGTTGTGCAGTTGCATGAGACATGGCCAGGAGTTTTTGAAGGAGAAATTCCAACTTCACAAGTAAAAACCAGCAGCTCACTATTGGTTTCTCCAGGTGACGAAATAACTGCAACTTATTATGATAAAACACTTCCAGATCCATATGCTAAAGGGGAGATACTTCCAATTTTAGCCACAACACAAATTCAAAAAACTAATCAAGTAAATTATTAAATAATTTTCAATGTGGCTTCAACCTTAAGATACAACTCTAATTTTTCCAGATCGTCCTTTCTATCATACATATCAAGATACGCAGTATGTCCTACCACTGCATGAGCAATATCAGTATCATGCACTCTTCTTGCTCTTGTGAAAAAATAAAAAAGAGATTATTGTCTTTGTGTCTCAATTAGGGCATAGCTTACCTTAAAGTTGGCAGCCTCAATCAAAGAGCACTGGAACTCAAATCCCATCTGGCCGCTTGGATTTACAACAGGGCTAATCTCCTCTGCCTGTGCATATGACGCAGTGTGCGGTCCAATTCCGGACAAGACACAGATAGGACTGGTAGCAAATTGCGGCGGGTTTTGCGTTACCTTGCCTGTCTCAACCACGCTAAACAAGACAATTGTGGTATCCGTTTTTAGCTCAGAGTCCACCACAAGCACGTTTCCATCAATAGAGTTTGCAAGCTCTATGCATGGTGGAGTCTTGCCTGGTGCAGAGCAGCTGTCGCCATACAATGGATCTGCAAAGCTAAATGACAGTGTGTTATAGTGGAATATCACACCTGGGTCCGGTGGACCAGTCTGATCTATTGGCTGATTCACTACATAACACTCGATGTCTTGTCCTGCACTGAGGGTTATAGTTCCACCAATGTTTTCAGGGCAGTTTCCATCGCCTCGAATTTCTACAAATTCATAGCCAACAAGCCCTGCCTCTGCAAGCACTGCGGGAGTATCTGCCTGTAGTGTTACCTTGGTTCCATTGGATAATGTTGTACCTCCATTGATGGATAGTCCAAAAGATTCGGCGGAAGGTGTCGGGTTGCCATCATTGTTGATTACTACCTTGTAGATTTTGACTGTAGGCGGATCACTCACAGTACCATCACCTGTAGGAGTTGGTTGATTCACAATGTAACATTCTATTTTTTGCCCATCATCCAGTGTTATCGTGCCTCCAAGATTTTCTGGACAATGTCCATCGCCTCGAATCTCCACAAAGCTAAAGCCTGGTGCTCCGGCCTCTGTCAAAGTCACTGGTTTGTTCTTTGATATTGTAAATGTTGTTCCGTTTGTGTTGACAAGCGTGTCTTTTAGCTTGACGCCAAAGGTAGACATTGGTGGTGTTGGATTGCCATCATTGTTGATTACTACCTTGTAGATTTTGACTTTGGGTGAGTCGTACGAATTGTTGCCATGATTGTTATTGTCACGATCATCACGATCATGATTGTTGTTTCCGTTGTAGCCGTTATTGTTGCCCGTAGCGCTTGCCATCAAGCCAGATTCAGGCGTAATTACGCCAAAGACAAGTGCTCCAAGGCCAATAACTGCCAGCATTGTTATTTTATTCATTAAATCAGAGATGAGATTTGGATTTAAACGGGTGATGCTGTGTTATTTGGTAAACATTTTTACCAAAATCTATGGCGATACTTGGAGTAGTATTTCTGCAATAGGTCCTATTGGGAATGGGTTTGCAGTATCACCATTTTTTATGACATCTCCGTCAGCCAATACATACATGACGTACATCTGGGTGTCCAGTACCGGGGGTGCCTTGGCTCGGAATTGTATGGTTTTTGCACTTCCTGCAGCACCTGAGATGTCTTGGTTTAGAATTCCAACTATTTGCGATGACGTATCAATAAAGGTCTGATACGTTGGGGTCGAAAATCCATTATGTGATAGCATAGTCACATCAGTCCATCCCTTTGGTATGTTTATGATCAGCCTAGAGCCAGAGCCAATCACGTTTGTTACACTGGTATCAAAATCTGCAATTGTTGCATTAAATGTCTTGTATGTGCCGGGCTTGATATTAGTCATATTTGATAGGATGTTACTCGGATTTGATGAGCCAACTGCATTGGACAAAAACACGTTTGGTATTGCAGAGCCGGTGTTTCTCATAGAAGAGCCATATCCTGCTTTGCCAAACTGACCCAAAGTGGTAAAGACGTTTGTCTGAATCAGTATGGTCTCCAAGTCGTCTTGTGCGCCTGCAAGTGAGCCAGCAGTAACTTGTACCAAAAATGGATAGACGGATTTTGGTGGAATCACCTGTGGTGTGACAGAGTTTTTCCACATGAGTTGGTTTCCAGCAGGACACGACCAGGAGCTTGGGGTCGGTGCCACAGTTACCGGAGAACACCCATTTACATCAAAAATCTTGTCGTTTGATTGTGCCCTAGGAGTTACTGCGTTTATGACCACCTTGCTTACGTAAATCGGCTGGCTGGTCGGATTTACCACATTTACACCCCATAGTCCTCTCTGTGCAGAATCTCCAAATGGCGATGGTAAAACCATGAAAATCTCAGGTTTGGAGAGCAATGTTTGGGTCAGTATGGTTCCCAAGCCGTTGTTATCTCGCAGATACACCAACTGTTTTTCATTGTTGCTCTGAATCGGTGTTTTTGTTGGCTCGTCTACTCCTCTTGCAAATCCAGAAAATGTCACATTTGTTCCAATTGTTCCCATCAAATTGTACTTCCACGCAAATATGGCCGACTCTGCAGGTGCAAGATCAGATGTAACTTGTATGACTGGAGATGATGCAATAACAGTAGATGATGGTGCGACTACTATTGGATCTGCGGTGACATTTAGTATTCGAGTATTGCCAGTGTTGGTTACAAAAAGCCAAGCAGTTGCATTTTCTCCTATTCGAACATCTGGCGGATCAATCATCATCTTTGCTTTGAGTGGACCTCGTCCACCAACTTCTAGCTCTGCGGTACGTATCGTACCAATTGAAGAGATCACTTTAACCAAGTAATCCCCAGAATCCATGTATAACGGATAGTTTTCAAGAATCTGAGTTCCATATCCCGGGGCCAAAACAGATTCAGTATAATTGGTCTCAAACTTTGTTGCAGGCCGACTCGGATCAGTCTGGTTGATTATCCAAATATTATCAATCTGCAAAGAATTGCTGCCCTGATTTTTTACATATACTGCAAGACGATTATTATCAACATTATCCGCGGAAACAGAAACAATGAATTTTTCCTGAATTTTTTTAATTTCAGCATCTGCAATTACCTGCTGAGTTTTTATCATATCCGATTGTGTCTCTATTATCAGGTATGACACAGACAATCCGCCAGATAGTAAAACCAAGAAAAACACCGAGCCGACGATGGTTGAGATTCCCCGCGTTATCTTATTTCACCACTCAAAATGACATTTTCAGATGCACGAACTCCACCAAAGTTGATTCCAGTCAGGATTGGCTTGGATAACGCAATGTCTGAGGATAGCGCATCATCAAGTTTGATTATTAGTCGCACTTCCTCGTCTGCATCTACCTTGTTTTCGGATTTTTGAGCGAGTCCGGTAACAGAAATTATGCTAAATTTTCCATTTAGTGGGTATTTTCCGGCATAGTCATTGCTGCTTGCATCAAGGGACTTGCCGCCGGTGTTTTGGTCCCAAACATGCTGAATGCCATTGATTTGTATTCCCTTGAGATATACAGATTCTGTGCTGACATTTCTGATTTGTAATGCCAGAAATTCAGTTCCAGGGTTTGCACTGTTTGGAATGTTATCGGCAAACCCCTGACATCCCTTGGCACAGAGTTTTTTGTCAAATTTGTTATCAATGCTGCCAATGCCCAAAAGATCATTTGAATCACGAGTATCATATCCAGTGAGCTTGATTGCATATGACGATTGTAAAGAATCAGATTCCGGCGTATTTTGAAAGCCACTGCCATAAACAAGGCTTGCCAAGAACACAGAACCCGCAGTGGTTATTCCCAAAAGCATCAGGGTTGCAATTATTTCAGATATGCCTCGTCTTTTTGTAATCATGTGTTAAACGGCCTCGCTGAGATTTCAAAGAAATTCCCCTTTTCTGTCGTGATTGCTATTTTGTATTCTGCATCTCGGTATATCGGATCATCCCATTGTGCAACAGAGATGTTTCCAATTTCTGATATTGTGAGGCCTATCTTTGGTTGTACGTTTATGGAGATGTTTTGATCATTTACGATTAACTCTTGGGTTTCCATTTTTACTATGGTGACTTTGTTTATTGTAGACTCGGTTGTGCCCACATTTCTAATTGAAATTGTAACTTGTTTGCTGACAGGATCAAATCGTATATGCTCAAACACAATATCCTCTTGTCCCTTTTCGCTTTCGAGTGTAATGCCGCTTGCAAGGCGGTTGTTTATCTCACCGACTTGGTTTAACCCCTTGGTAACTATGACAGTCCCAATTGGGACAACTATGGCAAGCATGAAAAGCGTGCCTATAATCTGACTTACTGCACGCCTAGATTTCCATTTCATGTGGGTTTATCGCCATCTGGTTTTTTGCTTTTAGCAGAGACGATTTTTTGGACTTCGGTTGTGATCTCATCAATGTTTTGTGACGATATTATGGACAGATTATACTTGGATGCAATGGATTTGGTCATCTCAGAAACAGATGAGAATCCAATCAAGATTGCTATTTTTGGCATCGTATCAAGAATCTGAATCAGTTTGGAATCAATCTCAGAGTTGTTTTCTATCAAACTATTAATGAAAACAAAAATCGATTGATCAGCCCCGGTTCCAACAATATCAACAATTTGATCAATTCCACTTTTTCCCTTTATGGTGTGATTTTCAGATACCGTGTAGTTGTGTTTTGTAAGAATTTTTGCAATTTCCTCCCTTATCTTTTCTTGATCTAGAGTAGACTTTTCAGTGTCATTTGATAAAAGATAGTTGTACAGTATGATCGAGTCTGCTTGGTTTACAGTAAAATCATGATCAAATTCGTTGCAGTGAAGATTGACCTTGGCTTCATCAAATTTGTCCTTGCAATCATTGCACAAATACCAAGAGGCCGGCAATCGTAGTTCTTTTTCCTGATTTTTGATCAGTTTTTTGCATGATGGGCATTTTAGCTCGGCCTGACCCCCAAAGTGTTTTCTCTCCGAGATGAACCCACATGCCCTATGCTCAAGTAGGTTGAGTTTTTCCACATTAATGGAGCTGCACTTTGGGCAGCTGATCCTAATGCTGAGCAGAAACGATGTCTTGTGCTCCGGACAGATTAGAAATTTGTTATTGACCAGCTTGTCAAACATGCTCAGATTGACCAGATTATTCAAAAACTCTACATCGTAGTCCGGTAGCTCTCGTAGAATCCTATACCCAAACGTGGCAGTCTTGTGGTCTATTTCAGGCACAAGCAGACCGTTGTAACCATCTTTTGCTTTTTTTATCAAAAACGAGATTTTCTCACTATTTTGTTCCTGCCATTTTGATAGTTCTGCGTCTATGTTTTTCTCTTGGTATTTTTGCTCAAACTTTTGAGGCTTGACGCTACCCTTCCCTTTGATACGGTTTAGCTGAAACATGACGTCCAATGTTTTCATTGATTCCAAAAATGTAAACGGGATGCTGTTCATTTGCACTCACAATCTCTTATGAGCCAACCAACAATCATACAAGAATAATGAATCTGATAAAGAACCCAGGTGGATTTTCTTTTATCAGAATCAAAAAAATACCGCCTCCAGATTTTGGCAAGTTTTTTGCAAAAAAAGACAATAAAATACAGAATCAAACTACATTGGAAAACACAACATTTGGAACAGCGGATGTAAAGGATCTTATTCCCAAATTCAAGACACTAAATAAAATAGAATTTGATGATGCAGAAATTTATGCAGGCCTAATAAGAGATCCCACCTCAAAGAACGGCCTACGCTATATCATAATAGAGCCACAATTAAGTCGAAACGACGAGACAAACTTCAAGGTCATAAAAAAACTGCTGATATCTGAGCTAAGTATCACACTTAACAGTATCAAGACAAAAAAGGACGCCGCCCGTGAGCTCAAACACAAAATTCTAGAATTGATAAAAAAATACAACATGGAGATTCCAACAAGAACACTATCAAAAATAACATACTATGCAATACGTGACTTTGTCTATCTTGGTAAGATAGAGCCACTTATGCGTGATCATCTAATTGAAGAGATTAGCTGTGATGGAGTGAACGTCCCACTATACATCTGGCATCGCGAGTTCGAGTCGGTTCCAACCAACATTATCTTTGAGAATGATGACGAATTGAATAATTTTGTGCAAAAAATGTCCTATGTTGGCGGCAAACATGCATCATTAGCAAACCCCATAGTAGACGCAGCACTGCCAGATGGAAGCAGAATAAATCTCACCTTAGGAAGCGAGATTACAAAGCGTGGAAGTACGTTTACCATACGAAGGTTTCGCGCAGATCCAATCACAATAGTGGATTTGTTGCGATTCAAGACCATTTCCGTGCAGGCGGCTGCATATCTTTGGTATACTGTTGAGAACAATTCCACAATGCTAGTTGCTGGAGGTACTGCAAGTGGCAAAACAACACTGCTCAATTCTCTCTCCTCTTTTATCAGACCAGGACAGAAAATAGTCAGCATTGAGGACACTCATGAACTAAATCTATTACATGAGAACTGGATTCCAGCAGTCTCTCGTCAGAATTTTACAGACGGACAAATTGGCGAGATTACCCAGTTTGATCTTCTCAGGGCAGCACTGCGACAGCGACCAGACATTTTGATTGTGGGCGAGACAAGAGGCAGAGAAGCATATACACTATTTCAGGCAATGGCGACAGGTCACGGTGGATTCTCTTCAATTCACGCAGATTCCGTAGAAGCCACGCTAACTAGACTAGTATCATCACCAATGGACGTTCCAAAAGCACTCATTGCAAACACTCTGGATCTCATAACACTGCAGCTTAAACTGAGAATCAATGATAAATCAATTAGAAGGATAATCAAGATTGCAGAAATTGCAGGCCTAGATGAAAAAACAGGTGAGATAAAAACACATGACGTTTTCAGATGGAATCCAAATGACGACAAGCATGAATACGGGGGAAACAGCATTGTATTAGAAAAAATCAAAGAAAAAACCGGCATATCCAATGACAACATTGCATATGAGCTGGAAAAACGCAGGACTGCATTAGAGTGGCTTGTCCAGCACAACATTCGAGGACACAAAGAAGTAATGACAAACATTTTGGACTTTTATTCCAATTCAGATAGATTTTATGAGAAAAAGAGGCTGGTGATAGAAGACTGATTGGACTCTTAAAGAACAATGCCCAAGCAGAGCAGAAAAATCAGCCATCCAGCTTTCAGATATTCAGCTATAGACTACTAAACAGGCATATTGATTTTCTGTATCCAAAGCTGCCAAGGCTCAAAGAAAGCATCAGACAGGCAATGATGCCAGTTCCCTTTGAAGTCTTTGTTGCCTCAATGATTTCATCAAGTTTTATAGCTGCCATAATCGGATTTGCAATCACAATAATTATCTCAATAATGCTAAACATTGCCCCACTGATTGCAGGGCTTTTGGCAGTTGTCGGCTCACTAGGCCTAGGAATTATCACGTTTGCAGTACTGCAGATAACGCCAATGCTTAATGCAAAGACACGGCTCACCAAACTTCGAGAGGAGACTCCGCACTTTATTGGATACATGGCAACATTATGCGCCAGCGGCTTGTCACTTGAGGGTGTCTTCAAGGCAATTGCTCAAGAGCCATCCAATGAGGAAATCGTCAAGGATTCGCGTTTTGTTACAAGAAACATCGAGATTCTTGGGATGGATGTGATAACCGCAGTAAATGATCTTATCAAAAGGACCCCAAACGGTTCCTATTCAGAGCTGTTGGAAGGCGCAATCATCACATTCAAGGCAGGGGGAAATCTTCGAGAATATTTTCTTGCAACTGCCAAGGTTCACCTAGAAGAAAAAAAGATCAACGTCAAGAGATCAACAGAGTCTCTTGGAATAATGGCGGAAATGTACACCATTCTACTAATTGTGTTTCCCCTAATGGCAGTCATCATGCTATCCATAATGGCAATTATGAGTCCAGATCTAGGAGGGTTTGATCTACTCACACTGATGAATATGTTGACGTATGTCATGGTACCATTGTTTGGCATAGTCATGCTATTGTTGATGGATTCAATGGTGCCAAAGAGGTAAGAAAATGAGCGCAAGAACAGAACAAATCATAATGCCAAAGATGCCGTTTGTAAAGTCAGAAAAATTCCGAGTCATGACAATCTCTACAGTTGCAAGCATTGCAGTAATCACATCCAGCTTTTATCTCTCAGGAACAGTTCAGATGATGACTCGTGATATTGGCATAATTTTTGGAATACTTGCAGCAGTCATACCACTAACACTATTGCAGCTAAAAGAAGTACAAAGGAGGGAGGGAGTTGACAGACATTTGCCACTGTTTTTGTTATCATTGGTCAGCTCAATTCAGAGTGGCTCCAATCTAATTCAGGCAATCCAGATGGTGCCTGAGAGAAATATGGGCAACCTTGGACCGCTTCTCAAAAACCTCAAGGCAAACATTAGTTGGGGCATGCCAATAAGCGAGGCATTTGAAAACTTTACAAAAAAGGCCGGAACAAGAATGGCAAAGCGTGTCATTGTATTATTAGAGATAGCATTCAAAAACGGTGGAAATGTCTCAGAAAACCTAGAGACCATTCAGAAATATGTGACTGAGCTTAGAAACTTGGAAAAAGAACGCAAGTCCGCACTGCAGCCATATACCTATACCATCTACATTTCATTTGCAGTCTTTATTGCAATCTCGGTGATATTGTCCTCGCAGTTTTTTACCCAGATAGAATCAGTCAAGCAACTACTAGTCACCACGCATATGTCAAGTACAAATGTATTTTCGGCATTATCCGGGGTAGACATTGCTCAGATCGACGCATTATTGCTCAATATGGCCATAATTGAGGCAATATTTGGCGGACTGGCAGCAGGTAAAATTGGCAGCGGCTCGTACGTTTCAGGCATAAAACACGTAGTAGTCATGATAGTACTTGCAGTAATTGCATTTAATGTGGTGTAGTTTTTGTAAAATATATGCATACGATCTGATGTTGTGCAAAAAAACATCACCTCGCTGATAAATCATACGCAATTATTTTTATAGATAAGTGAAAATGGCTCTTAAATGCACAGCAACAGCCTTGGGGGAGAAAAATTTGTCCGTTCGAAAAAAACAGAGAACGTCGTTAATACGCAATAACCAAACAGATCCCATGGAGGATCTGTCATTGAGTGGAACGGACCCAGAGCTAACCAAGACCCACAATCCGTATGTCGAGGGATTAGCATCGGAGCTATCCGCAATCCTAGATTTGGATGAGCTGGAAACAAAAATTTATCTGAATTTGCTCAGAACAGGTCCAATTACGGCAAGCGCTCTGGCAAAAGAGATCAACGTGGACAGAGCAAAAACCTATCGAACAATCGACAAGCTCTCAAGCAACGGCATAGTATCAATATCGTTTTCATCACCAAAGTTGTGCATTGCATCAGAGCCCGATGAAATCTTATCCATCACACTAAAGAAAAAAGAAGAAGAGATATCCAAAATACGTAAGGACGGCAAAAAAATTGTCGACAAGATAAAGGAAATCAGTACAACGGACAGCAAGTCAACCACCCCAACATTTAGAATCATTCAGGGAATCGAAAACATCACTTCTCAGATAGAGCGGATTTTAGAGAATAACACAGATGTATTTTACCTGATTACCACACTAGAGGATGTCTCAAAATTATACCACACCACCATACCAGAAAAGGTAAAACAGACAGAGCGAAACGGTGGAACCGTACGACTGGTAGTTGACGAAATTCCGGACAAAATGAAGCTATTCATCAAACGATTTGGCGCAAGCGAGGTTCGAATAGGAAAGCTACCATCAAAGGGAAGAATTGCAGTTTCAAAGTCATGCCCACTAAGCGGCAAGCTCCTAATGTCAGATTCTGCAGTAAAGGGAAATCTGCATGAGAATACCGATGCGGAATGCGCGCTGTTTACAAACTCAGATGAGATGACAAACAACATCTTTACCCTGTGCACGTTTATCTGGAAAGGATCTGCACCAGTGGAACTATAATCCTATAAACAATAAATAGCACTCAGAGTCATCAACACAAAGATCTTGTTTGTAATAAATTTCAAAAATTATGATGAAATATCAGGTGTAAAAACCCAAAAGCTTGCCACCACCGCTCAGAGAATAGCAAAAAAATACAAGATAAAAATAGCAATTTGCCCGCCACACCATCTTTTAGGGGTGAAATACTCAGGCCCAATCCTATCTCAGCACACAGACAATGCCAAGGTTGGTAGTACCACAGGCTTTGTCATACCAGAATTGCTAAAAAAATCCAAGGTTACCGGTTCATTGATCAATCATAGTGAGCACAGAATCCCACCAAAGGACATCATAGAATTGGTGGAAAGATTACGTAGTCTAAAGATGATATCAGTTGTCTGTGTTCAAGACGTATCGGAGGCCTCAAAGTATGCAAAGTTAAACCCAGATTATATCGCAATCGAGCCGCCAGAACTAATTGGATCGGGAAAGGCAGTGTCCACCGAGAGACCAGAACTAATCACAGAGGCGGCAAAGGCAGTAAAAAATGCAAAGAATAGCACCAAGCTTTTGTGTGGTGCCGGAATCGTATCTGGTGTAGATGTCAGAAAGGCAATTGAGCTTGGTTCATCTGGAATATTGGTAGCAAGTGGCATAGTCAAAGCAAAGAATTGGGGCATGATCGTAGAGGAATTTGCCAAGGCAATGCTTAAAACCCCAACAAATCGATAGAAAAATCCGTGATAAAATAATGAAAATGGTTTATTTCTTTGATGAGGGAGACGGCAAGAACAAAAAACTCCTAGGCGGCAAGGGCGCAGGCCTCTGCGAGATGACTCAGCTAAAGCTGCCAGTCCCTCAAGGATTCACCATCACCACAGATGTTTGCAAATTATACTATCAAAACAACAAGACCGTTCCACGAGACTTGTGGACTCAGGTAAAAAAGAACATCACCAAGCTAGAAAAGATTGCAAAAAAGAAATGGAACTCGTCTGAAAATCCATTGTTAGTGTCAGTGCGTTCCGGTGCTGCACTATCAATGCCTGGAATGATGGACACCATACTAAACCTAGGATTAAACGACATTACAGTTGAGGCGCTATCAAAAAAGACAAACAATCCAAGATTTGCATGGGATTCCTATCGCAGATTTGTCCAGTTGTTTGGCAAAGTAGTCTTTGGCGTGGATGACAAGAAATTTGATCATATTCTGGAAAGTGCCAAAAAAGCACAAGGCGTAACTGCGGATAGCGACCTAAATGAGCAATCATTGCGAAGTGTAGTATCGCAGTACAAGCAGGTCTGCCAAACCCACACTGGTAAACCATTTCCAACACATCCAGACGAGCAATTACAATTAGCAGTCATGGCAGTCTTTAACAGTTGGATGGGCGAGCGAGCAATCGTATACAGGGAGAAAAACCACATCACAAAAGACATCGCAGATGGAACCGCAGTGAATGTGGTTGCAATGGTGTTTGGCAATATGGGTAATGATTCCGCAACAGGTGTAGTATTTACCAGAAACCCCGGCGATGGCAGCAACCACATCTTTGGCGACTATCTAGTGAACGCACAGGGTGAAGACGTAGTGGCAGGGGTTCGAACTCCAAAGCCAGTAGACGAGATGAAATTAGAGATGCCAAAAAGCTATGAATTATTATCAAACACTTGCAAAAAGCTAGAAAAACATTACAGAGAGCCACAGGACATAGAGTTCACAGTAGAGCAAGGCAAATTCTATTTGCTGCAGACAAGGTCTGCAAAAATGAACGCAGCTGGCATGATCAAGAGCTCAGTAGATATGGTAAAAGAAAAACTCATCAATAAAGACCGTGCATTACTCAGACTAAACGCAGACCAATTAGAACAATTACTGCACAAAACCATCGACTATGAAAAAGCAAAACAATTCACCAAGGTAGTCAAAGGAATTGCCGCATCACCAGGTGCAGCAAGCGGTGTTGCAGTGTTTGATGTGAAAAGAGCAGTTGCAATGGGTGAGAATGGTGCCAAAGTCATCCTAGTAAGAGAAGAAACAAAGCCGGAAGATGTTCCTGCATTTTTTGCATCCGTTGGAATACTGACCAGCCGGGGCGGCAAAACATCACATGCTGCAGTAGTAGCAAGAGGAATGGGCAAGCCATGTATTGTTGGGTGTGCTGATCTGAAGATCTCCCCAGAAACAAAACAAGCAATTGTTGGAAATATCACAATTCATGAAGGCGATGCAATAACAATCGATGGTAGCCAGGGTGACGTATACACTGGCGAGGTGCCAACAATAGAGCCAAAGATAACTGATGATTTCAGGACAATTCTTGATTGGGCTCAAAAAACAAAAACAATTGGGATCAGAGCAAATGCAGATACGCCAGACGGTGCAGAACTAGCAAGAAAGTATGGCGCCCAAGGAATAGGCTTGTGCAGAACAGAGAGAATGTTCAATGCATCAGATAGACTAGGATTGTTTGTTAAACTAATCATGGCAAAATCATTAGAGGAGCGCAAAGAACATCTCACAAAGCTACAAGAATTACAAAAAAGCGATTTCATTCAAATTCTAAAAGCAATGGAGGGCTACAAGGTCACAATACGACTGCTCGACCCACCATTGCATGAATTTTTGCCAAACCCAGAAGAACTCATTAACAAAATCCACAAGATGGAGCGAAGTGGTGGCTCACCTGACATGGAAGAGGCCAAAACCTACTTGGCACGGGCAAAAGAGCTAGCCGAGATAAACCCAATGATGGGCCATCGGGGAGTTAGAGTCGGTATAACATATCCTGAAATTTATGAAATGCAGATACGCGCAGTCTTTGAAGCAGCGGCTGATCTAGCAAAACAAAAAGTGAACGCATTTCCACAAATAATGATTCCACAGGTAGGAAGCATTGCAGAGTTAAACCACATCAAATCCATTTACGATAGGGTAAAATCCGAAGTCGAGTCAAAACACGGACTGAAACTAAAGATAAGCTTTGGAACAATGCTTGAAGTGGTTCGAGGTTGTCTTACATCACATGAGCTGGCAAATACTGCCGAGTTTTTCAGCTTTGGCACAAACGATCTCACTCAGGCAGTGTTTAGCTTCTCAAGGGAGGATGCAGAAGGCAAATTCCTCCCAGAATATATTGACAAAGAGATTTTGGAGAGAAACCCATTCCAGACACTGGACGTCAATGGTGTTGGAAGCCTAGTCAAACTAGCCATTGCCAACGGCAAAACAGTAAAGCCTGGAATCGAGGTAGGAGTATGCGGTGAACATGGTGGAGATCCAAACTCTATCAAGTTCTTCCATAATGCCGGAGTATCGTATGTTAGTGCCTCGCCTCACAGAATTCCAATATCTATTGTGGCGGCTGCCCAATCAAAACTCTTGCAAAAATCTGCCCCAAAAAAGATAACCAAGAAAAAGGTAAAGAAGCCAAAAAAAGCGGCTAAAAAATCAAAAAAGCGACGATAAACTATACCAACGATTCAATCTTTCTGGACAGCTGATTTAGCGTGAACGGTTTTTCCAACAGTACGATTTTCTCAAACAGATCATCCGTATCATCCTCTACTGCCCATCTCTGATATCCAGTAACAAAGAGAATCTTTTGGTTTGGGTTTTTTGCTAAAATTTCCTTTGCTGCCTGAGCGCCTGTCTTTTTTGGCATGTTATGATCCAACAACACTAGATCAAATGGAGAGTCATCCAGTGAGTCAAATTCGGATTTTAGTTGTTCCTTGTATTTTTTGACGCATTCACTACCATCTTCAGTGGTGATGACTTTGTGTCCCATTTTTTCCAATAATATTTTGTATTGTTGTGCGGTAAACTTGTTGTCTTCCGCTACCAGTATGTTCATTTGTGGAATGATGATTTTGGTAGGGTTTGAAAACTAGTGTGTATTTTTTGAACAACATTTTAGAATTGTTCACGTATGATTCCTACGCAATCCTTTATTTGTTAAATCGCACAAACATGCTAAGGTTCATTCGGTAATACCGAGATTAGGACCAGCCAAGACCAACCAAATCAGGTGAGGATATCATCTGTCGACCCTGTTCTACCGGATATCCTCACTTTTTCATTTATTACGTGATTTTAGCGAGGTGGCTCGCTCAAAGCATCGATCCGATTCTGCCATATTTCCAAGAATTTTTAATGCAAAGCCCTTGTTGTACCAAGCATCAAAATAGCTGGGGTTTAGTTTTATTGCCTCATCAAAGCATACAATAGACTCATCCAAGTTTTTGGTCTTGCCCAGTGCAAAACCCTTACCATTCCAAGCAAGTGAGTTTTTTGGATTGATTTTGATTGCCTCATCAAAGCATTTGATTGCATCTTCGAATTTTTTTGATTTGCCAACTGCAGATCCTTTGTTGTACCAAGCATCAGCGTTTCCAGGGCTCAGTTTGATTGCCATATCATAACATTGGATGGCCTGTTTTGATTTGCCAGACTCGTCCAGTGCAAAACCTTTGTTGTTCCAGGCTTGTGAGTTGTTTACGTTTAGCTTGATTGCCTCATCAAAGCATTTGATTGCATCATCCAAATTTCCAGAAGAAGCTAGTTGGTTGCCCTTGTAAAACCAGTCTTCGGTAGTCTTGCATTCAGGGTATTTCTTTTTGAAATTATCAAATAATCCCAATGATGTGTGGTTTTCTTGTTTAGAATAAGAGTTTTAGCAGTAAAATTCATACCGTAATGGGATTTAGTGAGAGTCATGCTTCCCAGAATAGACAGTATCAAGCAGGCCCGACTCAAGATTGGCGTGACCCAAAAAGAGCTCGCAAAGATGACAGGAGTCAGCACATCGATGATAAACCAGATAGAATCTGGTCGAAGTCAGCCAAGCTACGAGACTGCCAAACGAGTCTTTGATAGTTTGGCAACCCTAGAAGGACGAGCTGATCCAAACAAGGCAGGCGATATTTGCAGTAAAGAAATTGTCAAGCTAAAGCCAACGGACTCGCTTCATGATGCCATACACAAAATGCGCAAAATGTCCATCAGCCAAATTCCAATTTTCAGATCATCAGAACCAGTGGGTGTGATAACAGAGGATGGCGTGGTAAGACATCTTACTGATAGTGACGAGTCATCGTGGAAGCAGATTCAGCTTGCAGACGTCATGGAGGCAAGGCCACCAATTGTGGACCATCAGACTCCCGCTCGAGCACTTGTACCGCTAATCAGATATTCCAAGTGCATTCTGGTGGACAAGGCAGGTAAAATAATTGGAATCATCACGGCATCAGATACACTAAAGATGCTAGAGTGATTTTCTAGTCGTGTTTTGGATGCGAGCAGATCTCAGTTAGAACACCAGACAGAGACTTTGGGTGAATGAACGTTATTTTTGTTCCCTCAGAGCCAGGTCTAATTTTGCCCAAGAATTGGATTCCACATCCTTCCATTCGTTGGTATTCTGATTCAATATCATCAGTGGCTAGCGCCATGTGATGTAATCCCTCGCCTTTCTTTTCCAAGAATTTTTTGATTGGACTATCATCACGCGTTGGCTGCATCAGCTCAATTCTTCCATTCTCTAGTTTTATTATTGCTAGCTTGACGCCTTCAGCTTCTACTGTTTCGTATACGATCTTCTCAACACCAAGAGCTCCCTGGTATTGTTTTGCTGCTTGCTCTACATCATTTACTGCAATTGCTATATGATCTATTTTCATCTAGAACACTTCTTTTGGTCGGTATTCGCCAAACACTTGCCTGAATGTGTTGCTTACCTCTCCAGTTGTAGCATATACTTTTACCGCATTTAGGATAAATGGCATCAGATTATCATCTTTTTCTGCAGCTACCTGCATTTTAGACAAGGCGTATTGTACTTTTTTGTTGTCTCGCTCAGAGCGTAGTTTTTTGAGTACCGCTCTCTGTTTTTTCTCTACGGTGTCATCTATTCGGAGTAGTTCTTGCTTTGCTTCTTTTTCATCAGAAAACTTGTTTACACCGACCAGTACGCGCTCACCTGCATCAACTTCCTTTTTTAGTCGGTATGCGTTTTGTCTGATTTCGGACTGGAAGAATCCTTTCTCGATTGCCTTTAGCGCGCCACCCATCTTTTCAATTTGTTTTAGGTATTTGCGAACACCGTCCTCGATTTCATCACATAGATACTCTAGATAGTGCGAGCCGGCCATTGGATCAACTGTCTTTGTTATGCCGGATTCGTGCGCGACGATTTGCTGTGTTCTGAGCGCAATCTTGGCGGATTCGGCAGTTGGTAATGCCAATGCCTCATCACGAGAATTAGTGTGCAATGACTGTGTTCCTCCAATTACTGCTGCCATTGTCTGTATTGCGACTCGAACAATGTTGTTGTCTGGTTGTTGTGCAGTGAGGGATTCTCCGCTTGTCTGTGTGTGGAATTTTAGTTGTAGTGATTTAGGATCCTTTGCGTGGAATTTTTCTTTGAGAATTTCTGCGTAGATTTTTCTTGCAACTCTGAACTTGGCAATTTCTTCAAAGAACTCTATTGTACAACAAAAGAAAAACGACAATCTTGGTGCAAAGTCATCTATTTTGAGTCCCCTATCAAGGCAGGTCTGAATGTACGCAATTGCATTTGCTATGGTAAATGCCACCTCTTGTGTTGCAGTAGAGCCGGCTTCCCTCATGTGATAACCTGAAATTGAAACTGGATACCATTGTGGGACATGTTTTGCACAATATCCGATCATATCACCAATCAATCTCATTGACGGTTGTGGTGGATAGATGTACGTGTTTCTTGCAATGTATTCTTTGAGAATGTCATTTTGTGTAGTTCCACGTAATTCTGTGCTTGCAAATCCCTGAGATTCGCCAACCGCGATATAGTATGCAAGTAATGTTGATGCAGTGGAATTGATTGTCATTGAAGAGCTTACTTTGCCTAGCGGTATACCATCAAATGCAGTCATCATGTCTTTTAGTGACGATATTGATACGCCGACCTTTCCTACCTCTCCTTCTGCCTGTGTGGCGTCTGCATCATGTCCTATTTGCGTTGGAAGATCAAACGCCATGGATAGACCGGTTTGCCCCTTTTCGAGCATGAACTTGAATCGTTCATTGGTCTGTTTTGCGTCGCCAAATCCAGAATACTGACGCATTGTCCAAAATCGCTCTCGATACATTTCTGCGTGGATTCCACGTGTGAATGGATATTTGCCGGGCTCTTCTTTTGTGGCCTTTTTCTTTGCGTGATATACTCGGTCAACTGTGAAATTAGAATCGGTTAAAATTTTCTTTGGTTTTTCTTGTTTTTGCGCCATACTATTCACTTGAATATACTAGTAGATATTTTATCTGCTGCTTCAAATGGGTCTAGTTCTTTTGATTGTAATTTTTTGAGATATTTGGCATAGTTTTTGTCAGACTCAAGCAACGTGTCGATTCTTATCCTAACATTATTTAAAACAATATCTTTGAGCTCGGAGTCTAGTCGCTTTATGTCGCGGTCTTTTTTGGTTTTTTGTTTTTGCGCCATCATCTCTTTTAGCTTTTTTGCAAATTCGTCAATTCCCTTATTTTTTGTAACAGATGTTTGTAGTATGATTGGGTTTCGTTCAGTCATTCCAATGAACTCTTTGACTGACTCGAATAGCTGAGTCGCACCATCCAGATCACTCTTGTTAACCAAGTACACATCACCGATTTCAGTCAGTCCTGCCTTTACGGTCTGGATGCTATCACCAGTGTGAGGATTAAACACGACAACTGTAATATCGGCAATGTTTGCAATTTCAACTTCAGTCTGGCCAGCCCCCACGCTTTCTATTATGATTGGATTAAACCCGGCATATTCTAACACCCTAACGCTATTTCGAATAGAGTGAGAGATTGCCCCTGTTGCACCACGCGATGCTATGCTTCGAATATACGTTCCAGAGTCAGTGGACTCAGTCATACGGACTCTATCACCCAGAATAGCACCACCAGTAACATGGCTAGTAGGATCCACTGCCAGAACAGCTGCTCTCAAACCCAGTTTTTTGAGTGAGACGGATGTTTTGTTGATTAACGAGCTTTTCCCAGCACCAGCAGGTCCAGTAATCCCAATTACGACAGATTTGCCAGATGTTTTGAATATTTTTTTGATCAGTTTTCTTGCTTCAGATTCATCATTCTCAACAATAGAGATTGCCTTTGCGATTGCACCACGCTTTCCCTTCTTTAGATCTGCCAATAAATTCAAACAGAGTGATTTTTTTTATCTGCAATAAATTCTTGTTGTAATTACAGTTGAGTAAAGATTACCTTGCTTGATTGGCCTTCACTATGTATGTCGGTTTTGAGGCCTACTTTACCAAATTCAGGGTGACTCACTACCAGTGTGATTGGTACTACCTTCCACCCATATTGCGGCTCGCCATCAAATGGCACCATCAGAGTAAAGGAATTACCATTGAACGTTCTCTGAAACGATGTCTCCATTCCCAGAATTTCCAATACCACGCCAGTGGTTTGTGAGGTATTATCAGAGAATTTTATTTCGACTTGTTTTTGCGATTGATGAAACGTTGCATCCAGATAAAACACATTTTCATATTTTTGCTGTGTCATTATGCTTTGGGAGATTGAAATTCCAATCCCAAGTACAAGGATGGTTGTAATGGATGCTAAAATGACTTTTTTCTTAGGCAAATTCTGCACGCAGTCGCTTGATGAATTGGTGATGGATTCGAATTCGCTCCAATGTTTGGGATAATGTCATCTCAGTTCCAGGTGTTGGGTTTTTTTGGAAAAACTGCTTTATCTCGCCCTGCATTGAATTATCCGCCACTGCCGAAATGCTAGACACCATGCGATTAAGAAGTGGACTACCCACACCAACTTTGATGCGCAAGCCTTTCCAGTTCTTTTTTAGCCATGGCCAGAGGATTTTTTTGCCGTACTGATTCCCAGAGACGCGAATTATTGGAATGTGCATGTTTTGCGAGCGCACATTTTTTGATTGTGAAAAGTCTAGTGTTTTTAGCAATAGTTTTGGGTCTTTGAAGCTAGACAGGGCTCCAAGAAATCTTGTCTTTTGTTCCTGAGATTCGGCCTTGTTGTACAGATGTAATAGTTTTTGATACGTATTGTGATCTCCACTCCATGCAACCAATGAAAACACCGCATCTTGGATATCAGGATTTAGTGATGATGGGTTTTGCAAATATTGCCTGAATCGACTGTTTGCTTCACACAGAATCTCCTCATCATCTAGTTTTCCCAAAGCCCCTATCACATAGCTGCGCAACAACGCATTTGTGTGTGGTTCATCTTTTTGTGCATCCCAGCCAAGTTTATCAAACATTTTTCTAAAGTATTGATGGGTGATTTGTTTTATTTCTGGATTATACTGCTCTTCGATTGTTCTGTGGTATAATGCGTAAAGATTCCCAGATACATTTGATTGGGTAAGATAGTCATCTTCGTTTTCATATGATGTTGCAATCTCTAGATAGTCACGAGCCTTGCCATCGCCAGATACACATAGTGCAAACAAGTCGTTTTGTATTGCCCACCTATCAATGTGTGAAATTGATTTTTGTAAAATCAATTCCTTTAGATCATATAGAATATCCTGAGAATATTTTACTCGATAGAATCCATTTCTGCCAGGATTTACCAGTATTTCATTGGATGGTATGATGAGTGATTCCTGTTTTTTCTTGAGGATCTTGTTTATGGCTTTGCCATCATGAGTTATAGTCAGCGGAATCTCCCATAGTCCTTTTTGTGATCCTTTTTGTTCCAAGACAAATCGCTTCTGAGACAACACCAGTTTGGAGTCTTGTTTTTTAGCCTCAACTAGTGGAAACCCAGTCTGTTTTAGCCAAGAATTCACCATGGAGCGAACTGGCATCTTGGAGGATTTTCCAATTTCATCCCAGAGATCATTGCCTTCGGCATTTTTGTAAGAGAATTTTTTCAAATATACGCGCAAGCCTGCTCTGAAATTCTTTTCAGTGACAAAACTCTCTAACATCTTTAGAACACAACCACCTTTATCATACGATATGGCATCAAAGATCTCTCTGATTTCCGATGGAGAGTTTACTTTGACATCAATTGGGTGTGAGGAATGTAATGCATCAAGGCCCATTGCGGTGTTCATTGTATCTTCTAGGAATTGGTCCCAGAGTTTCCATTCTGGGTAAAACTTGTCAACAAACTTTGTTGCCATGAATGTCGCAAACGACTCGTTTAGCCAAAGATCATTCCACCACTTCATCGTAACCAAGTTGCCAAACCACTGATGCGCTAGCTCGTGTGATACAACCTCGGCGATGAATTGTTTTGTCTGAGTGGATGATGTTTTCTCATCAAATAACAGAATGGTCTCTCTGAATGTTATTGCTCCCCAGTTCTCCATTGCGCCTGAAGCAAAGTCAGGCACTGCAATTAGGTCCAGTTTTGGTAGCGGGTATTTTATTCCAAAATAGTCTTCGTATGATTTGACCAATTTTTTGCATAAATCCAGTGCAAATTTTCCTTTCTTACTGTTTCCTTTGGTGGTGACAATTCGCATTGTTATTTTGCCAGATTTTGTTGTTAGATATTCAAATTCGCCAACACCAAGATATACCAAATACGTAGACATTATCGGAGTTTTGGCAAATTTGTAGAGTGTTTTTTTGCCAATTTTCTTTTTGAGGATTTGGTTGGTGTTTGATATTGCAGTGTGATGCGGTTCAGTTATGATTGAAATATCATATGCTGCTTTTGCTGCAGGCTCATCCCAGCAAGGAAATGCGCGCCTTGCGTCTGCTGCCTCAAATTGTGTGGTTGCAATGTATTTTGTCTTGCCAGATTTGTCCTTGTATTGACTGCGATAAAATCCAACTAGCCGGTCATTTAGCACGCCAGTGTATTCGATGTGAATTTTGGCAGATTTTGCAATTTTTGTTGGGAGTTTGATTGTAAGGGTTTCTTTTTTTTCATCCAGTTTTGTCTGTGCTGAGATGGATTTGCCAGACGACACTATAAGACATTTTTTTATTTTTAGTTCTGCTGCATGAAGTGTTATGGTATTAGTGGGCTTGGCGATCCTTACATCGATTGCCTCTTTTCCTTCAAACGTGAAATTTGAGAAAATTGGCTCAAAGCTAAGATCATAATGTATTGGTGTAACCAGCACAATTTTGCGTTATTTGTTAGCCTTTATGTAGATTTAGAGTATCAAACGATCAGTGATACCAACTAACGCCACACTATCCAGTAAAGCGGTTTGTTGAGTATGATTTATCATCATTCCAAATGACATCATAAACAAGACATCTAGATCATAAGTTTTTAAAATGCGATACGGTAACTAGTCTCAGATGAAGCAAAAACTTGCCACTCGTCGAGTCAAGATTCTTGTAGCAAAACTAGGCCTTGATGGTCATGATAGAGGGGCGTTGGTTTTGTGCAGGGCATTCCGAGACGCAGGAATGGAGGTAATTTATTCGGGTTTGTTTGCCACGCCTGAGAGAATCGCCCAAATATCAGAGGATGAAGATGTAGATGCAGTTGCACTCAGCCTACTAAATGGTGCGCACAATACGCTATTTCCAAGGGTTGTAAAAGAACTACAAAAGAAAGGCCTCAAAGACGTCCTAGTTGTGGGCGGTGGAGTAATTCCAGAAGAAGACAAAAAGGGCTTGGAAAAATCAGGAGTCTCCAAAGTATTTGGTCCAGGATCACCATTGCCGGCAATCATAGAGCACATCAATTCAGGCGTTGCAAAACTAAGAAAAATCTAAAATCTTATTCTTTGGAATCCGGCCACATCATCTTTCGCATTTGCTTGCCAACTTGCTCGATTTGGTGAGATTCAAGTTGCTTCATGTATCTATCAAATGCATTCTTGCCATTCTTTTTGTATTCCGAGATCCATTCTTCATTAAACGTACCGTCTTGGATCATGTCTAGTACTTTTTTCATCTTTGCCTTGCTTTCCTTATCCATAACCATTGGGCCACGTGTAAGACCACCATACCTTGCAGTTTCAGATACTCGCCTCCACATGCCATTGATGCCATATTTTTGAATCATATCAACTATGAGCTTCAACTCATGTAAGACCTCAAAGTATGCAATTTCCGGCTGATAGCCAGCCTCAACTAGAGTTTCAAATGCGTTTGTAACCATTGATGCACATCCTCCGCAAAGATCAGCCTGTTCTCCAAACCAATCAGTTTCAACTTCTTCTTTGAATGTTGTTTGGATTAATCCCGCTCTTGCAGAACCAATTCCTTTTCCAATTCCCAGTACTCGCTCCCATGCCTTACCGGTTTTGTCTTGATATACTGCGACTATGGCAGGTGTACCAAATCCTTCTTGGTATGTTTCACGTACCTTAGAGCCTGGGCCTTTTGGTGCAACCATAATAACATCGACATTGTCTGGTGCCTTGATCCAGTTCCATTGGATGGCAGCTGCATGTGAAAATGATAATGCCTTGCCAGCAGAAAGGTTTGATTGGATTTCATCTTTGTAGACTTGGGATTGTATCATGTCAGGAAGTAAAATGTGAATAATATCGCCTTTTTTTGTAGCCTCTGCAACGGACATTACAGTATGGCCATCTGCTTTTGCCTTGTTCCAGGTTTGGCTTCCTTCTTTTAGGCCAACTATTACTTTGAGTCCGGAATCTCTGAGATTGTTTGCCTGAGCATCACCTTGTATTCCATAACCAATTACCGCAATTGTCTGATCTTTAATGGGAGCTAAATCAATATCAGTATCTTTCCATGTCTTTGCCATGATTTGATTTCAAAATAAACACAATAAAAACCATCAAAAATCAAATTGAGATTATTTTCCCGCATGAGAGGCATCGCACGCGCACCGCGTCGTTCCCTCCCAATCGCTCAAATTTCTTAGAGCCACAAGATGAGCAAATCGGGCAGGCACGAAGTCCTTTCATGGTTTGACATGGCCTGATATTGTAATTAATTATTCTTGAGTGTTGGTTTTACTTGCTGATCGCTTGGTTTTTTTGCCTTTTTTGTCTTTTTGAGTTTTTCAGACTTGTCCGAGTCTTTTTTCTTCTCAGATATGATTTTGGATTTTGTAGACTTTTCGGTTTGTTGTGATATCTGGCTATTTGGTGAGACGACATCCATGTTTGTTGGAGTACAGATATGGATTACGCCTGCATATTTTTCTTGTAATTGGCGCCATTCCTTTACTTCAACTGCCCCATCAAAGTGCTGTTTCATGTAAGTATCCCAAGAATCAGTTGTCTTGCCAGCATCAGCATGTAGTTTCCACTCGGAGTAGAGCCGTTCTTTTAGTGCGGTAACCTTACCATCAGACTCCAATAGTGTCTTTTTTGCAATTTTTAATTCTGATTCGTTGCAACCAGAAGGAATTTGAAGAGTTTTTGGCACAACTGCAACTGACTCAGATTGACAATACTGGACTAGATTTCCATATTTTGCCTGGATATTTTGGTATTCTAATGCTTCAGATGAAGAGTAAAGGTTTTCTTTGGCATATTGATCCCATGAATTCGAGTATTTTCCTGATTTTGATAATGATTCCCATTCTTTGTAGTATTTTTCTTTGGCAGCAATCATTTTTTGCTCAATTGTAAAAAATGTCTTTTTAATATTTTGATAATTGGTATTATCGCAATCTTTTTTCTTTGAATCAGAGTATTCCGGTTTGAGTGCGCCATACTGGGGACATTTTTGATCAATTTCGGCATATTTCTGACGGAGTGCTTGGATTTCTTTTACTTCAGAAGAGTCAATGAATTTTTGTGCAAATTCTTCCCAACTACCAGAGTATTGCCCAGATTTACTCACGGATTCCCACTCGGCATATGCTTTTTTCTTTAGCTCCAAGTATTTTCTATCAAGGCTTTCAATCTGTTTTTTTGCATCAGATGCAGCCTTGCATTCAACAGATTCGGACTGGGCAAATCCTGTGACTAATGTGCCAGTAAACAAGGTAATTGCCATCAAAAACCCAAGAATTATTTGCATTATTCAGATCAAGAAAATTTTCTATTTAACAATTAGGTATGATTTTTTATTTTATTGTGCCGCTACCCAACAGTCTGATGCTAGTCGACTCTGGTTTTAGTATGACGCAAATGTCTCCTTTGTTGTACAATACGGGTTTTTCGAGTGTGAGTTTTAGTGGTGAAATGGATAAGAATTTGGCTGGCTTTATCTGCAAACCCACATTGATTAGGCACATTTGGTTTGGTGCAATATCTCCCTTGTAAAATGGGCTTTTTGCAAAATCAATCTCGATTTCTGTAGAGATTTGCTCGGGGCCTGGCGCGCATAATACATCCCCACGGCCTACTTGATCTGGACTTACACCTTTTACCGCAAGACCAACTCTTCCCGGCGATACTGCCTCATCAACCGGATCGTCATGCATTTGAATGGATTTTATCAAAACATCAATTCCGGCAGGTAACAATTTCAGAGTATCATATTGCTTGATCTTTCCCTGTTCTACCTTACCAAGTATGACAGTGCCAACACCTTTGACATCAAAGCAATGATCAATTACCACCCTAGCATTGCCTTCTTTTGATATTTGTGAAAGTTTGTCTGACTCTTCCTTGATTTTATCTTGGGTAATTCTTGGATAGTTGACAAGTACCGTATTTTTTATCATGGTGTTTAGCGTATTTTCATCAACATCATACGTATGGGACAATAGTCCATTCTTTTTTTGCAACATATCAAGTGCAATTATTTGCTCACCTACGAACTTGTCTAACTTGTTTACATGAAATATTACGTATTCAGCCAAATTGATTACTTGTAATAGTGGTTGAACCTTGTCTGGAAAGCCGCTAGGTGTTGTGTATGTTCTAATCACACCTGCCTCTTTTTTGTCATACATTGTCATGTCTGTGGCAGTCCCTTTCTTTCCAAGGCTTGCCGCTACCTCTTGGTCCCCCAATACCACAAAATTAACAGAGTCTGCCATCATACAGCCTCGCAATCACTTCAATATATTCACAGATTATGGGAATGATTTCAAAACTTGGGCATAGCTGAGAAAGCGATGGTTTTGCGGCCTGACGTGTTTTTGCGAATATTTAGGTACGGATTTGCCTTGAATTCCACCATATCCAATTGGTTGTGGGATCAGGCCTTGCTCATACGCATATTTTAGAACCAGATCAGATTTGCTATAATAATTGACAAATTTCTGAGATATTGTTTTTTGTAATAGATTTACCTTGTTTTGTTGGCTTAATAGATTAGATGGGATCGATGCGCCAAAGATATGCACGGATTCAACGAGTTTTCGGCTTCCAAGTTTTTCCAGTGTAGAGATTATCACTTGAGAGCCAAGAGAGTGTCCAACTAGTCGGATCTTTAGTTTGGGAAATCTTTTTTTGGTGTTTATCAAAAACTGCGACAAATTGTATCCATTTTTCTTGGCAATCAACACTCCAACATTTGTTGCCTTTTGTTCTTGAGATTTGTACTGAACACCTCTGGTATTGGAATCATAGCTAAACCCAACTACAGGATGCAGGTATCCAAGTTGAGTCAGGCGTTGTTTTGCAATGCGAAATTTTGTTAATGCTCCAGACTGGTCATTACGTAGTCCATGAATCATTATTGTTATTTCTGGCACCACATCCAACTCATCAAAGAATTTTTTTGGATACAGATCGTATTGTTTGCTCTTTTTTGTCTTGCCACTATTCAAATCATAGAATCCACGGGTTGAAATTCTTGGAATTCGTTTATTTTGTTTCAAATTTCTCTTTGCGTTTTTTTATGTCCGCATCTTCGACTCGAGCAAATATCGGGTTTATCTCGCCTAGTCTGTGTCCCGATTGTAATCCAATCTCCGAGATTGCCTTCCAAGGTTTGTCTTTTACATTACCATTCATCCCAAGCTGCTCCCAGACCTTTTGAGCAGATTTTGGCAAAAATGGGCACAGTGCTATTGATATTGAATAGACCGCGTTTGCTGCCAAAAACACGCATGTATTCGTGCCTGGCGCTTTCTTCCAAGGCTCTTTGTGCTGAAAGTACTGATTAAAGTACATTGAGAACTCCATTACCTTTTTCATTGCCCTATCAAGATGATTCTGTTCTAATAATGAGTACAGCTCTGTGGAAAAAGATTTGATCTTTGCTTCTGCTTCCTTGTCTTTTTCATCATAGTTATCAGTAGATGGAATTATTCCATCAAATGTCTTCTTTGTAAATCCCAATGCACGATTCACCAAATTGCCAAGGTTTCCAATCAATTCAGAGTTGATTCGCGTTGCAAAATCATCCCAATCAAAGTTTAGATCATCTTGCGAGTACGGATTAATCGATATCAAATAATATCTAAGATAGTCCGCTGGATAAAACTCGAGGAATTCCTTTAATCCAATGTACCAGTTTCTGCTTTTTGATATTTTCTTTGATTGTAGTGTTAGGTGTCCTCTGGTTGGGATGTAATCTGGCAGCTTGTACTCCGAGTCAATGCCTAGTCGCATTGCAGGCAAGAACAAATAATGATGGTACACAATATCCTTTCCAATGAAATGGTAAATGTCAGCAGAGTTCCAAAATTCTTTTCCATCTAGTCCTTTGTCCGATAAAAGCTTGATTGCGGATGAAATGTATGCCAAGTGGTTATCAAACCACCCATAGAATACCTTGGATTCATCGCCTGGAATTGGCACGCCCCAAGAGATATCTCGCGTAATGTCCCAATCGACCAGTCCCGTGCTAATCCAGTTTTGGACGTATTTTTTGACATCCTTTTGAAGTGTTTGGGTTTCATCAAGCCACTTGAAGAGTGAATCGCCAAAGTTTTTTAGCTTGAAAAAGTGATGTGTTGTTTTTTCCTTGGTTGGGACTGCTCCACAAATGGCACATTTTGGGTCGTTTATTTCCTCAGGTACACGCCCGCATTTTTCACACAGATCAGAGTACTGGTCTTGCGCCTGGCAGTGAGGACAAGTTCCTATTACATATCGATCAGGGAGGAATTTTTTGTCGTTTTTGCAGTAAAACTGGATTATTTCAGACTCGTAAATGTGCCCATTTTTCTTTAGTGTGTTGTAGACGTTTCTGACAAATGCCACATTCTCAGGGGAGCTGGTACGATAAAACAGATCAAAGCCAATATCAAATGATGAGAAATCCTCAAAATCACGTTTGTTCCAATGAGCAACATATTCCTGAGGTGTTTTCTTTTCTCGCTCGGCTGCAATAAGAATTGGAGTTCCGAAATCATCTGATGCGCAAATGTAATAGGCCTCAACACCATTCATCTTCAAAAATCGTGTAGTAACGTCTGCAGGCAGATACGTTGATGCAACATGTCCAAGATGAATCTCGCCATTTGCATATGGCAATGCGCTAGTGATGATTGCTTTTTGTCTCAATGAATAAATTTGAGTTTTGTATCTTAAGAAGCTTCTTACCAGTTATCTCTGTATGCTATCTGTTTTGGTGTGAGCTTGTCAATTTTAACATCAAATGCTCCCAATGCGTCTACTGCAATTTGAGTATCAATCTCAGAAGGAACTGTTATTACTTTTTTACCAATTTTTTTATGGTTTTTGAGAATATACAATACAGACAAGATTTGGTTAGAAAATGATTGTGCCATTACCTCTGGTGGGTGTCCTTCTGCGGCCACAAGGTTTGCCAGTCGTCCCTTGCCCACCAAGTAGACTTTTTTGCCATTTTGCAATGTACACTCATCCAGGTTTGGCCTTACTTCCTTGACGGATTTTGATTTGCTTAGCAAAAAGTCACTATCAATTTCAACATCAAAGTGTCCCACATTGCCCATCACTGCACCATCTTTCATTTTTAGAATGTGCTCTTTGGTTATGATATCACGCATGCCGGTGCATGTGATGAAAATATCCCCAATTTTGGCAGCATCAGACATTGTCATTACCTCAAAGCCATCCATGTGTGCTTCCAGTGCCTTTACAGGATCAACCTCTGTTACTATGACTTTGGAGCCCATTCCATGACTTCGAGCTGCCACGCCTTTGCCAACCCAGCCATATCCTGCAACCACCACTCTTTTTGATGCAAATAACAGATTCATTGCACGCAAGAATCCATCTATTGTGGATTGTCCAGTACCATATCGGTTATCAAACATGTGTTTTGTGTATGCTTCATTTACCAAAATTACAGGATAGCGTAGTTTTCCTTTTTTGTGCATTGCCATGATGCGATTAACACCTGCAGTTGTTTCTTCAGTAGAGCCAAGAATCTTCATGTTTTTGTATTTTTTATCAAAATGTAATTTGACATTCATGTCTGCACCATCATCAGTTACAATCAGTGGTTTATGGTCTAGGACTTGGTCAATGCACCAATCGTATTCTTCGTTGGTCTCACCATTCCAAGCATAAACATGGATTCCCTCTGATGCCAAAAATGCCGCAATATCATCCTGTGTAGTAAGTGGGTTTCCAGCACAGGCAGCAACATTTGCGCCAAGTTGTTTTGCACCCATCAAGAGAACAGATGTCTCTTTTGTGATATGGAGGCAAAATCCAAGCGTTATTCCCTTGAATGGTTGTGATTTCTTTAATCGATTAATGGTATTGTCCAAGATAGGCATGTGGCTTCGAGCCCACTCGTATGAAAGCTTGCCCTGATCTGCCAGACTTTCATCTTTTACTTTGCTCAACAGCGTACCACTCTGAGTTATATTAAAAAATCTTGTCATGAACAAAGAAGAAACTAAATATCTAACAAAATTTGTTCAGGTGAATATGGTCTGGAAAAAAGTAGCCGAAAAGGGCGACATCCCAGCTGGTAAAAGCAAAGAATACAACGTCGACGGAAAACGAATCGCAATATTCAACCAAGACGGCTATCACGCACTAGATGCACTGTGTGTACACCAAGACGGATCTATTGTTCCAGGCAAGCTTGAAGGATACATAGTGGAGTGCCCTTTGCACTTTTGGCATTATAATATCAAAACCGGCGAGCTGCTAGATTATCTCAAGGGTGTAAAACTGCAAAAATATCCAATAGAGGCAAGAAACGACGGAATCTACTTGGACGCATAACATACAATACAATTTTTAATCAACATAACAAAAACAAACTCTGTGAATCCAGACATACTATCAAGCATAACAAAACAAGACTATTCACAAATTCAAAAAAACATAGAATCATTCCTAAAAGAGCAACTCTCAAAGACAAACACAAAAGGATTTGTCTTTGGGTTAAGCGGTGGGATTGATTCCGCAGTGATTGCACACATTTGCGCAAATTCGTTTAAAGATAATTCACTTGCGATAATAATGCCAGACAGTAAAGTTTCGCCAAAAGATGAAACAGAAGATGCACTACATTTGGTGGATAGTCTGCACTTAAACTACAAATTGATTGACATTAATTTGATTCATTCTCAATTTGCAAATACTATAGAACCTGACCAGAGATCACTTGGAAATCTGAGAGCAAGAATCAGGGCCAACATACTATACTATTATGCAAATTTGAGCAATTACCTAGTCATTGGGTCTAGTGACAAATCCGAATACATGATCGGGTATTTTACAAAATTTGGAGACGGTAGTGCAGATATTTTGCCAATAGCATCATTATACAAGACACAGGTAAGGGAATTAGCAAAGCATCTGAGGATTAAAGATTCAATCATTGCAAAAAAAAGCAGCCCACACCTATGGCAGGGCCACTTGGCAGAAGAAGAATTAGGAATCCCATATGAGACAATTGATGTGATTTTACATTGTACGGTAGACAAGTCCATGTCGCCAGATGAGGCTGCAAAAACCACACAAATACCAATAGAGAAAATCCAAAAAATCCATCAAATGTACAAAAACAGTCAACACAAGAGAATAATGCCACCAAAACTCTGAGGAAATAGAGTTGAAGATCTACGATACGCTAACCACTAAAGAGCTAGAAGTAAATGCAGAAAACGTTAGAATCTACTTGTGTGGGGTCACAGTGTATGACGAATCCCACATAGGACATGCACGGACCATCATAATTTTTGATGTTCTCAGAAGATATTTGGAATCAAAGAATACACCAGTAAAATTTGTGCAAAACTTTACCGATGTGGATGACAAGATAATCAATCGGGCAAATACCGAGGGAATTCACCCACTTGAAATATCCAGACGATACATTGATCATTATTTTGAGGATTTTGATAGACTAAACATCAGACGTGCAACTGCCCATCCAAAGGCAACAGAACACATTTCAGAAATAATTGAGCTGATCAAAAAACTAGTAGATTCAGAATTTGCATACCTTTCTTTGAATGGTGTTTACTATTCAGTTACAAAATTTACCGAATATGGAAAATTATCAAAAAGAAAGACAGAAGATTTGATTTCCGGTGCGCGGGTACAAGTAGATGAGACAAAAAACGATGCACTGGATTTTGCATTATGGAAATTCTCAGATGCAGATCCAAATTGGCCCAGTCCATGGGGTAAAGGAAGGCCCGGATGGCACATCGAATGCTCTGCAATGAGCCTCAAGTATTTGGGAGAAGAGTTTGAGATACATGGTGGCGGACGCGACCTCATATTTCCACACCATGAAAATGAAATTGCACAGACAGAAGCAATCACAAACAGACCACTTGCCAAGCTATGGATGCACGTGGGAATGGTCACAATAAATGGGGAAAAAATGTCAAAATCTCTTGGAAACATTAGATCAGTAAGAAATGTTCTGGATAATTGGGGTCCAAACGTGATACGACTCTTTTGCATATCAGGTCATTATTCCAAGGCAATTGATTACTCGGAAGAATTACTAAAGGAGAACCTCATAAAATGGAGACAAGTCGAAACGGCATATTATGAAATGATAATGTCAGAAGGTACTGGACCGACTGATGAAATCACTATTCTGATCACAGAATGTAGATCAGAATTTGATTCTGCATTGGATTCGGACTTTAACACATCACTTGCCACAAACGCATTCTTCAAGTTGGTAAAAGGGATAAACAGAATAGCTGCATCAGAAGAAATGAGCAAATCTGTTGTCAACATAGCATTGCCAGAGTTTGAACGCATGCTAGACATTCTAGGATTACAAGTACAAAAAATAACAGAATCAGAAAAACAAACAATTACAGAACTATTACAAAAACGAGAATCACTGCGCGCACAAAAACAATATTCAGAGGCGGACAAAATTCGTGATCAGATTTCAGCACAAAACATAGTTTTGCTGGATCATAAAAACAAAACCATCTGGATGAAAAAAGAGAAAATAAAATCAGATATCTAGTGTTGTTTTTTTGTAGTGGATGCACTAACCAATGAGACCACATCGCGGTCACGTAATTGATAATCAGGCGGCAATCTCAGGTTATATCGAATGTCTTTTGCATAGAGCAATCCCTTTGTAAGACTAGTGTGAATTTCTTTTGCCAAGTCAGCAACTGTCGCCCCATCCTTTAGTAGGATCAGATCAGGCAAGACGTTACCCTTTTTGTCTGCTAATTTCTCTTCATCTGCAACTGGGTATACTGCATTCATCTTTAGCAATTTGAATACGGTAACATTGATTGCAAACTGCACACCAGTACGCATGTATTCTCCCATGATCTCTTTCGTGATAAAATCAAGTGCTCCCTTTTGTTTTTGAGACAGATCATCTGGCTTTTCAATATCAAACTGCTCAGAGCCAGGCGAGTATTTTATGAGGCCCTTTTGTTCTGCACGCCTCAGAGATAGCTCACTGTCCGCACTTGCAGGAACCACTATAGTATCATTGTAACGCTCCCGTAGCCTTGCAAAGTTTTTGTCTGCGCCTTCAACATCGATTTTGTTTGCCACAATTAGCGTGGGCTTTGATATTTTACGCAATACTGCAGCAAATTTTTTGCTTTCCTGAAATCCGATATCATCTAGCTCCTTGTCCTCAACATCAGCTGCTACAAGTGCCGATTTTACATGATAATTATTAACGCCAATTCCTCGATACAAATCCGCAATTGCAATTATTTTGTCAGTTCCAGCATGAATCGTCTTTGATACCTTGTCACGATTGCCTTCCAAGATTTTCAAATACCACATGATTAGTTCTTCCTCAATATCTGCAAAATCAGATATTGGATCACCTGCTCCAGCCTCAGATATCTTACCAGAAGAGTCGATTCCTCCAGAAACATCAACTACATGCAATAATGCATCAGACTGTGCCGCAACTGAGAGAAACTGGTTGCCAAGTCCTTTTCCCTGCCACGCGTCTTTGATCAAACCAGGCAGATCAATTAGCTCAATTGGGATATAGCGCCAACCATCAATACATCTCGAGTTTTTCGGATTATCAAATACATTAAATTCCGGATGGACACACAGTGTGACTGCGTTTGCAGTTGCAGATTCCGGTTTTTTTGTAGTAAATGGATATGTAGAGATTTCAGAGGATGACAGTGTGGCAGAATTGAAAAATGTAGTCTTGCCGGTATTAGTCTTGCCGATAATTCCTATCTTTATTGGCACAAATACAAGTATGGTTCATTGCTATTTATCTCTGACTAGATTTAGTGAGTGTGATCATTGTGAGGATTTTCAATTATTTTCTGACATGTGTTTTTTAGCTCATCAATTGACCAGGTAATCTCACTTAGCTCTTCCGGTGTGAGCTCCGAGTCCCATTTGTCCAGAGTTATTTTTGCTACTTGACATGCAGAATACAAAAGATTCCAATAGGGATGATGCTCGGCTGTAGTGTAAGCAAGCTCAGACATGTCTTCCAGTCCACTTTTTGCGCGGCCAAGCGAGCTCATATGTTCTCCAAATATACGAATTATTCCCTCGCGTAGATCAGGCTCTACTTTTATCAGAGTTCCATCTTTTGTGTGAGATTTTACTAGTTCCTGCAAAGAGTTGTAAAAATCATCAAAATCAGACATTAGAATAACCGCTGATGTTCCGCAAGCATGCATCGATTATACACTACTTGAATTCCTGCATTTCTTGCCAGATTTTCCGCTTCCTCGTTGTGTATTCCTTCCTGCAACCAGATCACCTTGGGCTTTTTCTTGATTGCCTCCTCAATTACTGGCAAGACCTGATCAGACGGCCTAAAAACATCCACAATGTCGATTTGTTCTTGTATGTCATCCAAACTAGCATGGCATTTTTTATCTAGAATTTGATCGGCAGTAGGATTGACTGGTATTACGTCATAGCCTTGCGACAAGAGGTATTTTGGGACATAATGAGCCGCCTTTTCTTCGTTTTTTGACATGCCAACTACAGCGACGGTTTTTAGCGATAAGATCTTGCGAATTTGATCATCTGTGTGGGAATCCACATCCATGCACATAACATTACATAATAGGATTATAATTTATTGGAAAATTCTTTATACACTATCTGCAAACCCACACCATGGAAGAAGAGCCAAAAGATGTTATTGTTTTGGGCGCAATTAGAAATGGCGCAAAAAAGTTTGATAAAATTAGATCAAAGACGGGAATTGATCCTCAAGAATTAAACAAAATATTAGAAAAATTGGAAGAGCGTGGACTAATCAAAGTTGAGAAAAAGAAGGGATTCTTGGGTGGAGAGAAAACTGAGCTCCAAATAACAGAGAAAGGAAACAACGAAGTGCAACAAAGGATTCATGAAATGGAACAAAAATGGAACCAGATGACACAACTGTACAAACTTGGAGACAAGAAAAAGCTCGAAGAGTTCATGGGCAATAACAAATCAGACTTTGCAATGATGATGTTCTTTGGCATAATGAACATGATGATGTTTTCCATGATGTTTTCCATGATTGGGGCATCAATGGGCAGCTATGTTCCAGCAGATCAGGTTCCACCAGGATCAGAAAATCAAATGTCCGATGCAGAGTCAGGCGGTGGAGACATGGGCGGAGATGGTGGTGCAGGCGATGGTGGATTTGACATCGACATAGGATTTTAAATCAACCATCATACCAACACATACAGTTTGCTTTACACATCAGATGAAAACCAAGGACTGGTTAAGGTTTTACAGTTTCTCAAGGCACATCGACTAGAACATCTCTCAGGTGAGGACCTAAGTGAGGTACTACACATCAGTCGGGTCGCAATCTGGAAACATATAAAAAAAATCCAATCACTTGGCTACAAAATAGAATCAAAACAAAATCTAGGATATCGACTAATTGATACAACAAACCTTTTGCTTCCCTGGGAGATAACGGAAGATCTCAAAACAAAACAAATAGGAAATAAGGTATACTATTTTGATTCTGTTGATTCAACACAAAGTTTTGCCACAAATATTGCAAAAAACCAAAACGAGTTTGGGGCAGTCATAATTGCTGAATCACAAACACTTGGCAAGGGTAGACTAGGCAGACAGTGGGTTTCTCCCAAAGGTGGAATATGGCTTTCAGTAATTTTGCAGCCAAAATTTGATATCTCAAAAATAACTCTGATTCCGTTTGCAGTTGCAATTGCACTATCAAACGCAATTGAAAAATCATTAAAAATAAAAACAGAACTAAAGTGGCCAAACGATCTCACAATACACGGAAAAAAAGTTGCGGGAATCATAATTGACGCATCGATTGAATCAACACGGATTGAGAGTATTGTTGTTGGAGTCGGGATTAATTTCAAAATAAAGCCAAAAGAAATTGAACACAAGATAAAACAAAAAGGGAATTTTTATGGAGTAGAGACACTGATCAAAGACGACAAAACAAAACCTGTAAAACTAGTCAAGACATTCCTAGAGGAGCTTGAAGGTATTTTGCAAGAACTGGAACAAGACAAGGCACAGTCAATCATCACACAGTGGACAAAAAGATCATCTACCATCGGAAGACAAATCACGATAAATTCATCAGGCACCAAAACAACAGGCAAGGCCATAAGACTAGATCGAGATGGAACACTGGTCATAAAATCAGGCACAAAGACAAGCTGGATAACGTCTGGGGATATTTCCCACCAGAACTAGTTCTTTTTTGTGGATTTCCTTGTTCTTTTGGGCTTGATATCGGTAGACTCCATCATTGAGGTCTCTTCTTTTAGGATGCTTTTGAGTTCGGATTGAATTGAAAACAGTGATGAGATTATCTGCTCCAATTGCTTCGTATACAAAACATAATCTGATATTAGTTCGGTCTTTTTTGCGTCGGTTTTGCTCAGGTATTCATTTAGGCGAATAGCATTGGTTGAGCCTATCATCTCTGTGAGTGGTTGGCTTGGCTCCCCCAGGCTAGCAAGATCGTCATGTGCCTTTTGGATTCGTATCTTTAATTCGCTCAAATTATTACCCAGTCCAAGCATGTTGATCACATGAAATATTTCGTTATAACCATTTTCTTGGTGTTTATCGTATTATCTATCCATGTAATACCTACTTTTGCAGACGACATAGCCAAAAATGCAAACACATCATACAAAGCGGCTGCAAAATATTTTGCAAAAGGCCAGTACAAAGAGGCCATCACACTATACGATAAGATCCTCAAGGATTACCCCAACCACAGCACAGTTCTCAAAATGAAAGGCGTTGCGCAAAGTAATCTAGGACAACACCAAAAGTCAATGTCTGATTTTTACAAGATATACCAAAAAAATCAAAAAGACATCACAGCGATGCTCGGTTTAGGTGTAGGATTTGGAAATTATGGCGAGTACGTGGAGGCAAAAAAATACTTTGATCAGGCATATTCTACATATCCAAACAACACGGTGGCAAAAAACTACAAAGAATATGCAGATAAGGTTATCAAAAAATACCCATACAAACCAACAGAAAAGCCAAAGAACTGGAGTGAAAAACCCACGCAAACGGTCTTTGAATCATACACTAGCAAGGTTGCAACCAAAGTCACAAAAGACAAGCGCTACATCGAGTACCCAAATCCAAGTTTTGATGTCATTAAAAAATTCCTAAGAGACTATGAGCGGTGGAATTTTGAGCAGCAAATAAAGACAGGATCATCAGGATTTCCAGATCCCAAAATAACACTGGAAAACGGCACATATGTCCTAAATTACAAGATTTTTGTAAACGCACAGCCACCAGGCTTGCCATTGGATCATGTCAGCACGCTAAACCAATCCACAAAGTTTTGGCAGGACCAGATATTTACCACACCTAATGGAAACGCCATCATCAAATTCTCACATGCTGATTCCAAATCAGATGCAAACATTTGGGTTACATGGACCGTAAGAAAATTAGGCGAGGGAGTCTTGGGTCATGCACACATTGGAAAAGGAGTAGTCGAAGTTGCACTAGGCGACTATAACTGTGATGGAAGTTTCCAATTGTATGATGTTGCGAGTGTAGAGAAGATAATGAGACACGAGTTAGGCCATGCAATAGGCCTTGGGCACTCTAATAACACTCAGAGTATCATGTATCCATCAATGAGTCCAAACTATGCCTATTGCCTGCTCAGCTAGTCTCTTGGCGTAGTTCCTCAACAAGTGTTTTTGTCTTTGTGATGGCACGAGTTATCATCTCAAAGTAGTCTCTTGTTTCCGAATCTACAAATTTTCCTAGGCGCAAATACAACATCTCGTTTGCATTTGTTATTATACAAATTGGGTCCACCAACTCATTTACCAAGTCTTCCTTTCTTTTTTGACGAAAATCCTTACTAGCAGAGTTTGTCTCAGAATTTTTCTGTTTTAGTGATTCACAGTGTACTGGTTTGTATCCCATCATTGTGATCTGACCTTCTTTGCCTTTGGCGCAACAAGAACCGCTGTTGGTTTGGATTTTGCCCACAACAATGTACAAAGACTGAACATGTTACTTACCATTTCGGCCGAGTTTGTGTGCATCACAGAATCATTCTCATCGTTTAGGTCCATTGATGTGTTTAATGCGCCAGACATGATGAGTTGCCTATTCTCCTCCACAATCATCCTGCTCTTTGATGGTAGCTTGCCCAAACGTACCTCACTTGGCTCCAATCTGTTGATGAACACCAATTCTTTCTCATTTGAGATCTCAGTCAGTATTCTTACCTCGGTGCCATTTTCTTTGATCATTTGGATTTTTTCAGGAATCGTAGTATGGTACATGCGCATAAAATCCTCAGGTGGACCAACCAAATACACCACACCTGTTGCCTTTTGTAGTAATTTGCCAATTCTGGAATAGATATTGGATCTGCCTTGGATTATCACAAATGAGGATATTTCCTGCATGTCAGTTTGCTTGACTATAACATCAATGTCCTCAACTATTTTTTGTGACAGGTTCTTCATGGTTATCATTTCATCCTGTTTTCTGTCCAGGATTACATTTAGTGCATCGACTGGTGGAATTGCAGAGCAAAGCGTCGGGTTTGAAAAAGTTGTACTAACAATTCCCATGTTTCTTAGTCGGTTCAGAGCGCGGTAAGTCTTGCCTCTATCTATGTCCAACTTGACAGACAGACTTCCAACGGACACTGGTCCAGTTTGGAGCAATCCCATGTATACTTTGGAATCGATTTCTTCCAGGCCAAAAAGACCCAGATGTTTGATGATTTCTTCGTGGTTCATTTTATTCCCCATATACCGATTCACGAATAAAATAATAGATCTTGTCTGTTCAAAACAGACAGACAGTCAGATATGTACGGTTATTTTTTGGGTTGGTTAATTTTGAAAATTATATAATTGCGTGTAATTGAGGCAAAACATTGGAGATTACAATAGAGCCTTGGAAGAAGCTCATAATACACGAAGTAATAGAATATAGCTTTGATGACTGGATGACTCAGATAGCATTCAGCAGTAAAACAGCTGGAGGCGCAATACCTACCATTAACTGGGCAAATGGAATAGTCTTTCAATCGTTCAATTTCCCAGACACAAACATCATAGTTGAAGAAAAACTCAAAGGTGTACTACACTGGTCATCGGTAATGTTTGCCATAAAAGAAAAGTATGAAAAACAACTAATCAAGGATAATGCGACAATAAATCTGATCGACGTTAGCGTAAATGAGATCTTCAAAAAACTTGCCGACAGACTAAAAGAACACTCTAAACAGAAATCACAAAATTAATTCCACGCTGTAATTCTATAAATCTAGAATATGTCTTAGCTTGACCTACATACAAATAATCATTGGAATTGTGTAAAACCCATAATAACTAAAAACGACCTATAGATACACTGATGGCCTCATCACAAAGAAAATGTCCTTCTTGCGCAAAAAACACCATACAGGCAGATGCCGTAACTGGTGAAATCTTTTGCAGAAATTGTGGCTATGTTGCCGCAGAAAAACTAGAAGAGTCAGGTCCAGAATGGAGATCATTTTCTAATGATGAATCAGACAAGAGTCGAGTCGGTGCAGCAACATCATTAACAATGCACGATATGGGACTATCCACAGTAATAGGAAGTGCTGACAAGGATGCAACGGGAAAACCACTTTCAGCATCAATGAAAAACTCCATTGAGCGCCTTAGAACTTGGGATAGTAGAACACAAGCGCATACATCTGCTGATAGAAACCTAAGGCAGGCACTAAACGAGCTTGGCAAAATGAAGGACAAGATGGGTTTGGCGGATGCAGTCATAGAAAAGGCAGCCTACATTTACCGAAAGGCAATGGAAAAAAAGCTAGTCAGGGGAAGATCCATTCATGGATTGATTGCCGCCTGCCTTTATGCGGCATGTAGAAACACCGAAACGCCAAGGACATTGGATGATGTGGCAGAAAGCATCAACATACGACGAAAAGACGTAGCTCGATGCTACAGGCTCATATACAAAGAACTGGACCTAAAGATGCCAGTAGCCGATCCAACCAAAGGAATTGCAAGAATTGCAAGCGTTGCAAATCTCTCTGAGAAGACCAAGCGAAAGGCAGCCGAGATACTAAACAAGGCAAAGATAATCGGAATGGTTGCAGGAAAAGATCCGATGGGCTTGGCAGCTGCCGCACTCTATTTGGCTTGTGTATCCAATGGTGAGATTAGATCGCAAAAAGACATCTCTGTTGCAGCGGGTGTTACCGAAGTCACAATAAGAAACCGATGTGTCGGACTAAAAGGTCTGCTAGATAAATAACATTCAGAATTTAAAGAAGTGTAATCAACGTGGAATCATGGCAGATAACATCACGTGGTCTGATTGGCTTGATTACAGCAAAGAGCAAATTTCAAAAACGCCGCAGGAATCTGGAGTATACATGATGCATGCAGCAATGAAGATTCTTTACATCGGGAACTCTGACAATCTAAGACAGACAATCCTAGAGTCACTAAATGATAACTGTACAAAAGATGCGAGACGATTTCGATATTCAGCAATCATAAATCACGAAGAAATCAAAACACAATTGCTAAAGGAGTACCAAGAAAAACACGATGGTAAATTGCCAAAATGTATGGAATCAGCTTAGCTAAAAACACGCGTTGTTTGCATCAATTAAACACACATAGAATTAGTAATCAATGCACCATAACTAACTCAGGTCTGTTGGACCAAATGCCATAAAATTCCCTTGCCAGACCAATGGTATCCCCAAGGTCCTACAGAACCGTTTTTCTAAAAAATCCAGGCTCAAGTCAAACAAATAAGTTAAAAGATTGATCTTTGAGTAAACATCACGTATGACAATTGAAGAACAAGACGTACGACAAAAAATGGACAAGCTTGTTCACATTGGTGAGTTGACATCAAGAATCACACATGATATGAGAAATCCGTTAACAGTCATCATTAATTACGCAACCATGGTCAGAAAAAATGCAAAAAATAAGCTGGATAAAAAATCACTAGACCAGCTTGAACTAATTGAAGATGAGGCAAGAAAAATGTATCACCAAATAGAGGACGTTCTCAATTATGTAAAGCTGCCACCACTAAAACTTCAAACTCATTCTCTTCATGACATATTAAAAAAAGTAATAGATAGAACTCAGATTGGCGATGACGTTGAAATCAATTTACCAAAGACTAATCCCATGATAACATGTGACATAGACAAGATGGAAATCGTGTTTGTCAATTTAATTACAAACGCAATTGAGGCAATGAACAAATCAGGTACAATTTCAATTGATTCTTCTGAGAGCAAAGACATCATAACCATTGAGATTGAGGATTCGGGGCCTGGAATAAATCAAGAAAACATTGAAAAAGTTTTTGAGCCGTTATTTACTACCAAAACAACCGGAACTGGACTTGGCTTGGCAAGCTGCAAAAACATCATAGACAGACACCGAGGAACAATATCTGCCAAAAATAATCCGACGACATTTATCATAAAACTACCAAAGAACTAGGCCGTAGTGGATCTGGTTTTGCGATAAACAAACACACCAACTATTGCAGCAAAAACAACCGGAATGACATAATAAAGATATGAAATTTCATGTTCTACCACGGCCTGAGGTATTACATCTGTAACTATACGTTGTGGGAAGGCAGGATTCTTGAACCCACTAATGAGGATCTTGTTTTGGGTTGTCCCCTCCACATCAAATGCCACATGCCAGTTTCCTTGCTCATCAATGCTTTGGATGAACTTTACAGGCTTATCGTTGATGTGTACTTCGAATTTCTCATCATCAGATGTTTTAGGCATCTCAAAACTCACATATGCTGGAAACTTGAACGAGTTTATCCCAAGAATCGAGAGTTTCGTTCCTGTTTCATCAAAGCCTTTGACCACAAATGACGCTGTGGAGTCATATCGAAAATCAAATCGTTCGCCATTTCTGAGTGTGTTTAGTGGTACGATTGTTTCATCACCGAGTGCAAAGCAGCTATAATAATGAACCAGATCAGCCAAAGTTGGATCAGGATACATTGTAAACTCTAGTGTTTGTCCGGGCTCTATTTTGTCTATTTTTTCAGGGTTTTTTGCAACATCAATAAAGGAATTGTTTTCTCCATGAATAGTAGCATACACCTTAAGATCATATACGGTGAGATTGCCCTTGTTTACTATTTTACCAGAGAGATGGCCATCGGAGTGTTTTCTCAAGGATCGGTCATAAACGACTTCTACTTGTGTTGGTAGTGTATCAGATTTTTTTTCAAATGTGACCTCAAAACTTTCTATTGTTACATTTGTATCAGTTATCTCCGGAATTTTGATCTTAAATGGAATGTCTTTGCCCTGAAAAACAACTGGGAGTTGTTGTGTGATTGTAGACTCTTTTTGATTCTCAAATATGCTCAAGTGTAAAACAGGTGACACTGGATAATTTTCAGTGTTTTTTACAGCGCCGACTACAGTGTAAACTCCATTAGAATCAAAATATCCAAGAATTTCATCCTCAGGTACGAATACATCGGCATAAGATGGAATCATGCCAACAGTCAAAACAACGAGTAAGACTAGCGCGTTTTTCACATCAGAAAATAACTTGTATTCGTATCTTAAACCAATCTGTGATTTTCACTTTAGGTATTGCTCGATTATTTTGAGGGCGTCAAACGCCAGTTTTGAGAAGTTAATGTCTCTTTCAGCAGACACGAGTAGGATTTCCTTGTCTACTGGAAAACTCATCACAACCACCTTGTCTCGGTATGACATGGCAAATCTGACAGGTCCAAGCTCGGAATCAAATTCTTGACGCATTCTAACTCGCAATGCAAGCTCCATGTAGAGCATCTCATCTTTTTTTGTGTCCTCTAAGGTTTTCTTTCCCTCATTCATGCCACCGGCTACCAGATGCCCTTTGTTGTTAATCAGCCCAACAAAGCGGATCATAGTGTCCAGTTTTTTAATTGAATTACACAGTTCTTCTTTTTCCATTATAGGTTCTCCTTGCTTTGATGTATCATATTCAGAGGACGAACTATTTATTGCGATCTTGTGTATTTAATCAGCATGTCACAAGACGTCAATCTGCCGCTTGATTATTACAAACACGTCTCCCTGTTTTGGACGGATTTGATACACCTAATGTCAGGCAAACCGATTGCACTGACATCTGTTGGTCCAATGAGAAACTGGGCAAATGACATGAAAAAAGTGGTCACCGAACTAATGGATGCAAACGATGACTTGGTTGAATTTAACCAAAAACTGACTGAATACTATAAACAATTAACCGAGGCATGGATGGATGCGCAAAAAAAGGTAAACACCAAGGTCCCAAACATACCGCAGGATGTTGAAAGTATAGAGGCATACAAACGAATTTGGATTGATATTTTTGAGAACGATTTCACCCAACTCTTTGATTCGGAAGAATTTGGTCACAATTATGGGAAATTGGTTGCAGCGGAATTAGAGCTGACCCGTCATTGGGAAAACATTACAAACGTTATGCTTCATTCAATGAAGCTTCCAACAAGAAAAGAAATTGACGAAGTATACAAGGAATTACATGAGCTAAGAAAAAGAATAACAAAACTAGAGAAAAAAGAGGAAAAACCAAATGCAAGATAGTATGGTTGATCCAAAACTAGTAGAGGAGTTTCTCAGTTTTACAAAAAATGTCAGCGAGGCCCCAAAGCTAGTTCCGGCCCCAGACGAGATAACGCTGGAATCAACACCATATGATGTGGTATTTGAGCAAGACAAGATGAGACTGCTCCACTACAAACCAATCGCGGAAAAACAGATCAAAACGCCATTGCTGATCAGCTATGCAATAATCAATCGATTCCACATACTGGATATTCAACCAAAGAAAAGCTGGGTCAGAAAACTACTAGAATCCGGAATAGACATCTACATGATCGACTGGGGAACCCCATCAAACATTGACAAGTATTTGGATTTTGATGATTATGTCAACTCGTATTTGGATAACTGTGTTGATTACATCAGAAAGGAATCCCAAGTTGATAGTGTGTCATTGCAAGGATATTGCACTGGAGGCACGATTGCGACAATTTATGCCACTTTGCACCCAAAAAAGGTGCGTAATCTCATAGTTACGGCACCTGTAATCGATGGATGGAAGGACACTACAGTAGTTAGCAATGTGGCAAAACACCTCAACATAGACAATTTGGTAGACATAATTGGAAACATGCCGCCAGAATTCATGTATTATTGTTTTTCAATACTAAAACCATTTGAGCAAGGCCTTGAAAAATACTACAAATTCTTCAAAAACATACACGACAAAGAATTTGTGGATAGTTTTTTGCGAGTAGAAAAATGGCTAAGTGATACACCGCCAATTCCAGGAGAATTATTCAGACAGTGGATTAAGGACATCTATCAGGAAAATCTCCTAATCCAGAACAAGATGTATGTCGGTGGAAAACAAATTGATCTCAAAAACATTTCAATGCCGATTTTTGTGCAGGTTGCTGTAGGTGATCACCTAGTATCACCAGAATGCAGCATGCCGATTTACTATGCAGTTGCAAGTGAGGACAAGACCATGAGGGTATATCCAATTGGACATGTAGGAATGATTGCAAGCTCGTTTTCACAAAAACAAATTTTGCCAGAGCTGAGTCAGTGGATTAAAGAAAGATCCTAGTTTTGCTTCTTCTTTTTCTCTAATGGTATTACTACCACTTGCACTAGATCTCCTTCGTTGATTCTTAGTGCATCACGTTCTGCTTCAGGGATTGATATTCTTCCATTGCTTCCAATGGTGGTCTTGAATGCACCATAGCCCATAAAGTTCTGCATGAGATTTCCCATGTTGAATAACTGCTCCATTACGTTTTTTTGCACAGATGACATGTTGTTGACAAATTCACTTTGTGCCTCGGACGATTTTGAGGTCAATTCTTTGATTGCATTTAGCGGATCAAATTTTTGATTGTTTTCCATGTATGAGGAAAACGCCTTCATGAACTCGGCTTGTGCACGACCGCCTTTTTGAACCCAGTCCTGGAACATAGATACATAATCAATTTGGTTACTGTTACCAACCATTACCATTGTCCGGCCAATTAGTTATTTAAAGATAGCACAGTTATTTCAAAAAATCAAGCACAAGTTTGCTAAATTCTGATGGGTCCTCGACGTATGGAGTATGGCCGCATCCTTCCATTTGATAAAATCTACAATCCCTAATTCTTTGAACAAAGTATTTTGCATAAGTTATTGGGATGACAGGATCTAACTCACCCCAGACTACTAGTGTTGGAATTTCCAATATTTCCAATTTTGTTGAGATTTCAGGTGCGTTTTTTAATCCAAGAATTGTTGACATGAAGGCATATTTGGCATTTGGCATGAGCATTCGTTGAACAAATCCATCGATTATGTTTTGACTCACATCCTTGTTGGTTCCAGTCATTGCAGAAAATGCGGTTTTTGCACTGGATGGATCAGGGTATAATGCCGCCATAATATATGCATCAAGTGCAGGTGTGGACTGTTTCATTGCTCCGGCAGGCGATACTAGGATTAGTTTTTCCACACTGTCTTGATTAGCCGATACATACTCGACTGCAATCTGCCCACCAAGGGACGAGCCAATTACTGTTGCCTTTTTCACTCCAAGCTCGGCCAGAAACTGAGAGACAAAATGAGCAAAAAATTCCGTAGTGTAATCAACCGTAGGCTTGTCACTCAGACCAAATCCGATCAGATCAGGAACATAAACGGTAAAGTGCTTGCTGAAACTAGACATAACAGACTCCCAACGTTCAGCGGATGCACCAAGGCCATGAATAAGGACTAGGTTTCGCCTTGACGATCCAGCCTTTAGGTATCTAATCCTATTACCGTCAACAATCACAAATTCTTCTTGCATCAGGTTATCGTCGTTTTATCTTTCACATAGATAAGCTTTAGCATGCGTATGATCGTAAGAGACAAGCTTGACAGATCTAGCATAATAAAAAAGTGAAAAAGGGCTAGCCTAGCGCTCGAGAGTGTTTTGCTGTGTGGGGTCGCTCTCCTGGGAATTTTCTTCTCATGTGAGCAGATGGTCTTCCATGGAGAAGCTCCAAAAACCAAGCCTCATGTTCAATTTCCTCTCGCAAGATGTCTTTTGCTACATCATATGTGGCAGGATCTTTTCCATGGGTCATTTGGCATATTTTGTTCCAATTGACAATTGCCCCTTGTTCAGCTTTGAGGCATTTTTCCATTATCGCCCTCAGATCTGTTTTGTTTGGAGGTAGTTGTAAAAACTCACAGCCAGACATTTTGATAAATTCTGTTGCGTCGTTTGGTAGGCTTCCACCAAGCTCATAGATTCTTGAGAGGCAGGACTCAAAATGACTCAGGTCCTCTAGTCGTGCATCTTCTATTACGCCTTTGATGCCCTCGCCATCAACGCCAGTGCAATGCATTCGAAGGTTTGTGAAGTAATAGTATGCAGTAAACTCTACTGATGCATTATAGATCAAGAGCTTAATCAGCTCATCAATATCTACCCCATTTTGTTTTAGGATGTTTACGCCGACTACGTTTGGTTCGTTTTGATTAACCATGAATTGCTAAAAAAATCTGAAAATAAAAATCTGCTTGTTATTGGTTGGCTCTCTTGGCTTTTTCGGCCTCTAGTGCCTTTCTTGCTTTCTCCCAGGCGGCTGCTTTTGCTGCTGCAAGTTCTTGCTCGGCTTTGCTTTTAGTGTCTTCTTTTGGTTTGGCGTCAATGTTGGCCTTTTCTAGTGCTTTTTGTTTTGCTTCTTCTGCAAGCTTGCGCGCTTCTTCCAAGGTTTTTGGTTTTTGTATGGTAGCGTTTACCGGTTTTTGTTTTGGGTTTTGATCTGGTGTTTCTTTTGGTGCTTTTAGTGCTGCTTGTTTTTCAGCAATCAGTTTTTGTCTTGCTGCCTGTGCATCTTTGACGGCTTTCTCATTTGCCAATCTGGCCTCTTCTCGTGCGGCCTTTGCTTTGTCACTGTCACCTTTACCAGATTGTTTCAGCATTGCCTCTCTTGCCTCTTGGGCTTTTCTCTTTACTTCTTCTTGTTGTGCTTTTAGTATTGATTGAGGATCATTGCCTACAGGTTTAGTCGGTGTCGTAGTAGGTGTGGCCGGCGCGGTTGTTGAAAATCCTGCCGGCGGTACAGATGTAGTAGTTGGTGTAGCAGATGCCTCATTGGATCGTGGACTGGAGCCAGCAGAAAATAATGCACTGACAACATATGTGTGGGGTTTGCCAGTAACTAATCCGCTAACTGTGTATTTTGTACTAGAACCAGCATTATCTTGAATGACTTTGTAAGAGTCGCCGATTTTTTCTTCAATTTTGTATCCGTTGATTGATTGTTTGTAGGTTTGCGATGGTGCAGTCCAAGACAGATGAATTTGAGTTGGTGCAATTGCAATGGCAGTCAGTGTAGGTGTGGTTGTTTCCTTTGGAACTGCGGACGATTCGCCAGATGGACTACTGGTTCCAATAGAATTGATTGCATACACTCGATAATAGTATGTGGTTGCAGTAGTAAGTCCAGTGTGAGAATATGTGGTTGCTGTACTGCCGGTGTTTGGCAAGATTACCTCAAATGATCCCGCACCCTTCTTTGCTTCAATCTTGTATCCGGTGATTGGTCCACCACCAATATTGGTTGGTGCAGTCCAAGACAGATTGATCTGAGTACCGGAAACAGATATTGCCGTAAGGCCTGTCGGGGCGCCCGGTGCGGTGTTTGTTTGGGCTGGAGTAGATTGAGCAGTAGGTGTTGCGGATGCCTCTGGAGAGGGATTGCTTGCTCCAACCGAGTTTATCGCAGAAATTTTGTAAACATGTACTTGGCCTGCAGTCAATCCGGTGTGAGAGTATGTTGTTGCGGTATTTCCAGTGTTTGCAATGAGTGTGGAATAAGCGGCAGAGCCTACCTTGTACTCGATTTTATAGCCAATTATCGGCGAGCCGCCATTGTTAGATGGGGCGGACCATGAGAGATTAATCTGAGTTGCAGATGCAGGTGTGGCAGTAAGCCCCGTTGGCGGGGCGGGGGATGATGATACAGATGCAGTTGTAGGTGTAGCAGATGCCTCAGGGGATGCAGTACTTGTACCAATGGAGTTGATTGCGTATACTTTGTAAGCATATGTGGTTCCAGTAGTTAGTCCAACATGGCTGTATGATATGGTGGAGTTACCGGTATTTGCGACAAGTGTAGAGTATGATGCGGAGCCTTTTTTGTAATCAATCTTGTATCCAGTGATTGGATAGCCACCCGTGTTAGATGGGGCGGACCATGACAAGTTGATTTGTGTAGCAGATGTTGCAGTTGCAGTCAATGCAGGCGGTGCAGTGGGAGCACTGGATGATGATGCAGGTTTTGGATTTGCCGTTGCTTCGGTAGATGGTTTTTCGCTTGTCCCAAATGAAGTCATGGCATAAACACGATACACGTAGACTTGGCCTGCAGAGACTCCAGTATGCGAGTATGTTGTGGCAGCATTTCCAGTGGTAGGGACAAGATCTGAATAAGTACCAGAGCCAATCCTATATTCTATTCTATAGCCGGTGATTGGATAGCCTCCGTTATTGGAGGGTGCAGACCAGGATAGAGTCACTTGTGTTGGTGACATTGGAGTTGCAGAAAATCCAGTTGGTGAGCCAGGCAATGTACCAACGGATGATGTGGTTGGAGTGATTGTGACTTCAGATGATGCGGCTCCAGTACCAACAGAATTGATTGCATAAATTTTGTAAGAATATGATGTGCCGGTAGTCAATCCAGTATGAGAATAATTCGTAGTAGTTGTGCCGGTAGTAGCGACCAGTACTGTGTATGGTCCAGAGCCAGTCTTGTATTCAATTTTGTAGCTAGTAACTGTAAATCCAGATGGTGCAGTCCAGAAAAGATTCACTTGTGTTGGAGAAATCGCTGCGGCAGATACTCCAGTAGGCGCACTTGGAACTATAGTGTCTGCAAATACCGGAATTATCGCAATCGATAGTACAATTACAGATATTGCAAACAAGGAAAACACGTGATGAGTCATAATTTTATCATGCATTTACATAAAATATCAAAAACAGGATGTTTTTAGGGATTGCTAATGAATTTGTTGAGTTCCAAGCCAAATATTGCCTAGATTAGTAATGGAATACAGTATCACCGATTGTTTTCTTCCAGTCGGCACGTATTCCAGGCTTACCCCTGAGTTTCTCAACGTGATTAAACGCGGACAAGCCGGCAGCTGCACCATCACCACATGCAGAGATTATTTGCTTGTATGGGATGTTTGTTGCATCGCCTGCAGCAAATATTGCAATGTGTGTTGTTTTGCCCCCCTCAGTTACCTCAATTTCGCCTTTCTGGTTTATTGTAACTAGGTGTTTTACAAAATCCAGATTAATTTTAGAGCCCATCTCAATGAAAAGGCCATCGACATTGATCGTTTTTTCATTGCCAGAATTATCAAGCAATGTGATCTGCTGCAAAGAGTTTGCTCCAGATATGGATTTGACTGATGACTGCGGAATCAGCTCAACGTTTTCTTTTTTCTTGATTGATTCAATGAGGTCTTTGTCTCCGCCTAGCGCCGCACCTTTGTAAATCAGATATACCTTAGATGCCATGCGTGAGAGTAAAATCCCAGATTCTACCAAATACCCGCCAACCCCAACAGTGGCAGTGGACCTCCCCTGGTAAAATGGAGCATCACATTTAGTACAATAATGAACGCCCTTGTTCGCAAATTGAGTTTCGTTTGAGAGTCCTAGACTGTTTGGAACCTTTCCGGGTGCCAAAACAACTGCCTTTGCCAAATATTCTGTTCTGCTTGTCTTTATTTTTAGTCCAGATTCTGCTTCATCAATTTTTTCCACAGTATCATATGTTATTTCGCCTCCAAAAACAAGAAACTGGTTTTCCAGTGTTTTTGCCAAAAGTTGTCCGCTTGACATCATAGTACCAGGATAGTTTTCCAGTTTTGGAATAAGATTTAGTTGGCCTCCAAGATCTTTTGATATTACAAGGCAGGGTGTTTTTTGTCGTGCAATAAATATTCCAGCAGATAGTCCACCTGGGCCTGCGCCAACTACTATAATGTCATATTCTTGAACCAATTAATTCACAGAGATTAATGAGGTGAGATTGTTTATTCCGTTTATGCCATGTATGTGAACATCAATTGCGGTTTTAATTTGCTGCATGTCATTTGATTCCAATATTATCAAGACATCATAAATTCCATAAACGGCTTTTACAGTTTTTACGGTCGGGATCTTTTTTGCTTGCTCGATTATGTTTTTTTGTTCCTTGTAATCGACATTAAGCAAAACATATGCCTCATTCATATTCACATAGACTCATTATAATTTAAAAAGTTTAATTGTCAGTCTAAGAGGCGTCACTAAATATTGTGACAACACGTTTGGCTATTTTTTCAATATCCACTGTGGGTTCTGCAGATATTAGTAAAACAAATTTGCTTACAGGAAACGGGAAGCTTATCAAGACCAATCTATCTCGTCTTGCTGCAAGATAGTTAATTGGGCCCAATGTTTTGTCATACTCTTTGCGTAATGAAACACGGGATGCAAAATCCATAAAATCATCCAGTCGGCTCTCATCGTTCTCAAGTGGCGTTATTCCAGGCTTGAAACCACCAACTACCAGTTTGCCTTGTTCATCAATTATTCCTGCAAATCGAATTTCTTTTTCTTGTTGGAGTTGTGAGCATTTTGATTCATAAAATTTGTACTCGATACTCATCAAAAACGATAATTCTGCCCATAATAAAAAATTTGAGATATTCTCAAAATAAGAAGAAAACATAGTCGTGTAATTGAAAAATTTGTTTCTCACAAAAAATCAAACCCAGTTTCCACTAGGGTTTGATTTTAAATGAAAAAATCATCGCGCATAGTCTCTATGTAATGTGGCTAACCAGTGCGTTGGTCTATTAGTAATGGCAGGCTCACCACTCGCCGAAGCTTGTGATCTATACCTCCATCCTATCAATGCAGTCTTCTACTGCCGACCTTCATCCTAAGAAAGGCTATTTTGTTTCAGGAAGGGTTTCGCGCTTAGATGCTTTCAGCGCTTAGCCCAGATGGCTTAGCTGCCCGGCCTGCCTTGTCAGACAACCGGTAAACCAGTGGCCACGCTGCTCTGTTCCTCTCGTACTCGGAGCAACTTCCCCTCAAATAGCCACACTTCCATCAGGCAGAGACCGACCTGTCTCACGACGGTCTAAACCCAGCTCATGTTCCCTTTTAATAGGCGAGCAGCCTCACCCTTGGCCCCTGCTGCAGGACCAGGATAGGAAAAGCCGACATCGAGGTACCAAACCGCGGGGTCGATAGGAGCTCTCGCCCGCGACGAGCCTGTTATCCCTGGGGTAATTTTTCTGTCACCTCCGGGCCCCAATAGTGGGCACACGAAGGATCGCTAAGCCCGACTTTCGTCTCTGGATCCCGTGCGTTTGGAGATCCAGTCAATCCAGCTTTTGGCTTTGCCCTCTTCAACGGATTTCTGACCCGTTTGAGCTGAACTTTGGGCCCCTTTGATATCTTTTCAAAGGGGTGCCGCCCCAGCCGAACTGCCCACCTGCACGTGTCTCAGGTCTTCACCTGATAAGCGATACTGCAAACAAGGTCTGGTGTTACAACGGCGCTTCTTAACACCCCGGAGGATGTTAAGCATGGCTACCAGATACACTATGCAATGTCAACTATACCGCAAGCACAAGCTGCAGTAAAACTCCACGGGGTCTTCTCTCCCCGATGGAAGATGATGGACTGTTCGTCCACCTTATGTAGCTTCACCGGGTTGTAGGCGGGGACAGTGGGGCTCTCGTTGTTCCATTCATGCACGTCGGAACTTACCCGACAAGGCATTTGGCTACCTTAAGAGAGTCAGAGTTACTCCCGGCGTTAACTGGCCCTTAGCTCGGTTGAACCCAAGTTTTAGGTACCAGCACCGGCCAGGATTCAGTGACTATACACATCCTTTCGGACTAGCAGTCACCTGTGTTTTTATTAAACAGTCGGAACCCCCTTGTCATTGCAACCTGCTATCCCAATTTCTCATTAGGATTGCAGGCATCCCTTATACCGAAGGTACAGGACTAATTTGTCGAGTTCCCTCGCCTACGGTATACCCGATACTTCTTGGACTTCTCATCCAGTGCACCTGTGTCGGATCTCGGTACGGTCACGACAGATTGCTCTCTACATGATTTTTCACGGTCCCCAAGACTCAGACAAACTCAGCTAACGCCAAGCCATTCCCCACTCGAATTGGTTCTCGTCATTACGACACTCCCCAAATCTCGAAAAGTTAGATACAACGACGGTTGTACTTGCCTTATCTTAAAGCGATCATATAGATGATAACGCTCACTGTCGGGTACTGGAATATTAACCAGTTTCCCTTTCGAATAATTCTGTTGAGATTATTCTTAGGACCGACTAACTCCAGGCTGATGACGCATTGCCTGGAAACCCTTGCACTTGCGAAGGTAAGGATTCTCACCTTACTATGCTGTTACTGCTACCAAGATCTGCAATAGCAATCGGTCCACAGGACCTTACGACCCTGCTTCGACCCAATCACCACGCCAACCTACCATGACTTGCCCTAAGGCAAGTATCCAAAGTATCGGTACTATGCTTTAGCCCCGTCCATTTTCGAGGCCACCACGCTCGGCAGGTAAGTTGTTACACACTTTTTAAAGGATAGCTGCTTCTGAGCTTACCTCCCTGCTGTCTTGGCGTAATGACGCTCTTCCGCTTGACACTTAGCATAAATTTAGGGACCTTAACTTTGGTCTGGGTTAAACCCCTCTCGGTTGCGAACCTTACGTCACGCAAACCCGTCTCCTTGCTTCTACGATGCGCATCCATTCGGAGTTTGAATAGGTAGTGAGGAATTTCTTCCCCGGTCTACCTTATCAGTGCTCTACAGGAAGCGCCATCTCCACAAAGGACACCCTACGAGATGCTTCGGTTGGAACTAGCGAGCGCCGAGCTAGATTGGTTTTTGACCCCTATCCCCAAGTCAGACAAACAATTTGCACGTTAGAACTGCTTCAGCCCTCCAACGGGCTTTCGCCCGCCTTCAGCTTGCTCAGGGATAGATCGCTCGGCTTCTAGCCTTGCCGCTATGACTCTACGCACTTTCACACGCTTTCCCTCACAATGTTGCGGAAATTCGGTTTCCCTTCGCCTCCATCCTGTTAAGATTTAGGCTCGCCATAACGGTAAGCTCCTTGGCCCGTGTTTCTAGACGGAACGGATGACACTGATGACTAGAAACCCAAATCTTCAGCCCTATTGCTAGGACCTCCAACCTGGAAAATCACCTTCTATGCCACCCACGTCTGTAACCAGTAGGTTTCATGCACTTTTCACCCCCCTTCCGGGGTACTTTTCAGCTTTCCCTCACGGTACTAGTTCACTATCGGTCTTGAGTAATGTTTAGCCTTAGATGCTACTTTCACCTAATTTCCTTGCCCACTGCCAAGGACAAGTACTCTGGTCATGATAAGATCCAATACTGTTTCGCCTACGGGGGTATCACCCTCTATGCCATAATGTTCCAAAAAACTTCGGCTGCATTCTTGGATCGTAATATCATAACCGAACACCACATCTCTGCCATGTTACCACAGCAGATTCAGTTTGGGCTGTTTCCGTTTCGCTCGCCGCTACTTGGGATATCTCAATTGATTTCTCTTCCACATGGTACTAAGATGCTTCAATTCCCACGGTTCGATCACCGCCCTTGCGGACGGTGTGTATGTAAATACAGGATTCCTATTCGGAGATCCCGGGATCATAGGACGCTTGCGCCTACCCCGGGCTTATCGCAGCTTGCCACGTCCTTCATCTCTTCTCAAGCCTAGCAATCCTCCTACTGGCGTCTATGCACTGGTATGATTAGCCACAATATTACACGACTATGCACGATGATCATTGCGTGGTACTGGTGTACCCCGCTACATCCTTCATACATCACTTTCATGATGCATTGCATCGATGGTTGTAAGTGAAGATTAGTGCATCCATCACATATTTTGTCTAAGGAGGTGATCCGACCGCAGGTTCCCCTACGGTCACCTTGTTACGACTTTTCCCTCGTCACTGACCTCAAGCTCGATAATGCCAAGTAGACACTACCTCACTAAAGGCCAACTTCGATGAAACGACGGGCGGTGTGTGCAAGGAGCAGGGACGTATTCACCGCGCGGTAGTGACGCGCGGTTACTAGGGATTCCATATTCGTGAGGGCGAGTTACAGCCCTCAGTCATAACTGAGGTATCGTTTAATGATTGCCTCCTCCTTTCGGATTCGGAACACATTGTCAATACCATTGCAGCCCGCGTGTAGCCCTAGGGTTTCGGGGCATACTGACCTGCCGTGGCCCCTTCCTTCCTCCACATTAACTGTGGCGGTCCGTCTAATTCGCTCCACTACTCCAGAGAGTAATGGTAGCAACTAGACGCAGGGGTCTCGCTCGTTACCTGACTTAACAGGACATCTCACGGCACGAGCTGGCGACGGCCATGCACCACCTCTCAGCTTGTCTGGTAAAGTCTTCAGCTTGACCTTCATTCTGCTGTCGCCCCAGGTAAGATTTCTGGCGTTGACTCCAATTGAACCGCAGGCTTCACCCCTTGTGGTGCTCCCCCGCCAATTCCTTTAAGTTTCATACTTGCGTACGTACTTCCCAGGCGGCAGACTTAACGGCTTCCCTGCGGCACTGCATTGGCCACAAGCCAATGCATCACCGAGTCTGCATCGTTTACAGCTGGGACTACCCGGGTATCTAATCCGGTTTGCTCCCCCAGCTTTCATCCCTCACCGTCGAACGTGTTCTGGTACACCGCCTTCGCCACAGGTGGTCATCAATAGATCAAAGGATTTTACCCCTTCCTATCGAGTACCGTGTACCTCTCCCACTCCCTAGCTGCACAGTATTTTCGGCGGCCTATACGTTAAGCGCATAGATTTAACCGAAAACTTATGCAACCGGCTACGGATGCTTTAGGCCCAATAAACCTCCTGACCACTCGAGGTGCTGGTTTTACCGCGGCGGCTGACACCAGAACTTGCCCACCCCTTATTCACCAGTGGTTCTAGAACTGACAAAAGACTCCCTTAGCGGGAGACACTCGGATTAACCTTGTCGTGCTTTCGCACATTGCAAAGGTTTCTCGCCTGCTGCGCCCCATAGGGCCTGGGTCCGTGTCTCAGTACCCATCTCCGGGCCCCTCCTCTCAGAGCCCGTACCTGTTATAGCCTTGGTGGGCCATTACCTCACCAACTAGCTGATAGGCCGCAGTCCCATCCTACGGCGATAAATCATTTGAACCACAGGCCATTCCAGGCACTGTGGTCTATTGGGTATTATTCTCAGTTTCCCGAGGTTATGCCCATCCATAGGTTAGATTAACTACGTGTTACTGAGCAGTCCGCCTTGTATTGCTACAACGACTCGCATGGCTTAGTACCAATCCGATAGCAGTCAGGTCCCGCAGGATCAACGGGATTCTTGGTTTACTATTATTACATTTTGGAATTGGACGGAATGCACTAATCTTCACATACTCAGATTAGATCAGTTGATCAAATCCTCATTTTGTATGCGTAACTGGAGGCTCGTAAATCACAAAATGGCATAATGCCACACTTCATCACAAGCGCCGCCAAAGCGTTACGTATGCAAAAAAAGAACAAATCGGATATCATATAAACCATACAGAAATTTTTGCAAAAAATAGGCGGTTTTTCGATCAAAAATATATTCCGCAATATAAGGCAAGAAACGACTTGGATTCTATAGAAAAATCATACCAAAAAATGACACCGAAGTCGGCGGTACTTTTTGCAAGATCAAAAAAACTCCACGTAAATGGAGTGAGCCACAACATACGGTTTTTCTCCCCATATCCGTTTGTCACCAAATCTGCCAAGGGAAAATACCTAGTAGATGTAGATTCTAACAAGTATGTCGATTTTTGGATGGGGCATTGGAGTCTGATTTTAGGCCATGCTGCAAAACAGGTTTTAGCCAAAACAAAGGAACAATTGGGAAGGGGATGGATGTATGGAACGGTTAACAAAAACACCGTAGAACTATCAGAGAAAATCCAAAGCGTGGTTCCAGTTGCAGAAAAAATCCGCTATGCGTCAACTGGAACGGAGGCAACGATGTACGCAGTAAGACTCGCAAGAGCAGTCACAAAGAAAAAAATAATTGCAAAGATCGACGGTGGGTGGCACGGATATACCACAGATCTATTAAAAACAGTAAACTGGCCATTCACTCAAACCGAAAGTGCTGGACTCACGGATGAAGAACACATCATATCCATACCATACAATAATCTGGAAGAGTCCATTGAAATTTTAAAATCTGTTAAAAATGATCTTGCTGGAGTAATCATAGAGCCAATACTTGGTGGGGCCGGATGCATCCCAGCTACAAAGGACTATCTAGTTGGCATACAGGAATTTGTCAAAAAGAAGAACGGCCTATTCATGTTGGATGAAATAGTGACTGGATTTAGATTTAGAAATGGTTGTTTATACAACACGATGGGCCTTGATCCAGATATCGTAACACTGGGCAAGATTGTTGGTGGAGGGTTTCCAATTGGGGTTATTTGTGGAAGAGATGAGATAATGGATCATGCAAACACGCAATCACATCAAAGAAAAAACAGAGCATACATTGGCGGGGGTACTTTTTCCGCAAACCCAATGACAATGATTGCAGGTGCTGCAACATTGGATATTTTGAAAAATGCCAGAACATACTCTAAAATCAAAAAATTAGGAGATACAACTAGAAAGAAGATCACAAAAGCGTTTGATGGGCAGGTCATAGTGACTGGTAAAGACTCGCTGTTTATGACACACTTTGTAAAAAATGAAATTACTGAGATAAACAATGCTCAAGACGTGGCAAAATGTGATTCAACAAGATTACAAAGATTCCATTTTGAGATGATGGTAGAAGATGGGATATTTTTCTTGCCGGGGAAATTAGGTGCGTTTTCTGATGCACACTCTGAAGCAGATGTAAAGACACTCGTAGATGCGGCCGAGCGATTTTCCGAGAATAAATAACACAGAACAATACGATATTGATTTAAGTAAGAAAGCCAACTCACGAATCGTTGCAAGGATTAGACATTTTACTTACAAAGGCAATAATTCAATCGATTCAAGACAAACTAGATGTTGAGAAAATTCAAAACATAAACAAAAAACTAGAAGCAGATCATGGACTCAGGTTTGAAGAATTATTCAACAAATACGACGATATGCGAAGCTCATTGCATCAGTTTGAGACAGAGTTGAAAAATATTGAGGACGTGGTTTTGAGAAACTTTTTGACAATAGAAAAAACCACGATGAATGACACATGGGTATTGGTAAGAGACAAGCATCTAGCAGAGATGATTCTAAAGACATATGCGGATGGGGACAAAAAGATGATTTTGGACTTTACACGAGACAAATCAGAGACGGTTCCAAAAATCCTAAGTTTGTGCAATCTACCAAATACCTCCGGATACAGAAAGATGAATCAGTTAATCGATGAGGGCTTTGTTGTTCCGATAGGACTTGCCGAATCATTTGAAGGAAAAAGGGCGATACTATACAAGTCATTGATTCAGAAAATCCAGATAACAATAAACAAGGACAATGTGTTAACTGCGATTTTGGTTCCAAAAGAAACGCTCAGATCAAGCCAGGTAATCAACACAGTATTGCTCATAAACCAAAATCATACAAAACACCAATTCAACTAAAATTAATCATATTTTTAAAATACAAAGCCCATACAATACCATTGGACACATCACAAGCCTATTTGATTTTGAATCTAAAACCCAATTCACCATACAGTGAGGTGAAACATTCGTACAGAAAAATGGCGCTGGAAACACATCCAGACAAAAACAATTCAGAGCAGGACGGCAAAAAATTCAAGCTAATCACAGAGGCATATCATACATTAAAAAATAACAATAAAACTAGCAATTCAAAAAAAGACAACTACAAAAAATACACAGACACCAAAACAAACCAAGGAAAAACAAATTCGGGTACAAAATGGAGCACACAAGACAAACCCCCAGAAGAAGACTGGGGCAGATACACAAAACAAACAGAGCAATCAGATCCACAGTTTTGGCAGGAATATGTTTCAGAATTTTGGAAAAACTATGAATCTGCAAAGACGAGCCAAACAAAAAATCCATATGATTTTGAGATAAAACAGGAAAAAAAACCGAACTTGTTCTCAAGTGTGGAACATAGTCTATGCATAGGGTGTTGTAGTTGTGAGATAATTGCACCACAAGTATTTCACATTGACAAGATTTCCAAAATGAATCCAAAATCAAGTGTCATAAATCAAAACGGCGCAAGCCTTGAAAAGATAATTGATGCCGCGCAAACTTGTCCAACAAAAGCAATCAAAGTGGAAGAGCAAGCCACTGGCAAACGCCTGTACCCATACTAGAGAGTTTTTAGTTTTTCTTGTAAATTCGAGAATTCGGAATCTGTGAGTTTTGGTCTGTTTGCAAACATGGAGTGAACCGCACCAGCAGAATCAGATTGATGACGTGGGATGAGATGTATGTGAACGTGTGGAACTTCTTGACCAGCCTCCTTACCATTATGAATCGCCACCAGTGATGCGCCAGTTAGCGCATCGACTTTTGGAATTATTTTGTGGACCAGCCCAAACAGATCAGCATTGTCTTCTGAGGATACGAATTGTAGTTTTTCATAGTGTTTTTTCGGGATTACCAATGTGTGTCCTTCGGCTACAGGGAATGCATCCAAGAATGCAATAGAATTTTTTGACTCCATTATGACTTTAGCTGGAATTTTACCATCTACTATTTTACAAAAAACACAATCCATCATACATCAGATATCATCATAATTGATATATTTTACAACCAAAATTGTGCAGAAATACATTATAATGGATAACGAAAACCAAAGTTCGGATTGAGTGTCAAAAACATCACAGTACTAGGCTCCGGCATAATGGGTCATGGAATAGCTCAAGTCAGTGCAATGTCAGGGTATAATGTTGTGCTGCGAGACATTGAGCAGCAGTTTTTGGATAAGGCAATGGAGAAGATACGCTGGAGTCTTGAGAAATTGGTCACAAAGGAAAAGATAACAAAGCAAGAATCAGATGCCATATTAGGACGAATCAAAACAATTGTTGATCTAAAGGAAGCAGTGAAAGGAGCTGACCTAATCATAGAAGCAGTTCCTGAGATAATGGAGTTAAAGAAAAAAGTCTACTCAGAATTAGATCAGGTTGCAGACAAAAACACAGTTTTTGCATCAAACACAAGCACATTACCAATTACAGAAATTGCAAATACAACTAGCAGGCCTGAAAGATTCATTGGAATTCACTTTTTCAACCCACCACAACTAATGAAACTAGTCGAAGTCATTCCAGGTCAAAAAACAGGACCAGAGGTACTAAATCTGACAGTTGATTATGTCAAGTCAGTCAAAAAAGAACCTGTGGTTTGCAAAAAGGACGTACCAGGATTTATTGTGAACCGACTTTTCATTCCAATGGTTCATGAGGCATGTTGGTTAAAGCAGCGAGAAAATCTTAAACTAGAAGAAATTGATTCTGCAGTGAAATTCAATCTAGGCTTTCCGATGGGAATATTTGAGCTTGCAGACTTTACTGGCATGGATGTAATACACAAGGCAACAATTGAACTGCAAATCAGAGACAAAAAAGTAATCTTCCCGCACCCAGATGTAGAAAAGCTCTTCAATGAGAAAAAACTTGGTCAAAAATCAGGCGAGGGATTCTACAAATATTCCGATGAAAAATATGAACGCATCCAGCTTGATGAAACATTGGCAAAAAAATGCAATCCGATCTCACTTGCCGCAAACATTCTAAATAACGCAGCATGGCTTGTTACAAACAAGGCAAGCGACATTGCTGAAATTGAGAAAGCAGCACAGCTTGGCCTTGGTCTCAAAAAACCAATTTTTGAGACAGGAAGGGAAATCGGTATCAAAAATATTGTAACAGAATTAAATAATTTGGCAAAAAAGTATGGCGTGTTTTACGAGCCAGACCCGCTACTAGTATCTATGCAGTGATTTGGCTTAGAATGTACCTTACTGCCTCTTGAGGCGTCTCGACTCCGACAATTTTCACATTTTGTCTGTGATCCAAATACTGGTCTGAGAATTTCGATGCAATGCCGCCAGAATTTTTGAGTGCGGCAATTGGCTTTTTGTGCATGTATGCAGCACATGTTTCAGATAGGGTACCAGAACCACCACCCACAATTATCACACCATCAGCAGACAAGGCATTAAGAAAGTCTCGTGATAATCCAAGACCACTTGGAATCACAATGTCACAGAACTCGTTTGCGTATGAAGGGTTGTCTTGTGGAATTATTCCAACTGTTAGCCCTCCTGCATCATGTGCTCCATGTGAGGCTGCCTTCATCACACCGCCAAGGCCGCCAGTTATCAGAACAGACTCGGATTTTGCAACTTCAACACCTACATCATATGCAAGTTTTTCGAGCTCCGGAGTGCAACCACTTTCATTATTACCAATGACTAGAATTTGCCTCCTTTTTGTCAACGCTGTGCTCTGGGCTCTGCATACAAATATTTTTTCAGATCAGTTATGATCGATTTTGTGAGCGTAAAGGATATAAAATTAGAAGCAGTCATAGAATCATGGCAAAAAGAACTATGCCAGTATGTTTAACTGCAGACCAATACAAAAAGCTAGAAGAGATCGCAAAGATCAACGGCATGGTTGATGCAGGACAAGCAGTAGAAAAGATCCTAAGAGAAATCTAAGGTTTTTTACTAACTTTTTTAGTTTTATGATTACGTTTTTTAAAAGATCCATTTTATCAGAGTTCATTGGGTCTTTTTGATAAAAAACTAGGAATTTGTACCGTTTGTAACAAGGAAACAAAGCGTAAGCACAAGCCAAAAAAAGAATGGAATCTCAAGGATCCACTCTGTGCAGAGTGCTACATGAAATCAATGGAGCAATACTATAGTGGCACATTAAAGCAAAAATGCGTCAGTTGTGGAGTAATACAAAAGATAACGGATCTGTGGGAACCGCGCTGGCAATGGGACATGGAAGGATTGTTGTGCAAAAAATGCTTTGATAGTAAAGAAATAGACTTTAGTCAGAAAAAAGAATTCTGTACGGTTTGCGGTGAGCGCTTGAGTTTTTTTAGGTATAATCCAAAAAACGAGTGGAGTCTTGAAGGCCAATTATGCAGGAAATGTTGGGATAATCAAAAGGAATCCCGTAGATGAGATTATTCAAAAACAAAATACCTTGTGAGAGATGCGATCAGAAGTTCTCAAGTATCGAGGAGATGATGCAGCATTTGCAGATAGTTCATGGTAAAGACTTGCCATACAGCTGCAAATTATGTAGCTTGGACTTTACAAACATGGAAGACATGCGAACGCACCTGCAAAGACACCACAGTTATAAAAAAGACTAGATCGCTTGAACTGTTTTTACAATTGGTGGTCTGACTTTGGTAAAGACTCTGAAACCACAGATGCACTTTATCTCAGGTAGTCTGGTCAGTTCTGTGTTGGTTACATTGGTTCCACATCGCAGACACTTGTAAATGACATCAAATTTTTCAGTTGCGGGTGCCATTGCAATTTCTGCAGAGTCAATTGGTGTGGATTCTTCAGACATTTGATTTCTAATTTAAGAGCTGTAATTTAAGGATATAAGTTACTTTAATGATAATTCGATGTATACGTCGTCTGGAATTTTGAGTCTCATTAATTGTCGGATTGCTTTGTCGTCTGCACTCAGATCAATTATTCGTCTGTGCATTCGCATCTCCCATTTCTCATAGGTTTCAGTTCCGTTTCCACATGGGGATTTTCTTGTAACAACGTTTAGTCTTTTTACTGGAAGTGGTGTTGGCCCTTTTACTCTGACTCCTGTTTTTTCTCCAATGCCCATGATTTCTGTGCAAACACCGTCGAGTTTAGGGAGGTTGGTGCTAGTCAGTTTTATTCGGGCGGATTGAGTCAAAACAAAGACCCGAGTTATGGTTTGTATTCTTCAGTGATATCTTTGATGATACCGGCTGCAATTGTTGCACCCATGTCTCTGAGCGCAAAGCGTCCAAGTTCTGGAAAGTCTTTGAACGTCTCAACACATGTTGGGCGTACTGGTCTGATCTTTACAATTGCTGAATCGCCAACTTTGAGGAATTTTGGATTTTGCTCATCCACACCACCAGTTGCTGGGTTGATTTTTGCTTCAAATTCTGTGATTGTTGCTGCAACTTGTGCTGTGTGTGCATGCATTACTGGTGTGTAACCAGGTGCAAGAGCTGTTGGATGGTGAATTACAATGATTTGTGCTCTGAATTCTTTTGCTGCCTTTGGTGGATCAGATGCATGTCCGATGACATCTCCTCTTTTGATGTCTTTCTTTTCAATGCCTCTTAGGTTGAAACCAATGTTGTCACCTGCCTCTGCTTTCTCTAGCTGGGTGTGGTGTGTTTCAATTGATTTAACTTCGCCTAATGCGCCAGATGGCATTACAATGATTTTGTCGTTTGGTTTGAATGTGCCAGTCTCTACTCTTCCTACTGGTACTGTTCCTACACCAGTAATGGTATAGACGTCTTGTACTGGAAGTCTGAGTGGTTTTCCAACTGGTTTTTCTGGGTTTGTAAAGTCATCGAATGCAAGCAACAGTGTTTTTCCTGTCCACCATGGCATGTTTTCTGACTTTTTGACGAGATTGTCGCCTTTCCATCCTGATACTGGAATGATTGGTACGTTTTCTAATTTGTAGCCGACGGATTTGACTAGTTTTTCAGCCTTTTCCTTTGCAACTTTGAATGCTGCTTCGGCGTATTTGCTGTCATCCATCTTGTTAATTGCAACCACTAGTTGACTTACACCTAGTGTTTTGAGCAAAAATGCGTGCTCTCTTGCCTGTCCACCTGGCGCAATAGCAGTATCTGTCTCACCTTCTTTTGCAGAAAGGACTAGAACTGCGGCATCTGCCTCAGATGCACCGGTGATCATGTTTTTGATGAAGTCTCTGTGACCAGGTGCGTCAATCAGAGTGAAAAAGTATTTTGGAGTCTCAAATTTTTGGAAAGCAAGGTCAATTGTGATACCTCTTTCCCTTTCGTCTTTAATGTTATCCATAACCCACGCGTACTTGAAGGTGTCTCCTTTTCCAGTCTTTTCAGACTCGGCTGCATGTGATGCAATGGTTCTTTCGTCTACAAGACCCATATCCATTAAGAAGTGTCCCATTGTAGTGGACTTACCGTTATCAATGTGACCTGTTACGATCAAGTTCAAGTGTGGTTTTGTTGCCATAGGATTGTCCTTCTTAGAGGGGTTTATTACCGTTACGATTTTTTCAAGACTTTTTGTTATTTTTTGGATTTTTTTGATCAGACTGGTTTTGTGGAAAAATTTGACAAAATAATCCTCACATACTATAAATCAAAGTAATCAAAGTCTGAAATTGTGAAAGTTACAGTTTCTGCAATCAAAGCTGATGTTGGAGGGATTGGAGGACATACAAGACCGAGTGACGGATTACTTGATGCAGTCAGAAAAACTGTAAAAAATGCAGGTAGTCTTCTGCTAGATCACTACATCGGATATTCTGGAGATGACGTTCACATTATCATGTCACATACAAAGGGCACAGACAATTCCGAAATTCACGCACTGGCGTGGAAAGCATTTGAGGAGGGAACACGAGTTGCCAAATCAGAGGGATTATACGGCGCAGGCCAAGATCTTCTAAAAGACTCTTTTTCAGGAAACGTAAAAGGCATGGGCCCCGGAGTTGCAGAATTAGAATTTGATGAAAGACCAAACGAAGCATTCACTGTTTTGGCAGCAGACAAGACAGAGCCAGGCGCATTCAATTATCCATTTTACAGATTATTTGTAGACGCATTATCAAACACCGGACTAATCGTAAACAAGTCATTGGCAGCAGGAGTCAAACTCAACATAATGGATGTAGAAGAAGGAAAAATTGCCGAGCTAGAACTATGGCAAGACAAACCTGTCTTAGAGGCAGCCCTCATGTACCCAGGAAGATATGTCATCTCGTCCGTATATACAAAGGCCGGCGAGCCAATCGCATCTCTTTCAACCGACAGACTACATAACATTGCAGGCACATATGTTGGAAAGGATGATCCAATAGCAATAGTCAGAACTCAAAAGAACTTTCCGGCAACCGAAGAGCTAGGAAGTGTTTTCAACAACCCACACTATGTTGCTGGAAATACTCGTGGCAGCCACCACATGCCGCTAATGCCAGTCAAATTAAACACCGCAGCATCAATTGACTTTTGCATTCCAATTGTGGAGGCATTGGTCTTTTCCATGCATGATGGCAAGTTCACAGGTCCATTTGATGGATTCTCGACCCCAGACTGGGATTATGTAAGAAACATTGCAACACAAAAGGCACTGGCAATGAGAAGCCAGGGATTTGTGCATCCAGCGACACTGGTTCCATCAGAGTTAGAATACGCCGAAGGCTACAAGGCGGTGATTGAAGGCTTGCACAAAAAGATGAAGTCCATGGAGTCATCCTCAAAATCATCAGGCAACAAAAAATACGAAGATCCAGATTAGGTCAAAATACGCATCAATAAGGTTAAGTGTCACAGATAGGTTATCTTAGTATGAAATCAAAACTAAGCATGGATCAGATCGTCCTGTTTGGGATTGGCATCATAACTAACATTTTCATCACGGTTTTTGGTCAAATAATACCAAATGCTGTGACTGGGTTTTTCCGTGAAATAGGAGGGGCCTTGATACTGGTGTTTGTCTTTGCGTTTGCGTTTACATGGTTCCTAAAAGCAAGGCCTCACAATAGACCAAAAAAATACAATGTCATCATATTTGATGTGAACAGCCAGCAGATCGAAATAGACGGCATCAGGACAGAATTTAGGAATCATGATGTGGCATGGTCGTTTATGAAACAATACAAGGCCGACTATCCAATGTTTAACTTTGCGATGGTCTCAGATGGCAAAAACAGCGACAAGAAAACAATTTTCAGATACATCTAAAATTATTTGAGCACTAGTCCTAAATACTGAATACAGACAAAAGTATCAAAATGCCACTAGATGTAATTGAGGAGAAAAACCTCGCAGATGCCATAACATATGCATTGGACTATCCAAGTATGGTTTTGGCTCATATCAAATCCACAACCCCTGCTGGCTCACTAATCGATATTGGATACGGATTGTATGTTGGATACATCGGCGGAGTATTTTTTGATGGATTTTTGCAGCGAAACAAGCGATTCCTAAACGAGGATGAGATATCACACTTTAATTCAATCATCAAAAACAACACCCAAACCATTACAATGAAAATAAAGGCAAATCTTCACGTCTGAATCATCAAGCGTCTGGCTTTTATCTGAGAATACGAGAATCAATCCAATGCGGTTTTCAGAGATTGCAGATACTTTTGAAAAAATGAGTGCTACAACAAAACGACTAGAGCTAACACAGCACCTAGTGGAATTATTCCAAAAAACACCGCCAGAAATCATCTCAAAAATTGTCTATCTTATCCAGGGAAAGCTAAGACCAGACTTTGAGGGAATAGAGTTAGGATTGGCAGAAAAACTTGCCATTCATGCGCTATCCAAATCATCTGGAATTCCAATAAAAAAGATCAATTCCACATATGCTGAAGACGGAGATCTTGGAGGAGCAGCTGCCAAAATAATGGAGCAAAAAACCCAGACCACGTTTTTGGCCCAAGACATCACAGCAGAGCGTGTTTACGAAACACTATACAAAATTGCAAAGCTGGAAGGTCAGCGCTCCCAAGACATGAAAATGAAATATGTCTCAAGCCTCCTAAATGACGCAACGCCGCAAGAGGCAAAATTCATTCTCAAAATAGCAATGGGTACGCTGCGGCTAGGGATTGCAGACAATACGGTAATGGATGCACTTGCCATTTCCTATACCGGCTCTAAGGAAAACAGGCAACGACTAGAAGCAGCATACAATGTGTCATCGGACTTGGGTGCGGTAGCAGAAACAATTTCACGTAATGGTTTGAAGGGACTGGACGAATTTCATGTCAAGGTGTTTAGTCCGATCAGGCCAATGCTTGCAGAGCGTGTTAAATCAGAGGCAGAGGCAATCGAAAAACTTGGTGGCGAATTTGCAGCTGAATACAAGCTTGATGGGGAAAGAGTTCAAATTCACTACAAGGACAATCGCATGGTTTTGTATTCAAGAAGATTGGAGAACATCACTAGTTACTATCCAGACATTTTAGAGAATCTGCCAAAGGTGTTAAAGACGACGGATGTGATTTTAGAAGCAGAAGCAGTTGCCATAAATCAAGACTCGGGTGAGTTTTTGCCATTTCAGGAATTGATGCACCGCAGACGAAAATACGATATTGACAGAATTGTGGAAAAATATCCAATCACAGTAAACCTATTTGATGTGTTGTATCTGAATGGGAAAGATCTACTAAACGAACCATACAAAATACGCAGAAAGAAACTAGAGGAAATAACAAGCGAAAATGAATACGCCAAAATAGTAACGCAAGTAATAGTTCATGCCGAAAACGAAATAGAAGACTTTTTGGAAAATGGGATCAATGCGGGCTGTGAAGGGTTGATGCTCAAGAGTTTGGATGCACCATACAGAGCAGGCGCACGTGGAAACAACTGGCTTAAGCTAAAGCGGGAATATCGAAATGAGCTTGGCGATAGTTTGGATTTGGTGGTAATAGGCGCATTCTTTGGCAAAGGCAGACGAACCGGAAAATACGGAACGCTTTTGCTTGCATCATACAATCAAGACCGTGACGCATTTGAGAGCATTTGCAAAGTCGGTACCGGGTTTACAGACGAAAACTTGGATCAGTTCTACCAAATACTACAAGACAAAGTCACACTCAAAAAAAATCCCCGAATCGAAAGCGGAATGGAGCCAGATGTGTGGTTTGAACCAGAGCTAGTAATTGAGATAGTTGCATCAGAAATAACACTGAGTCCAGTTCACACCACTGCCAAGGACTCCATCAGAACAGGTAGTGGACTTGCACTGAGATTCCCCAAATTCACAGGTAAAATTAGAATGGAAAAGGCACCAGAAGATGCATCCACGGATCAAGAAGTCATCGCACTATACAAGAATCAGAAAAAAGTGACCCAGAACGTATCGGATGCATGATTTTTGCAAGCTTAATTAATCCCACCTTAAATTAACCAAGAAGGATGTATAGTGGAGAACTAGAGGTCCAAGCAAAACGAAAAGCGATTGCAGTTTTGCAAGACGAGATCAACAGAATTCTAAATGCAGCAAGAGAGTTAGCAACACTGCCTGCACTAATTATGAAAAAAGACAAGGCAGGAATCAAGGCAGTAAACGAGCAGATCTCCAGCATTGAAGAAGAAGTAGAAAACCTCAGACGAAAAATCACACGAGAGGTAGCAGATGTTGGAGGACTCATCATGAACAGAGAAAATCTTCTAAACACGGCATACACCATGGATGAAATTGCAGGATATATCACTGGAATTGCATTCAAGCTCTCAAACATAAAACCAGCCACTCTCAAGAGTGCAAAAATCGACGAAGACATTTCCGAGTTAATTGAACTACTAGTTGATGAAGTCTACAAACTAAATGAGATTGTACGAGGTCTTAACACAAACACTGCAAACGCAATAGAGCTTGCCCAAGAGACCCAAAAAATAGAGCGAGAAATTGACAGAAAATACAGACAGGCGGTAATCAAGGCGCTGGATGAGATAACCAACACCAAGGAATTATTGCTAGTCAAAGATGTCATTCAGGGAATTGAGGAAATGTCAGACAAGTGTCAGCAGGTATCAGATTCATTTATCATGTTAGCACTGAGTCTATAATCCAACTTTTTATATTCACAAAATACCAACACTGCAGATGCAGGGCGAGCTAGTAGAAAACAGAATCATAATTTGGAACATAAAGGACTCAAAGGAGCTTTTCTCAGAAACATATTATGGCAAACCAATTGGAATTGCCAAGCCAAAACCAGAGGAAATCGACGTTCCACTGATTTTGGATTTAATAGAAGGACATTACTTGCAGGAAAAAAATCAACTAGTCATCTACAAAAACGAGAAAAAAATATCAAAACAACAAATGGCAGAGATTTGCAGGGAGGAATACCATAATTTTGATAAGAAATATCTTGTCTACAAGGACTTTAGGGACAAAAACTACATCGTAAATCCAGGAATAAAATTTGGTTGCGATTTTGCAGTGTATCAACGAGGGCCAGGAATTGATCATGCACCATATTTGGTGCAGGTCCACAACAAAACAGATACGATATCATCAACAGGAGTGGTCTTAGCCGGACGATTAGCAACCAGTGTAAAAAAACACTTTATTCTTGCAATACCAAGCTCAGATAAGGTCAGTTATTTGGCCCTAGATTGGTGGCGCGCCTAGATTTTTTTGATGTGTGCTGCAATCTGATCATAGATTGCAAAGAGATCTTTTGTGATCTTAAACTCGTGTGAGTTCTTCCATTTGCTGTAAATTCTAATACCATTATTTGACGGATCCACAAAGATTGATGCGTCCTTGATTGATTGTTTTGCAATCAGCTCGTTTAGGGCAGAGTCTTGGTTTAGGACCTCAGCAAGTAGTCCGCCATTCCAACTAATGGACTCTATTTTTTTGCCATTAAAATGACCAGATGTTTTGAGGATTGTTTTTGCCACATACTTGTTCTGGTTTGAGGTCTCGATTTTAACAATAAAGTGAGCCTGGAATCTGTCCTGCGCACCCCATGATGATACTAGTGGATCTTGCATGTCCTATCCCTTTTGAATTACCTGAATTACGTCAATATTAGAATTTTTTAGCTCAACCACACCAAGATTTGTTACCATTCTAGGGGTTTGAGAGAATAATCTGCTGGAGTAATCACCAATCTCAACTGAATCGGCTCCACGCTCTTTTGTGAAGGAGTCTATACCAATCGCCTTCAACATGTGTGATACTTTTTCTGGCCAAGTCTCATAAGCAATTGTATCAGATTCAGTATCATGCATATTTTGGGTGACTGAGTACCCACAAATAAAGATTTGACATTGAATTGATCCACATAAATAATACAAGCCAAATCTCAGATCCATGTTAAAATTTCAAAATAAAGTCATTCTAGTTACTGGTAGTGGAACCGGAATAGGACAGACGGTTGCTAAACTCTTTGCCGAAAATGGTGCAAGCATAATCATTTTGGGCAGAAGAAAGGAGCCATTAGAGGACACTAAAAAAATCCTAGATGAGATAATTAATCGAGTAAAAAGTAATGCCAAAGTTTGGCTATTTCCGGGAGTTGATGTTAGTGACGAACTCGGAGTATCACAAATGTATGATAGTCTGCAAAAGGATGGAGTCTTTGTAGATGTTGTGGTGAATAATGCAGGTGTTTCAGGACCGGTTACATGTTTTCCAAACTCACCACTAGACGAATTCAAGAGTGCCGTTGGCATACACCTGACTGGCACATTTTGGACATCGGTTCAGGCACTAAAGGTGATGAGACCTGGTGCAAAAATAATTACAATTTCGACATTTTTTACAGAGGAAAAGCCATACGAGCAAAGACCGTATCGATTCCGCAGCCCATATACTGCAGCTCAAGGCGCAAAGAACAGATTAGCAGAGTCAATGTCTTGGGAATTGGTAGAAAAAGGAATAGTATCAATTGCAACAAATCCAGGCCCAGTACACTCGGACAGGATTTACAAGACTGTTTATCCAAAGGCAGCAGCCGAATTTTTGCGAGTTAGTGGATTTGAGGATCTCTCGCCATCCGAAGTTGAAATCGCAAACAAAGACATTGTGGGATTACTAGGCGAAGACGAAAAGACCACCAAGGATGGAATTGCAAAAGCAGCTGATGCAGTACTCAAAGTCAAAGGCGGAGACGCCCAAAAAATTGCACAAACCCTGACAAAACTCTTGGCAAAAATTCAAGAGATTGCCGAAAAGGTCCAAAAAAACACATCATTCATGATTGCAGATAGACAGTTCTTATCACAAACCCAAGTGGCACAAACAGTACTCACACTGGCAGACGACGACATTGCAAAGATACTAAACGGCAAAATAATTCCAGGAGACAGGGTATTTTATCCAGTCAAACCACACATTGCAACCAACACACCAACAACGCAACCAAGCTTTGCAGCCGAAGTTGTCGTTTTTGCAATAGATGCTACTGACAAACAAGACTCTGATAGGGCTGAATTTTTGGCGCAACATGTTGAGAAAAATGGCGGAAAAGCAGTGTGCTTTATCTCAAAAGAGACACCCAAAGAACTCCAGGAATCCATCAGCTCAAAATTCCACAGTCATGTGATTAATTTCAAAAGCCAAGAAGAAGTTCAAAGATGGCTAAACACTGCAAAGACAGTCGGAAAACTATCCACCCTGGTGTACCTCACAGGTAAAGTACCATCAGATCTAAAGATAATCAACCTAAGCAGAAAAGACTGGGATGATCTGGTTGACAAATTCATAAACACTCCTGCAACTGTAATCCAAACTGCACTAGAGACATTTGTTCCAGGTGGCAAGAAAGACCCGCGTCTATACAAAGGTGCAAAGGCCACCATAGTTACAATAGGCCCAGATGTTCCATCAGGCCCCAAAGTATCCGGAGCCGACAGGGCGCGAGTTGAGGTTTTTAGAGGGGCTCTTAGACCATTTGCAACTACAGTAAACCAGGAGCTAAGCGATGTGTTAAAGTCCAACGTCAGGGCATTTCTGGTCTTGCCTGGAAGCATAGACGGTAAGGACTCGGATAATGCCAAAATAGCAAATGCACTCAACTACTTTGTCACAGACGGGTCCAGAAGATCATCAGAAGTAACATTCTGTGTTGATGAAACACGAGATTAGATGAAAAAGTTCTCTGATCTCAAAGTAGGGGATGAGTATTTTTCTACATGCACCTTTTCCAAAAAAGAGCAGGAATCATACCTGGCGTTTTCCAGAATAAAGAACACCATTTTTGATGACGATGAATACAGTACGATAGTGTCTGGCCGTGCAATCATATCAAGGATGGAGGGCGAATTTACTCGACTCAGCCAGATTTATGGCAATATGATCATCCTGTATGGAATGGATGGCGACCCAAACTGGGAGAACAGAAACACACGGTTCCTAAAGCCATTACATGTGGATGAAATCCTGAAAATAAAATACAACATTTCAGATAAAAAAGAATTAGACGACGAATTTGGCATGATTACAGTAGATTTTGAGGGCAAAAAAGAAAACGGCGAGGCAGTAGTTATTGCAAAAAAGAACCTATACCGAATAAAAAAAGAGCCGCCAAGATAGTTATTCTGGAACAGATGTTGTCTCTAGCTTGCCGTCCTTGATTCTAATGTGCAAAAATCTGTTATCTTGGAATACAAGTGTGATTCCACCGTCTTTGTCAGGATCCTGAATAGATACTAGTTCCTGCATTCGAATTCCATCGAATTTTACCATACTGAGGCATTTACAATACCAGATTATATCCTTATCAAATTCCCATGGAATCCAGAATTAGTTTTATTGCAGCAATCAAAATCACTGCAACGATTAGCAGTCTTAGACGGTTTTCTTTTATTTCCAGTGAAAGCCTTGCGCCAAGCAACCCTCCCGCAAATGCTCCAATTGACAATAACAAGGCATACTCAAAGTCCGCGTGTCCCAGTAGGGTATGAGTTATCATGCCAGATGCCGATGAGAACATTAGGATTAGCTGCGAGGTTGCAGTTGCGTTTTTGACTAGCAAGCCCAGCCCGATCATCATCAATGGTACAAATATTATTCCGCCGCCAATTCCAAAAAAGCTCGACAAGATTCCTGCAAAAAAACTGATCACCGATGATGCAACTAGCATTTTTTTGGATAGATTACCTTGCTTTGTGTCCAAGTTCTTTTTTATGAATAGATAGTAACACGATGCAATCAGAACCACAGCAAACAAGATCTTGAACAGATCCGGCGTTGCCTGAGCGGAAATGACTGCGCCAAGTATGGTTCCAGGAATCGACATCAATCCGAGTCGCAATCCTGTCTTGTAGTCAACTCGCTTTTGTTTTGAATATGATACTGTAGATGCCACTGAATTGCTAAAGGCTGCAAATAGACTACTACTGGATGATATTGTATGTGGCACGCCAAGAAATGTCAATACTGGAACCACTACTATTCCTCCACCAAGTCCAATGATTGAGCCAATCACGCCGGCAACAAATCCAAGCGGAATTAGCCACAAGCTTTCAAACATTTTTGCTATAAGACCAGTTTGGCTATTGAATCTTGTCCTAGAGAAGGATTAGCTTTTTTGGTAAAACAATGGTAAATGTTGTTGGGTTATTTGATACAGTGATGGTGCCCTGATGTTGCTGGATTATCATTTTTACTGCAGGCAATCCAAGGCCTGTTCCGCGAGATTTTGTGGTAAAGAGAGGCTCAAAGATTTTATCAATAACCTCGTTTTTTATTCCAGGTCCCGAATCCTGAACCAGAATAGTAACATCATCTTGCGACTCTTCAAATCGAATGATCACATTGCCACAGTTGTCCATTGCTTGAATCGAATTCATTATGAGATTTGTAAACACTGCCTGAATCTTTTCTCCATCGCATGACAAAGAAACATCATTTGTTGGCCTTTGTATTGTGATTTGATCTGGAATGATGATTTCCTCGATTGCAGACTCTAAAATTGCAGATGCTGAGAACTCGTTGCGATTAAGTGGTGAGCGTCTCACAAAATTTAGAACATCATCTAATTGGAACACCAGTCTTGATGAGGCATTATCAATTGAGGTGAATAATCGTAAAAGATCATCTGGAATGGATTTTGAATGTTTTAGTTTGACTACTTCTATGGTGTTTTTTATTATCGCCAAAGGATTACGCATGTCATGTGCAAGTCTTGCAGACATTTCTCCTATGGCAGATAGTCGTTCTGCTTTGAATAATTCCGACTGAAAATGGCTCAGCTCGCTGATTTTCTTTGTCATCTCATCCAATAACCAGTCACGTTGTTCTTTGATCTCATCGAATTTTGCAAGTTTTCTCTCAAAAGATACAATCATTCGCTGTTGAGTCAGTGTTTTTTGGAGTAGGACTTGTTTTTCTTGCTCTAGTTTTTTGATTTTGTTTGGTGCGGTATCCGAGCTAGTGTCCTGCAGATCAAATGCAGCCTCTAATTCCCCCAAGCCTTTGTTCCTAGGAATAAATCAATAATAACGGACTGTTTGTTCGGAACAGACAAACTAGTTGTATATAAAAAACTGCCACAGAAAACCATTCTCGTTTTGGCTTAGCTCCATTTGCATGGTTTTTCCATCTAAAATTAGTTCATTGGACTTGCTATGGGGTTTGTTACCACTTTGATGGAATTGTTGCAGGCCATCAACCCACTGACCGATATTATCTAGGCCTCCCGGCTTTTGCTGCTCCCAACAATCACATACAGTGGATCTTACTGTTGCATCAAATATTGTTTTGACAGAATCGAGTTGCCCCATGGTCTGATTTACTTGAACTAGTGCTAGTGTGATTTTTGGCTCATCCGGGCTTCCAACCATGTGGATGTTTCCAAGAAATGTGTCATTGATGTCTTTGAGCTCAGTGGATGTGCAGTATTGCACTAGATCCTGTTTTGCAGGATCGGTGAAAAATGAGCAATACTTTTGCAGATCATCTTGCTTGCTTAGCTTAATTGGGGACGACATTTGGATTTGTTGAGATTCAAGTTTTTCTTTGATCAATCCATTTAATGTGAGATATGTTGAAGTGTGTTCTTTTTGTTCAATTGGGGGCTCTGCTGGGACGAAATCAGACACAAATACTGCAATTCCAATCAACATGACAATTGCTGTACCAATTACGATTGGAATTACTTTGTTCATAGATTTTTGTAAAAATCAGACTACTACAGATAAGCCTTTCCAGATAATCACACTGATATCAATTCTAGTTTGGAGTCTTGTGTTATGTTATATTTATCAACAAACCCTGCAGTCACCTCTAGTACATATTTTGCTGCAGTGTCATTACCATTTGTAAAAGTGCACCCCACGGTTTCAAGTGCGGACTTGCAGGGCTGAGTGTCCTTTTCTATGTGCAAAACGTTTCCGTCGGCATCAATCCAGAGCACATCTAGTGAGAACTGCATGTTTAGCATCCACATTGAGCGGACTCCTTCTTCCTCAAAGACAAACAACATCCCTTGATCATATGGAAGTTTTTCTTGGAACATCAGGCCCCTTGTTTGGAGTGGTTTTGTGTCAGCAATTTGGACCTGAAGCGTAACATCATCAATCTTTACGATTCCCCGTGGGAATTCGGATTGCTCCAGTTTGATATCCTTTGGAAGTGATAGCATGCCGACCACGCCGATTATTGCCGCAGCTATAATGATTGGAATTAATACTTGGGCTCGAGTTGCCACAAAATTACAAAACCATACAGGTCATTAAAAACCAATTATCCAAATCAGTCTTAGACTAGAATATAAGACACGCATTGTTTAGGAAACCAATTTGAAGAAAAAGAGCGAGATACGATTAGAATCAATCAAAGCGGCACACAAGTCCTCCAAATCAGACCTATCCAGAATGGAAGACTATTTGGAGGTCATATCAGAACTAGTAGAGCTCAAAGGATATGCCACAACGCTGGACATTTCAAGATACATGAATGTGAGTGCACCAAGTGTTACCAAGATGCTCAAAAGACTAGACGAAAACGGCTACCTAAAATACGAAAAATACCATGGCATCAATCTCACTCCAAAAGGAAATAGCGTTGCAGACGCTGTTCGACAAAAGCACGGAATTTTGCTCGAGTTCTTTGAGATACTTGGAATAGAGCATGACACCGCAAACCAGGACGCAGAGGGAATTGAGCATCACCTAAACCCAAAAACAATAAAGCAGCTGCGAAAATTCATTGCATATCTGAAATCAAACCAAAAGCTTCTTGATGGTTTTAAAAATCCTTGATCGTTATCTCAATATCGCTCTTTGATGAGGCCAGTCTTGATAGCGCTTTTCCTTCATCTGATCGTTTAGATATTTTGATCTTGCCGTGCCTTGCAACCCGTGCCGTAGCAACATACCTATCATTTACGTAGATTTCTGCCAGGGCTCCATTGTAACGCTTGTCTACATCAAACATCAAAGAATTAGTTGACTCGGAAAAATCAAAGCGCACACCGCCAGAGCGTTCATGTGACTCGTGTGATTCGGATTCTTTTTCCACTACATCAATATGCACGTGTAGGATTTTTTCAAGCTCACTGATAGTAGAGCCTCCTTTTCCTATCAATGATGGTATGGAATCCTTTTTGACCATTACCTTGACGCTATTGTCCGATAGAATCTCGATTTTGGGGTTTGGATCAAAGCGCCTCATTGTTTCTCGAATTTTTTCCGCGGCTAGCTTGTGAACGCCAGACTGGGTTTCAGACTCATTTACTGGAACAATTACATTTTCCTCACCAAAGGTATAGATTTCATATTCTAACAATCCGGATTCAAAATCCGAGATCTCAATTACAGGTCTTGCCAAGTCCTGCTCTACCATTCCAGATGGGACCTTGACTTTGAGCTCAAGATCATAGATTTTTGAGACCATGCCATTTTTGACAAATACAACGGTATCAATCACACTCGGTATCATACCAAGTTCTATTTTTCCAATGAATCTCTGCACTGCATCAAGTGGCATGTTTGCATGTACCACACCCACCATGCCCACCCCTGCCAATCTCAAATCTGCAAATATCCTAAAATCTTCCTGTCGTCGAACCTCATCAAATATTGTATAGTCTGGCCTTACCAATAGTAAAATGTCTGCCGAATTTTCAAAGCTTCCCTCCAGTTTTGTGTATTGGGTGATTCCCGTATCAACTTGCAAATCCCTTGGCGACTCGAATGTCTTGACAATGTTTCCCTTGGCTGCATAAAAATTTGCAATGCTTGACGCTAGCGTACTTTTGCCAGAGCCAGGAGAGCCAGATATTATTATTCCATCTGCCTGCTCGGATAGTCTGGTCATTAGTTTCTCAGACAGGCCATACTGATCTAGTGACATCTTTGTGATTGGGTGCACTATAGTTATTTCATGGGATTCGGAAAATGGCGGCCTGGTTATGGCTATGCGATAATCGGCATACTGTATGACAAGTGCGCCAGATTTGGAGATCTCTATTGTTCCGGCATTTGATACCTTGCTTGCCTCAAGAATTTGCGTGCTGATTAGCTCCAAATATTCATCAGACAGTGCAGCATCTTCGAGTTTTACCAGCTCAAATGCGCCTGGCTTGCCACGCTTTGCAAGTGGTGGATTATTCTCTTTTAGGTGAACACTCATTGTGGTATGATCAAAGAATCTCAAAAACTCGAGATTTTGCGGTAAAAAATTTTCTGATTTTTGGTACACTACCAAGACACCTTCTGCCTCTGCAGTTAGGCCTTGGACATAATCTGCAGTATACAATGTGGCATTGTTCTGCTTTGCCACGTCTTTTATGATGGCATCAATTCTCCCATGCTTTGCTAGCTTAATGTCCTCAAGATTTGGCCTCTGCCCGATGAACTGTACCGAGATATTGTTTTGCTGGCATAGTTTTTGTATTTTTTTTATCTCCTCCAGCCCAACGAATCCTTGCTCTCGCCCTTGTGATGCCTGGGACTGTAACTCATCCAATGCTGCCACTGGAATTATCAGGTCAATGTTTTGTAACGATTTTGATTCGATTTGTTTTGTTATATAGCCGCTAATTATCACGCTGGTATCTGCTACTGCCTTTGACATGAATTACAAAGTCGTTTTCGCACTATTAACCATAACTAAAGCAAACCAAACTTTTCATACTCGATGCAAAAACATCAAACATTGTCAAGCATTGAAGAAAAAGATGTACTGATAATAGAAGACAGTCCGGCAGTGGGCATTTTGCTCAAGGAATTTCTAAACAAGCTTGGACTCAAAAGAATTCACCACTGTCAAAATGGCAAAACCGGAATAGAATCATTTAAGGAACTAGTTGAGGCAGGTAAGGTCCCACTTGTGTTTTTGGATTACAATCTGCCAGACATGACAGGGTATTCAATCATGACTCAAATGCTTACTCTGCGTCCAGATGTCAAAGTCATAATTGAGACAGCCAGGGAAAAAAGCGAGGACTCGATCAAAGACGTGATTGCCCAAGGTGCATACCAATATCTCCCAAAACCAATCAGACTAGAGAACATCAGACAGATAATTGAGACACTGAAAACCGAGGAAACTCAAGGACTGGATGAGAACTCGGAGCAAATGCTTGAGAACCTAATGACGAACTCTACTCAGATTTCCCTATTAAGAATACAACAGCAACTAGGCAAGGAAGAATTAGAGATCATACCACAAATAAAACGACTCGTATCAAACAAAAAAGCAATACAAATTGACGACATAAAGGAAATCGCATGTCCTAGGTGCAGCTCAGTTAGAGTGGCCCAGACATTTCATTGCCCAAAGTGCAAGGGAACGAATTTCAAGCAGGAAAAAATAATAGAGCACTATAAATGCGGAAATGTCACATCTGCGGCATCATATATTGAGGACAAGTGTCCAAAATGCCACCAAGACATCAAGGTCTTTGGTGTGGATTATAGAGTACAAGAAAACATGTACACCTGCAATGACTGCGCTGAGGTCTTTGGTGAGATTCTTTTGGATTATCTGTGCCTTAGATGTAATGATAAATTCAAGTTGGAAAACGCCAAACTGCTAACCAGTAAGGGATTTAGCTGGCTAAAATAATTATTTTGTAACATCGTTGATTAATTTCAAGACATAATCAAAGTCAAACGGCTTTGAGATGAATGATTTTGCACCATATTGAAGACACTCATTTATTACATTTTGATTATCGCTTGCGGTGATTAGGATGATTTTTGCATTTGGGTGCTTTCCAATCACTTCTTTGACTACCGTTAGTCCATCCTTTTTTGGCATTGCAAGATCCAACAACAGAACATCTGGGTTTACCTGTGAGAACATTTCAACTGCTTCTGCTCCGTTTTGTGCCTCGGCAACGATTTCATGCCCTCCAATACCAAGTATGTCTTGTAGTACCAATCGGATTGCATCTGAATCATCTGCTATCATCACTCGTGCCATATCAACACCTCAAATGTCATAACTTAAGAGAATTTCTATAATAGATCCTTGTGAGATTGCGTGATTTCTAAGTACAGTATATCGTAATTTGTTAGATTTCCATCAATTGCACTTTTCATGAATCCATATGATTGGGTAAGAGTGTGATGAGTTCCAGGGATTGTCTTTCCAGACAAAACGACTTTGAGAAGTTTATCAAGCAGTGTTGCTATATTTCCTATTTGTTCTTGGCCCATCATTGGTGCTAGTCCCTTTATTTTGTGGATGTGTTTTTCTATGTCTGATGCATGTTTTGTAATGTCTGCATCATTGGAACAGTGATTTAGCAGATTACCAATCTCGGCAATATCTTGGCTAACCTCCTCTTTTGCTATGCGTAAGAATTCTTCTGACAACTACTAACAATAATTTGATCGTGGTTTTTATACCATATCAGGAACTAGAATAGCTAAAAATGAAGATTATCAGCAAGACGTACCTTCTTGTCGGGGTTTTGATAGGAGTTGCGTTCTTTAATCTCTTTGTTCTGTATAACACCCAGATATCAACTACAAACGAGTCATATTCCATTATTCGCGCGGGAGACCTCAAGACCAAAGTAGAGACAATCGCAGGCCTTGCAGGATCAATTGCAAATGGAAAGGAGACGGACAGGCCTCAGCTAGAAAAAGAGATCAGTGAATTCGATGCCGTGTTGTCTACGCTGAAAAATGGCGGTACAATTCGAGGACAAGTAGTAGCTGCAATACCAAACAGTGTACTATCAGACTATGAGAATGTGAACAAAATCTGGAGTTCATACAGAACGGATGCGCTGGAGATCCAAACAACATCAATTTACAACAAGGATGTGGTCAATGCAGTGAACTATGTTTTGGAAAAAAACACCGAGCTTATCCTGACTGCGGATGCACTTACACGCGATTTGGAGATATTGAGCAGGGACTATAATCGACACCAAGAGATTGCGCTTGAATTACGAGAGACAGCAAAGACAATAGGGCAAAATGCATTACTAGTGTCGCTTGGCCAGGAAGATGAGGCAAAGCAAAGCCTGCACAAATCCAGAACTACATTTGATGCTGGAATGAGAAAACTATTGCAATTACCATTGGACGGCCTGGACTTGAGTGGCACAAACATCAAACCAGAAAATCTTGTACCAATACCTAGAGAAAACTCACAATCACTTGATGAGTTGGATTTACTATGGGAGGCAGTTGGACTGCGAGTCAAGACAATAGAGACAAAATCATTATACTCCAATGAACTGGACAATCCAGTTTCACGAATAAACAGCCAAAGACAATCCCTGATAGATTCGATTGATGTAATGCTCGACATGTGGAATACGGACAGACTTGAACAGCGAGACCAAGGACAGATAATCACACTGGTAGTAATTGGAGTAGATATCGCCATATTTGTTATCGTACTATATACGATCAGAAGATCACTAAGCCCGCTGCAAAAGATCACAGGTGCGCTGTCTCGTGTCAGAGAGGGAACATATGGTGAGAAAATCGAATATTCTGCCAAAGACGAAATTGGTGAGCTTGCATCTAGCTTCAACACAATGTCAGAGACAATTCACCTAAAGGAAGAAGAGGCAAAAAAGATGGACACTGCAAAAGACGAGTTCCTTGCCATGATCACGCACGAGCTCAAAACGCCACTAGTTCCAATCCGAGGGTATGCGGACATTTTGCTCAGCGGGCATTTAGGAGACATGACAGAAAAGCAAAAGGAACGAGTATCCATCATAAAGTCAAGCGCCGCGTCATTGTTGCAGTTGATCTCAGACTTGCTTGATGTACAAAAACTAGAGCTAGGCCAGCTAAAGATGAAAAAAGAGGACACCGACATTCGCGATACCGTAACAAAATCAATTCAAACACTACAGCCGCAGGCGGAGGAAGAGAAAATTTCCATAATAAATGAAATTGGCACAAGCATCATACCGCATGATTCTGATAGAATAATCCAAGTTTTAACAAATTTAATAAAAAATAGCCTCAAGGCAGTAAAACCAGAGACTGGGATCATCCGACTATCATCTGAGGAAACTCGGGATGAGCTGAAAATATCAGTGAGTGATAATGGATCAGGCATACCATACGAAAGACAAGATAAGTTGTTTACAAAATTCTACCAAGCAGATGCATCATTAACCCGGGAAAAAGGCGGCAGTGGGCTTGGTTTGTCAATCTGCAAGGGGATCATAGAGGCTCATGGTGGAAAAATTAGCCTGCTGAGCGCTCCAAATTCTGGAACCACTGTGACATTTTCATTACCCTTAGGGCACAAGACCGCAGTATGACCAAAACATAGCAGAATAATCAAAAACTTTCAACACTCCACAAAATAACCAAAAACCCAAAACCAAAACACATGGACAAGAACACCGAGTTCTATTCTGTTTGTAATGAGTATTTCATGGCGTTGCGCAAAAAAGGCAAAAACGACTATACCTTTGAGGATGAATACTATTACACAATGCCAATAATCTCAGGCAACAATTAACAACTGGCATATTGTAAAAAAATCATGTTTGATGGGCAAAAAGCAATTAGAATTGCTCAAAAACATGGCGCCGCATATTGTGACATAAGAATTGAAAATATAACAAAAAATGGAATCACAATAGAAAACGGCATCATAGAGCAATCCACTATCATTCAGGATAGTGGAATTGGAATCAGGGTTTTGTATGATGGGGCTTGGGGGTTTTTCTCTACTAGTCATAGTGATAAAATTGAGGACGGCATCATATCAGCAATAAAGGCTGCAAAATCCATTCAGAAAAAGGCCAAGATAGCATTATCCGATATTTCAGTTCAGCAAAAAACAATCAACTATCCAATACAAAAAGAAATTGATGTTTCTGAGATGACCAAGATATCCCAGGATTTAGATAAAACAATACGGCAAAATCCCAAAATATCAAAAAGTTTGGTTTCTGGAATAATTACTCTGACTGGGAAATATTTTGAGAGTAGTGAAGGCGCCAAGATAACACAAAACTATACTGACAGCACAATAGACATGGTTGCAACCGCCCATCAGTATGGTATGACTCAATCCATCAACATTACTGAAGGCGGGCGTGGGGGATTGGAAAAGCTAGCCAATGTCTTTGATGTGGCAAGTGAAATCTCTGATAATACCGCATCATTATTGGATGCAAAGCAGCCAAAAGAGGAAAAAGCAGCACTTGTGATGAATCCAGACTTTGTGGCATTATTGACTCATGAAATACTAGGCCATCCATCGGAAGCAGACAGGGTGTTGGGAAAAGAAATGGCCTGGGCGGGCGGAGCATGGTGGGCAGGAATGCTTGGACAAAAGGTAGGCTCACAATCGCTAAACGTAATTGATGATCCCACCATTCCAGGCAGTCTTGGTTGGTACGAGTTTGATGATGAGGGAGTTAAATCGCAAAAGAAAAAACTGGTCGAAGATGGAATTCTAGTCAACCACATGCATAGCAGAGAGACTGCCAGTATGTTTGGAGTAGAGCCAAATTCCAGCATGAGGGCAACATCATACGGGTTCATGCCACTAATCAGAATGGCATGCACATGCATTGAGGCAGGCAACTGGGATCCTCAGGAGATCATCAAAGACACAAAACATGGATACTATATCTCAAACATGAAGGTGCCATCAATTGACATGAAACGCCACAACTGGAGCATCTCTGCTCAATATGCACACAAAATAGAAAATGGTGAAATTGGCGAATTACTTCGCGATGTCATTATTGTTGGCACAGCGCCAGAGTTTTTCTCATCAATTGATGCATGTGGCAATGATTTTACGGTCAGGCCAATCACAAACTGTGGCAAAGGAGACCCAATGCAACAAATGAAGATGGGAAACGGCGGCCCTACCATTAGAGGGGTGGCAACCATACGGGGAATATCATGACCATAGAAGACATACGGGAATCAGTGAAAACATGTACAAAGTGTGAATTATGCAAGACTCGTACCAATGCAGTGCCAGGCAAAGGCAACCCAAATGCCAAGATAATCTTTATTGGCGAGGCGCCGGGCAGAACCGAAGACATGCAGGGTGAGCCATTTGTTGGCTCGGCTGGAAAGAAACTATCCGATGCGCTGGCAAAAAATGGCATTGCACGAGACTCCATATACATTACAAATGTGGTAAAGTGCCGTCCCCCAAACAACCGCGTCCCAACAGAGTCAGAACGAGAATCATGCCATCAATACTTAGAGGCGGAAATCAATACCATCAAGCCAGAGATAATCTGTATTTTGGGAAACACTGCCAGCAATTCTGTTTTGGGCCAAGGTGAAATTACAAAACATCGGGGAAAAATAATAGAAAAAGATGGCAAGAAATTCTTTTTGACGTTTCATCCTGCCGCAATAATATACAATCAGGAACTGGCCGCAACATTTGAAAAAGACATTGCAACTCTTGCAAAACTAGCAAGTCATGGATAGACTAGACAGAGGGTTTTATTTGCAGGATACAGTCAAGGTTGCGCGCCAATTACTGGGAAAGACACTAGTGCGGAAAATAGGTAAAACCACCATATCTGGAATAATTACGGAAACTGAGGCATACAGACAATCAGATGATCCTGCAAGCCATGCACACCATACAATCACTCCAAGAAACCAGGCAATGTTTGGAAAGGTTGGCTGTGCCTATGTGTATTTCACATATGGAATGTATCACTGCATGAATGTTGTTGCAAGAAACAAAAACTATTCTGCTGGTGCGGTTTTGATTCGAGCGATTAAACCCCAAGACGGCATCGATATAATGATGAAAAACAGGAAAAGCAAAGACCTGGCAAATCTGGCAAATGGTCCTGCAAAACTTGCCATTGCGCTAGACATAACAAAAAAACAATACGGTGAGGACTTGATAGAATCTGATTCCCTATACATCACAGAGGGAATCAAAGTATCAAAGATACGCTCAGCCCCAAGAATTGGAATCAAAGTGGGGCTGGACAAAAAATGGAATTTCAGTGTCTAGTCGTCGTCTTTTTGTATAGTCCAGGGGGCAAACCTGCCCAAGAGTCGCTCCCAGTTTAGGCGCAACACCAAAAACACAGAGCCCACCATTATTGCCACAAATGCGGCAAATCCAACATAAATCACGGTCGGATCTTTAATGTCCTCCAAGAACGGATCTACATAGTTCATTCCAAAATAATGCGCAATCAGCACTATCACATAGCACAGAATTATCTTGCCTACCAAGGTGGCAATGAAAAATCTGACTGGGTTATACTTTGCCAGCCCCAATGGAACATAAATCAGATCATCCGGAATTGGAGTAGCTGCTGCCACAAATGCGGCCGCTGCGCCATATCGCTTTACTAGTCTCTCAAATGGTTTCATTCTGGCTCGAGTCTTTTCGTTGATTATTCGCCTTCCCTCATATGATATTAGAAATATGATCTGCTTTGCTACCGTAGATGTGATTGCCGCAATTAGCGCCAAATAGTGAATGTTGAATTTCTCGCCTGCCGACATGGTAGCCAAAAAGATGAATGAAGGCAATGGAACAAACGGAATCAGTGAGCCAAAAAAGCTGACCAAGGCCAACCCGACATAACCTATTTCATCAGCAAATGGAAAGATTACAGATAAATCCAATAGAATTCGGAATGGTCGATGATTATTAAGCCATTATAGAGGGCGATATTAAAATACGGTAATTACACAATCAAGGAAAATGGCAAAAAAAGAGCTCGAGGTAATCTGTGATAGAATAACTGGAATCAGCCCATACATTAGATTTGTTGGAATAATTAATTCAGATGGTAATCTTTTGGCCTACAAAAGGCGCGACAAGCTAGCACCATTGTTGGACTCGACTGCTACAAAAAACCAGTTCTCCCACATTGCAATCAAAACAGACATGGAGAGCAAGTTCGATAAAGCACTGGGAAAGATCCAGTTTGCGTGGGAGGAGCGCGAAAAGGTACAAACCATATCATTTACGATAAAAAAATACCGGGTCTGGGTATCAATTGACAGAAAGGTCATTCGATCCGAGGTATTGCGAATTATCGATTCGTGCTTTCCTATTGTGAAGAGTTATTCATAGAGCCAGCACTGCACATAGCCCGAGTCGGTTTTAGTTAGAATCGGGTCTTGCTTGCATTTATCCATGACATCCTTGCATCTGTCTGCGAATTGGCAGCCGGGCTTTGGGTTTTGAAGGCTAGGTGGGCTGCCAGGTATGTATTGTGGCTTTTTGGTGTCGTGTAATCTAGGGATTGACTGGATTAGCGCCTTTGTGTATGGGTGTTTTGGGTTTTGAAGGATTTGGTGTGATGCTCCAAACTCTACCATTTGTCCTGCATACATGATTCCTATTTTTTCACAAATCTCTGATATTACCGCCAGATCATGTGATATTACAACAAAAGAGACTCCTTGTTTTTTTAGTGACTTGAAGAGGTTCAGAATTTGTGATTGTATTAGGACATCCAGTGCGGTTGTTGGCTCATCGGCAATGACTAGCTTTGGGTGCAATAGTAAGGCCATTGCAATTATAACTCGCTGCTTCATTCCACCAGAAAGCTCGTGAGGATATTTTTTTAGGACCGATTCATCCAGTCCAACTTCGGATAATGCGGATTTCATCAGGGCTTGGTGATTATCTTGGGATTTGTGCTGCTTTAGAACATCGGAAAATTGCTGAGATATTGTATAAACTGGGTCCAGTGAGTTCATGGCACCTTGGAAGATCATTGCAATTTTCTTCCACCTATATTGCGAGTCAAACTCGGAATTTGGCAAATCCAAAATAGAAACGCCATCCAGGAGGATTTTGCCGGATTGTATCACGCCTCCTGGAATGGTCCTAATTATTGATAGGCCTAGCGTGCTTTTGCCGCATGCTGATTCGCCCACCACACCCACAGATTCGCCATCATCAATAGAAAACGAGACGTTTTGCACTGCTCGGACTGGTCCTTTGTCGGAATGATATATCGTGTTTAGATCTTGTACGGACAGAAAACTCATGGATCTAATAATTTGGATCAGGGGCAACATTTAACTTTGTTTTATTTTGATTCGATACATTGCAAGTCCCAATCTGTACATTTGATGCAAAAAATTCCGTTCTTTGTCCCCAGTGTGAATCAAAGCTAGAGTCAGGACAGCTGACCAAAGCAGACGTTGATGCGTCAATGAAGCTTGCCAAGCTTGCCAAAACAATTCCAGAAATCGACAAGTTTTCGCTAAATTCATGCCGCCAAATCGGCCTCAATAATATAATGTACCTGTCCAAATCAGACATCGAGTCCACCAGAAAAAGCCGTACCCTATACAGAGCATTGTCTGGCGAGTTCTCTGGCAAACTCTGGTTAGTAGAATCAGAGGCATCGGATAGAAAATTCATCGAGGACTTGTTCTTTCCAGCCAAATTATTATCGATTAATGCTGTATGGGCACCAGGCGGGCTGCAAAAGACAAAGGCCATAATATCCGGCAAATACACCAGTAGATTCCCAATAGATGTAATCCAGGTAGCAAAGATTGTAAAAGAGCTGCGCCAGCTGGATTTGGTAATAGAGTTTGAGGAAAAGAAATGAAGTTCAAAAAAACCCATGACATTGACCAGATTTCAATATCACTAGAAGGAAAGCAAGTAGTAATTGGCGGCTGGGTAGAAGACCTGCGCAAACTGGGCAAAATGTCATTTTTGACTGTGCGTGATGTTACCGGTCTTGCCCAAATTATAGTCAAAGACATTGCACTGCCTGAAGATCTGACGCGCCAGACAGTGATCATGGTGCAGGGAGTGGTCCAAGGAACCAAGGCGCGTGACTTTGCATATGAGATCAAAGCCGAGGCAATTGACATTTTGACCAAGGCGGTCCATCCATTGCCAATTGACCCAATCGGCAGACTGGAATCAAACATTGATAATCGACTAAATTCTCGTGCGCTGGATTTGCGCAACCAGCGAGTGGCTGCCATTTTCAAGATTCGCTCTACTGTGTTGGCATCATTGCGCAAGACATTTTTGGAAAAACGATTCATCGAAATCACAACACCAAAAATAATTGGCAGTGCAAGCGAGGGTGGTGCAAACCTGTTCTCGCTGGAATATTTTGGCAAAAAAGCATACTTGGCACAATCACCACAACTATACAAAGAGCAAATGACTATTGGTCTTGAGCGAGTCTTTGAGATAGCATCGTTTTATCGCGCAGAAAAATCCCACACTGGTCGTCATTTATCTGAATTTACATCAATAGACTTGGAAGCCGCATTTATGGACTATACCGATGTGATACAAATCCTAGAGGACTTGGTGGTCCAAGTGTTCAAAGATGTGATTGCAAACTGCCAGACAGAGCTTGCCATATTGGAGCGAAAACTAGAAGTTCCAAAAACACCGTTTGATAGAATAACATATTCGCAGATAATATCAGAATTATCACAAAAGGGAATTGACCTAAAATTTGGCGATGACTTGATGGACTCGCACTTAAAACTAGTCGGCGAGTCACATCCGGGGCTTTTCTTTTTGCTTGATTGGCCCATGAGTCTCAAGCCATTTTACATCCATCCAAGGGACGATGACCCAAAAATTTCTCGCTCATTTGATCTGCAATATGGGTATCTGGAATTATCATCAGGTGGCAGAAGGCTGCACGATCCTAGTACTCTCAAGGCACGAATTGCAGAACAAGGATTGGACCCTGCATCATTTGAGGACCACCTTCGTGCATTTGATTGGGGCATGCCGCCTCACTCTGGTTGGGGAATGGGCCTTGACAGACTGATGACAGTAATCATTGGTACTGATAATGTGCGCGAAGTTGTTCTGTATCCTCGAGACCCAGAGCGACTTTCACCATAGTCAAATTCATTAGTTCAATTCTTTGAACTAGAGAGGTTTCATCCTTTTATACCAATTTCACAACAAGAGAGCATGAACAGACACGGTTCCAGAAGGCCAAACTGCCCAAAAGCAGAACCCCAAGAGTTTGTAAGTCATTCAAACGGCACTATGTTTTATCTGTGCAAGAATTGCAACTATTTGGGAACAATGGACGCATTTACAGAGACCCTTCATGTCTCCGAAATATCACAATCGCATTGATTAAATCATCTGATGCTTTTTCCAGATAGGCCAATATTTTATCATAATCTGAAATCATTGCTGGATTGGTCATGACATTTTTCTGTGATCTAATGTCGGATATTGCATCTTCAATATTTTGAAATGCTTCTAATGTGTTATCAAGTGGTTTTGCCACGTGAGCCATGGTGACTACGTGCTTTTTAATCTGGTGTTATTCAACAATACCAAAAAAAGATAAACTGCAAACCCCAATTGATGTAATTGGGAATCTGTGAATTTTGCAGCTCTGCATTTGGGGACAGGAAATGCTACTTTTGCTCAAAGACAGTATGCACATCATGCATGACAGATGACCATACACGATGCAAAAAATGCTATATCAAAAAGGCAAAACTGTCTTGGAAGCAGATCATACGAAAAAACAAACTAATCGTAGGCTTTGTGATATTTGTCTGGGCCTATGCAGTATTTCCCGGGCCGCTGGTTCCGGGATTGCACTCTGGATACTATGTCGTGTTTGTTATAGCTGGTATAGTTTGCATGATACCATTGTGTCTGATGATGTTTTTTTGGTCAATCAATCCGCCATCATCTGATGTAAAATAAAGTGCAAAAATCTTTTTGAGAATGTAAAATGGGTAATTTCTAGTTTTGTTTTTTTGATATGATTAGCACTAGTTGGTGAGATCATCGCTGTGCTTTTAAGAGACAATCACGTATTATTACCCGAGGAATAAAACATGCAAACACAAGTCCAAAAAGTACTGACGCCTCGGGTGTTGTTCACATCACTTGGCGTTGCGGTGTTTTCTGTACTGGTCCTCACCACCATAGCCCCAGTAGCACACTGGATTCCAGTCAGTGTTACAGAGACTGCAACAGTGATTGCAGTAACGGAAAGGGGATGTGTGGTTGATGGAAGCAACGGATACCCGATAACAGTTGCTGACTGCAAGGCAAGCCCAGGTAATGTGATCCAGTTCTCGTATCTGAGGCCGGCAATAACAGACAGCCAATACATGCAAAGAGTTCACGCAAGGGCAGACTATATCATCCCTTAGAACTCGTTTTTTTCTAGATTATCTCCAGTTTTGCTTTTTTGAGGAGCTCTCGCACCTTGAGCATTTGAGTCCGCCGGTTTTTGCTCCGCACTTTTTGCAAAATATCTCAAACTTGAATGCATTGGAGGGCGATGAGGAGAGTATCTTTTTGAATAAGAATATGGCAATCAGTACTGCAATTCCAATTCCGACATAGACTAGGACCATGGTTATAATACGGCATTCATTGCATAAAACAAGTTCGCCTGATTTTATGGTATGAGTGTCCAATCGTTTTTGCCGCACTTGCACACAAAGCCTGAATCAGAAATGTAGGATTTGTACTCTAGGTCCGTGCATGGGCCCATGTCGGGTATGGCAAATTCAGTATTACAGATTCTGCATTTTGCCAGAAAATTCACCATTCCATGATTGTATAATATCGACTTAACAATGTTAGTGCAACATTATATGCGATGGATGCGTAATGATTCTGATGAGCTTTAGAAAGTGCGTCCATTGTGGACGGGAATATGAGGGAAACTTTGGAAAGCCAGTATGCTCCACACAGTGTGAAAACGAGATAGCCTAGGACTTTACCTGCTTGTATTTGATTTTCTGCCCGCAAAATGGGCAATAGTTGATTTGCGTTTGCGTATTGGAATCATAGGTGATTGAATCAATGATGGTGAATCTTCCTAATTCGTAGCTCCAGCTTGGGAACTTTTTGCAGAATTCCTTGAATTGGTCACAGCAGTGTATGGTGTTTTTTAGTAAGGTATGATCAGAGTATGTTTTTCCTTCTGAGCTTGGGTCTGGTCTTGTGGTTTTAGTGTAATGAGCATCCAATGGAATAATTCGAATATGGTGCCTTATTGGGTTTTGGACTAAATGTAATTTGCTTTGAGGATTTAACTTGTTTTGAGCATTTTGATAATAGTGTGCCTGACTATTCATGTTCTCTATGTATGATTGTCAAGTGAATTTGATTATACAAAAATATTCTTAATGTAAAAGATGTTCATTTTCCACACCATTCCTACATAATTTGCCAAAATTAGGAATGGTTTGTCATGTGTTAGATAGAAAATAATTGGGAATAATTGGGAAAAGAAAAAATCAAGTTCATAACTCTGATATTTTTTGTGATCATTTTTTCTTGGAAAAAAAATTATAGTTCTATAATTCTATAATTAAAAATCCGGTTTTTGGTAAAACTAGTTCCGTAATAAATGTGTTATGAATTTTCATTCAGATCACCTTGACAATATAAGATGATGCACCTAATGGACTTACGAAGTTGGTTTTATCTATTAGGAGTTTACAAAACAAGTAATGAGAAGAGCTGGACGTCCAACAAAAAAAGAAGAAAAAGAAATCAAATCCAAGATTTGGAATCTTCTTTCTCAGGGATTTGAAGTACCATACATAGTTGCACAAACAGGATACGATAAGGACACTGTTTACAAATATAAAAAAGAATTTAATGATGAATTTTATTCTAATCAAACTACAGATAGGAGTGAAATACCTCAGAGAATGTCGAATTACTACGACACATTGATTGGTAAAGCACAATCAATTTGCAAAAGACTGGAAAAAGACGCAGACAGATATACAGAAAACCAACAACAGGTTCCAAGATACATCTACACGGAGTTGCGTGGAACCCTAATAGACATGGCAAACATTGGTGCCAAAAAATGGGCTTTGCTAAACAGCAATCCAGACGAGGATACAGAATGAGAATATCAGATGAGGACACTAAGGCATACTTTGCTGCACAAAAAAAGAGAGCAAAAAAGAAATACAAAAAAACGAAAAACTGGTCGTTTACTACAGATATTATCTACTTTAGGAGAATGCTTGGAAATCCATTATCCAAGCTGACAGGCCAAATACAGGACTTGGCGCCATTCCAAGTAGACTATCACATGGCAATCCAAACCCAGCACCGAGTAATTATGAACAAGTCCAGAAAACTTGGAGCCACAGAGACGGTAAATACATCATTTGCACTCAACGTATTTGATCGTTATGCAGGTCATGACATCCTATATGGTGCAGGCAATGAGCTCAAAGTGGCCAGAGAAGTCCTGTATAGACTCTACGAGTTATTCATGGACAAGGATCATCCAGATGGAAGATATGCTTTTAGATACTTTGATCCAGAATACATTCCCAAAATAGAGTCAGGCAGTATGACTTGGGAGGAGGCAATGGATGGGGCAGAAAAAATACATGAATCAGATTTGATCAGAAAAAAGAAATTTGGGCCAGAGCCAACAATAGAGTTTACAAATGGCACTAGGGCCTTTGCATGGGCCATGGTAAGACAGGAAAAAGCCCAGTCATTTAGGGGAGCAGATGATCTCATTGCAATATTTTTCACAGAGGCAGCACACACTGGAATGAGGCAAGACCAATCAGCAATGAATGCTTTGAAGCCAAACTTGGCTCAAAGAGATGATGCGGATTTTATACTAGAGTCTACTCCCAATGGGCGTCGAGGATTTTACTATAACTACTGGATGGAGTCAATGAAGGTACTTGGAAAGCAATTCGACATTCCAGTAAAAGATGACACCCATCAGACATTAGTAGACAGAGTTAATGCATTATGGAAGAAAGGCAAATACAAGAAAGATTTGGGCTTTATCTTGGACTGGTTTCCCTTCAGAGTGCCATACCAAATTGGAATAGACCATAACATTCTAAGCAAAAAATTCATCGAGTCAGAAAAAAGGGATCCCGAGATTGACTTTAAGCAAGAGTATGAGTGTTATTTCACATCCACATATAGCTCCGCAATAGATACTAGCAACCTCAAGTTTGTCCCTGATGATGTTTCCGCAGAATATAGAAAGAAATATCCAAAAGACTTGTTGGAGTTAGTAGGCAAAAAGAGCGTACAATATTGAATCTAGTCAAATTTAGAAATATATTAAATCAATACTAATACTACGAAAAAATTCTCGTACTATCCCCGTAAGACAGACGGAATCTAGACATAAACGAATCTATCTCATGGCACATCAAGCGGAATCTAAATGACGTCAAGTCCATCAAAATATACGACAAGATTTCGCTCAAACTGGATAATTTAACGTCGGTTTGAAAAGACGTTTAATTAAATCAAAAAATTAAACGGGTTTGAAATTAAATTCAATGCCTGTGAAATAGGCGTTCAAATGTGCCTGTTTGAGTGAGTTTGAGGTTTTCATTTGATCAAACGTGCGTGGCATTTGATGATTTTTGGTTTCAAACGGCATTAAATGAGCGTCAAATTTGGCTCAAATTGACCTGTTTAGAACTATGATTTAATCACATTCTCACATTCGTCCATATTTAGATAATTTTAAACAAAGAAGGCACTGATTGTTTCTATGGTCTACATTAACAGTTTGAAATTTGATAATCTGTATTCTTATTCAAACGGCAATACCATAGAATTAGCAAAAAATAATGTAATTGCTGGGCCTAATAATTCTGGCAAATCGAATATTTTTAGAATTGTGAAATTACTTGTTAACACTCTAGCAAATAAAAAAGACCTTAATGAATCTGAAATGTTTCCTAAAACATCAAGTGCGTCTCTTGAATCAGACATGATTCTATCAAGATCAGAATCACGATTACTAGTAGAATTTCTTAGCTTTCATCTGGAACCTCCAAATAACATGTCTAGATTTTATGAATTCAAAAACTTTGAAAATCTAATTGAATTGTTTCGATATTTGGTAATTCGACTTTCATGGAGAAAAAGTCTTGATAGATCAGGATTTGAACCGTTTGTTGAATTAGAATTCAAGAAATTAGGATTAGTGTTCTTTAGTCGTTTTGTTTCAAGCTATTTTTTGATATCAAATAAATCAACTGAGAAAGATGGATATCCAGATATCAAGGAACCTCCGCTTCATGAGGTTTTAGAGCGATTAGCGGAATCCAACAATCCAATATCGGAAACAAATAGATTCTGCGACTCTAATCCAAATGGGTTTCTTAAAGTGGAAAATTATAGACGAGATTCGAATTACAATATGCCGGACAACGGCAGAACAATAATTCAAAACATAATGACATTTTTGGATATTGACGCACACAGTAATACTGATTTTTCATTTGCAGACGTTCTTGGGAAAATTCTTGCCAATGGAATAAGACAGTCAGGTAGCGGTATAAGACTAAACCAGATAATGATGTCAGAGATGGCAAAAGAGATTCAATTCGAGAGAAGTTACAACCAAGGTGGAGAAGCAAGCCAGACTAATTGGTTCAATGATACCCTAGAATCACGTGCACAGAAGAAAGACATAGGGTTTACGGATAATCTAAAAGAAGATGGAAGTAATATGGCACAATTTTTGTTTAGTTTACGAAATTCACCCAAGCTGTCAGACCGGGAAAGATATTCGACAATTAAAGATGCTTTTGATGAACTATGTAGATCAGATGATCTGGAATTTGATGTGATTCTAGATTACATAATAGAAAAAAGACCAAGAGTGTCAAAAGTTGATCTCAAAAGCGAGCCGAAATTTCCAAAGATCATCATAGTTAACAAGACATCAAAATTACATTATTCGATTGATCAGGTCGGTTCTGGAATATCTGAAATTCTATATTTGGTTACTACCGCGTTTGGAACTGAAAATTCAGTTATTCTGATGGACGAGCCTACACTCAATCTCCATCCACCAAAGATGAGAGCATTAATATCAAAAATTCAGGAGAATGAAACCAATCAATTTATCATAATAACGCATTCTCCAGAACTAACACATTATCTGATTTTTGAAAAATCTGCAAACATAATTTATGTCAAAAGGGCCAACGAACAAAGTAAAATCTCAATTATAAACAAAGAAGAATTTGATCAGCAAAGAAGTAGACTAAAGCATCAGATTGACACCAGAATATTTTTTGCAAAATGTGTCATATTGACTGAGGGTGAATCTGATAAGAATCTGTTCGGAATAGCGGAATACTTACAAACAATTGAGCCTGATCTTAACCTTGCAAATAATGATGTTTTAGTAGTTAATGTGGGGGGAAACTCCAACTTTGCCAAGTATCAAAAATTATTGGATGCTTTTACCATCCCATACATTGTATTCTCAGATAGAAATTCGTTAGGCTTGTTAAAACATCTGGATCATTGTTTTATGACAAAAGAAAGTATTGGAGGAGATCAAAAAATAATACTAATAGATTATGGAAATCTTGAAGATCTCTTAAAAGAAATCAATGGGGATTTGTATAATGCTCTTGAACGGGAATATGGAAATTCCAAGCCCACTGTTGCGTTTGAATTTGCAAAACAAATTTCAGAAAAAAACCCTGATGCGCTAAAATCAATTAAATCACTGATAACACGTGCAATAATGATGTCACAAAAATAGAGTATTGGAAATGACTATAACTAAAAAACAAGCCAACGGTTTTACTGTTCTTGGTCTTTCTTTACTAATAATATTGACGATTATTGCATATTTGGGATTGTTTAATCCTACATACGAATTTGTGCCACCCATAGTGGTGGAAAAAGATGCTATTCTTGCAGTTCAAGAATACATTCCGAATGGAGAAAACCAAACAATCCGTAAAATCATCGCTAGTCATCATTCAGAAACTAATTTGCTATTAAAAACAACTGCATTGAGTGCACAAAATCCAATCACAGTTGAAGTTACAATGGAGTTTCCAGATCTGCCTGAAGATGCATGGAACTTGTTAGATGAAGAGTATTTCATCATGTTTCCATTTGCAGTGAATTCAGAAAAAAGTCTAATGGATAATCAATACTATACAGCAAATTTCCCTATAAAAAAGAACAACGATGATCGAAAATACTTTGGCAGTGGGATGATTAAATACACCTTTGAAGGTGATAAACCATTTTTTGTATTACTTACAGCAAATGAAATTAATCGATTCAGAAGTGGAGATATAGCTAAACTTCCGCAATCATACATCCAACAATCTCTTGAAAAAGGTGTATTTTTACAAATTGAACCATCTAGTACCACCACGACTCTACATACAAATAACATCGTACTTGCTCTTACCTGTATTGTGATCGCATTCGGTATTTTGCAGATCAGATTGTCTTGGAAAGAGCAGTCAGTAAACAATTCCAAACCCAAACATTGCTAGAATTTAGAAAATTCAAAAACTTCGATTTTAGAAAAATGATTTGATGAGATTACTTTAAGAATAGAATCTTGAAATTAAAACCAAAGCAACAGTTACAAACAAGAGAAGAATTCCAGAAAAAAATAATGTTTTTGCATAATCAAATCGTTTCATTAGTCGTTCATCTGAAAACATGACTTGGTGTTTTGTATCTACAATACATAATCCAATTGATATTACTAGACAAGAAAAACCAAATATTGTAGAAGCAACAATTACAGATTTGATAGGTTCAGTAGGAATCAAATCATTTATGGTTAAAAAGATCAACATTCCTGCAATTATAGTAGCATTAAGTTGAGAAAGATTTCGTCTGGCAAGAACCTGACTTTCTTTCATTGTCTTGCATAATGAAGTCAGATAGTTTAGTGTTTTGAAAAAAGGTCAAAGGGAAGTGCTCTGTCTATACCCCCCACAAATTGCGCGGAGAATCAAATTTGAACCAGACCAGCTAGAATAACGAAATTATTTCTTTAGTAAACTCAGATGTAGTCTTTGTCCCACCGATATCTTGCGTCTTAATTCCCTTATTCACGACACCATACACTGCAGACTCTAATTTCTTGGCAACATCAAAGCATTTAGAGTCATTATGCTTTTTACCCAACCATTCAAGCATCATTTTTGCAGACAAGATAAACGATGATGGATTTGCAATTCCTTTTCCTGCAATATCAAATGCCGCACCATGAACTGGCTCAAATAATGCAAAGTTATCACCAATGTTTGCAGCTGGCGCCATTCCTAAACCACCGACTACTTCGGATGATTCATCAGATAAAATATCACCAAAGAGATTCGTAGTAACTATGACATCAAATGTTTCAGGGCGTCTAATGAGATTCATTGCACATGCATCCACATACATTTGATCAAATGACACATCAGGGTATGATCTAGAGACCTCGGTGCAAACCCTAGAGAACAAGCCATCTGTTTTTCTCATTACATTAGACTTGTGTACACAGGTTACTCTTTTTTTGCCATTTCGTAGTTTTGCAGTCTCAAATGCATATTTTGCAATTTTCTCAGATGCCTTTTCAGAAATAATCCTAAATGCAACAGCAGCTCCTGGCACCTCAAACTCTTGTCCAGTGTAAAGATCTTCGGTGTTTTCCCTAACTATGACCATGTCTATTCCATCCTTTAGTGCATTCATTCCAGGGTATGATTTTGCAGGTCTGATGTTTGCATACAAATCAAGCATCCGCCTCAACACCACAATTACATCGGCGGCAGACTCGCCAACAGGTGCTTTCATGCAGACATCAGACTTTTTGATTGCATCTAATGTCTGATCAGGCAATGCCTTGCCATACTGCTTTAGCGCAATATCACCGGCAAGCAATTTTTGAATATCAAATTTGACATCCAATTTGTCGTGAATCGTATCTAACACAGACACAACAGATTCTGATAGCTCCGGTCCAATACCATCACCAGTAATTAGTGAAATCTTGTACAAGTATGGTCAGTCCTAGCTGCCGATTTTTTTCTGCTTGAGGGTTTTTTTGAACATTATTCGGTTAATGCCCTCAATTACTGCCTGAACGCTTGTGGTCACTATATCCTCTCCAATTGATTTTGCAGATGCGACATTCCCATAGGCATCCTCGACTTTAATGGTAACCTCACAGAGTGCATCTGCACCGCCGGAAATAGAGTCCAACTTGTATTCTTTGACTCGCACCTTTGTAATCTCGCCGGTGATTTTCTGAATGGCACTAAGTGCTGCGTCAACTGGTCCAACCCCATAGTCAGTTCCGACATAATCAACCCCATCAATGTTTAGCTTGACAAACGCATACGGCATCGTACCTATACCAGTAGAGACGGAAAATCCGGCTAGCTGGACTATTCTCTTTATTGGATGCTCTGATAAGATTTCATTTGCTATTGATAATAGTTCCACTTCGGTTACCTGCTTTCCTTGGTCACCAATTCCCTTGACTTTATCCAAAATTTGCTTTAGCTGATCCTCTGATGGCTTTACTCCATATTCTTCTAGCATTGCAGATATTCCATGAATGCCGGCATGCTTTCCTACTTGGAGCCAACGTGTTCTGCCAACTAATTCTGGGCTGATTGGCTCGTATGTCAATGGATTATTCAAAATGCCATGTGTGTGGATGCCGGACTCGTGGCCAAATGCATTCTCACCCACTATTGCCTTGTTTGGCTGGACCTTGATTCCAACCAAGTTTGATACAAACTTTGAGGTTTCATATAGTAGCTTGGTGTTGATTCCGGTTTCCCATTTTTGTCCATCAAATTGCAAACATTGTAATGCCATGACTAGCTCTTCCAGTGATGCATTTCCTGCTCGCTCGCCAATTCCATTTATTGTAACATGTGCACATGCAGCCCCCGCCTGTATTCCAGAAATGGCATTTGCAACTGCCAACCCAAAGTCATTGTGACAGTGAACTGAAACTGGTAACTTGGTTGCTGCAATTGTGTCTTTTGTGATTTCTGCAATGTATTGAGGAGTGGAATAACCTACAGTATCTGGAATGTCCACTCTGTCTGCACCAGCCTTTGCTACCTCAGAGAAGACATGCTTTAGAAATGTCCTATCAGTTCTAGTGGCATCCTCTGCTGAAAACTCTACTTGTAGTCCATGTGCTTTGCCATACTCTACCGCCTCAATTGCCTTTGCTAGTGCCTGCTCTCGAGTCATCTTTAGCTTGTACTGCAAGTGAATGTCCGATGTTGCAATGAATGTGTGAATGTATTTGAGACCGCAGTCAATTGCTGCATCGATATCCTTTTTGTTGGTCCTAGCTAGGCCACAAATCTCTGCGTTTAGTCCGGCCTTTGTGATTAGTTTGATTCCTTGTTGCTCTCCTTCAGATATTACTGGAAAGCCTGCCTCTATTGCATCAACGCCCAATTCATCCAGTCTTTTTGCAATGGATAGTTTCTTTTCTGGCGATAATGCAACACCTGGTGTTTGCTCGCCATCTCGTAGTGTGGTATCAAATATTCTAACTCGCATCAGTCTCCGCCCCTTTGTAGTGCTGCAACACCTGTTCGTGCAATGTCTAGTATTTCGTATGGTGCAAGTAACTCTTGAAGATTGTTAATTTGGTCAGGCGTGGAGGTCAATTCTACCATGAGTGAGTCCTTTCGAGCATCGTGTACCTTGGCGCCAAACGAATTTGCAATATTGTTTATCTCCATTGAATCCGATGGTTTTGAGACCTTGACTCGAAACAAAGACAACTCCCTGAATACGGTTTTTTTGTCATCTAGTCTCTTTACCTCTATTGTGTCAATCATTTTGTCTAGTTGCTTTACAATTTGCTCTATCTGCTTTTCATCACCAATTGTGGTGATTGTCATCTTGGAAAACTCTGGGTTTTGAGTTACGCCAACTGAAATAGAATCAATGTTAAAGTTTCTAGAACGAAACAAATGAGTCACCTTGAATAGTATTCCAGGCTTGTTTTCTACTAAAATTGATAGGATTGCCCACACCATTGTATCCACCTAAGATGGGAGGATCATGTCCTTGAGTGAGGTTCCTGGCGCTACAAACGGCAATACGTCTTCTTCTGGGTCAATTGGAATGTCAATTACTGTTGCAACATCGGATTTGAGTCCTGCCTTGATTGCTTGGCCCAATTCATCCAAGTTTCCGACTCGGATTCCTTGCGCGCCATATGATTCGGCTAGCTTGCAATAGTCAGGGCATTGCTTTTGATCAACGCCAATCATTCTTCTATCATAGAATGTTCGCTGCCACTGTGCAACCATTCCTAGTGTGTAGTTGTTTACTAGGAACACAATAACTGGTAAATTATCCAAAACAGATGTAGCTAGCGAGTTTTCTGTCATGTTAAAGCTGCCATCTCCTGCAATGTCCACTACCGGCAAGTCAGGTCTTGCTGCCTTTGCACCAATTGCTGCCGGGAATCCCCAACCCATTGTACCTAATCCAGTTGAGCTAAAGAAAGTGCCAGGTGATATCACATCATAGAATAATGAGGCCCACATTTGGTGCTGTCCGACTTCAGTTGTAACAATAGACTGGTGCGGCATTACTTCCCTTAGCTTGCGCAAAATTCTTGCCGCAGTCAATTCTCCTGGATGTAGCTTGAGGTTTTCTTTCCAGTATTCCTTTACTTCCTTTACGTGCTTTATCCATACATTGTCCTCGGATGGTTTTGTTACCTTTTGTATCAATAATCTTAAGAATATTCTAAGTGATGCACGGACATCTCCTACCACTGCAACACTGGTTGTTTGGTTTTTGCCAATCTCTGCAGGGTCTACATCCAAGTGTATGATCTTGAGATTTTTCTCAAACTCATCAAATCGCCCAACCGATCTATCAGAAAAACGAGTGCCAATTGCCAACACACAGTCAGCCTCTGACATTATCTTGTTTGCCTCTGCGTGTCCGTGCATGCCTATTGGACCTAGCGATAATGGATGAGTCTCTGGGAATGCTCCCTTGCCCTTGAATGTAGATACTACGGGAATCATTAGCAATTCCGCAATTGATTGCAATTCCGCAAATGCCGATGATATGATTACTCCTCCACCAGCTAGTATGACTGGTTTTGTTGATGATAGTAATAGTTTGATTGCCTTTTCTATTGCGACAACATCCGGATCGGTCCATGGATGATAGCCGCGAATCTTGACCTCGTCTGGGAATGGAATGTCTGCTTCGTTTGTCTGAACATCTTTTGGAATATCAATAAGAACGGCGCCTGGTCTGCCAGTCTCTGCAATATAAAATCCTTTTTTGACCACCTCTGGAATGTCCACTGCCTTTATTGGCTGAAATGAATATTTTACAACCGGATTTGCTATACCTATAATGTCACTTTCCTGAAATGCATCACGTCCAATCATTGCAGTCGGCACCTGTCCGGTGATTGCAACCATTGGGGATGAATCTGCATTTGCGGTTGCAAGGCCTGTCACAATGTTAGTAGCTCCAGGACCAGATGTTGCAAAGCACACACCTGCCCGTCTGGATACCCTGCCATAGCCGTCTGCCATGTGGGCAGCGGATTGCTCGTGTCTTACTAGAATGTGTCTGATGTTGCTCTTGTATAGCTCATCATACATTGGAAGATTCGCACCTCCCGGTAGCCCAAAGATCTCCTTGACCCCTTGTTTTTCTAATGCTTTGATTAACGCTTTTGCGCCAGAGAGTTTTTCCATAAATTAATCACCACAAAAATGCGCTGTAGTATAAATTTACAGCACCAGCTCGACCAGTACCAGAAATGGTTGTGTCAAGATGTATGTCATGTTCAGTGTATAGAGTTGGTGAGATTTTTATAAAGATTGCCTCGATGTCTTGAAGCCAAATCCCAAGGCTTAAAGTCAGAGTAGGCTCGTAAATTTCCGTGTCAGACAGAGAAGACATTATACGAATAATAGAGACGTTTTTTGAGTGTGGCAAGACAAAAGACCTCACACCGCTTCGAGAAATCCAGCTAAATGACTCGGCATTTTCGTCTTTTTCCGATGTTCCGCCATATGATCTCAAGGACTACAAGACAACAGTTGATCTAGAAGAGCTCCGTTTTGTCTCAATATCTGATTATGATTATACCATTCGAAACCCAAAGATCAGTCTCTTTGGGGACGTTGCAATAGTAGCGTTTGAGCTAATCCAGAAGGGAATGCTAGTAGACAACAAGGCATTCACAGGCGAGCACATTGTAATTGAGGGCCGCGCAACCTTTGTTCTGGTAAGAAGGCCAAGCTGGAAGATAGCTCACATCCATCTATCAAAAATTTCTTAAAACATAAAAAATCCCGAGAATCTTTTCAAAAATGCAAATAGGTCGTCGCAGTGTCATATTTGACATCTCGTGGGAGATCCTGAACTTTGGGCAGCGTTATGACAAATATTGTGGGTTTTGTTTTAACCGAGATCGTACCATGGTGTTGCTCTACTGTATTTTTGCAGCTAACCAAGCCAAGACCGGTTCCTCGCTGTTTTGTAGTAAAAAGCGGAGTGAACATTTTCTTGAGTGTCTCATCATCAAGTAATGCTCCAGAGTCTTCTATTTCGATTATGACATTTTTGTCTTTTTCAACTGCACGTATTCGGATTTTACCCGCCCCATCAATTGCCTGAATCGCATTAAGAAATAGGTTGGTAAAGGCAGCTTCAATCTTTAGCTTGTCACACTCCAAACGAATGTCACTGACTGACATTTTGAAATCAACCGTACTAGGCATGTCTATTTTCTCCAGCACCAAAGACAACAAATCATACAGTGAGCAATCCTCTATTCGCAGATTTGTAACTCGTACATAGTCCAGCACGTCATCGATTTGGTGACTCATTCTGTCAATTGCCCTCTTCATTCGCTGGTATTGTAGAAGGGTTTTCTCATCATAGTCATTGTTTCGGAGTAGCAGAATGTCCAGTGTGCTCTGCAGAACACTGAGTGGGTTTCTCAGATCATGCGCAATTCTTGCAGACAGCTGCCCAATTGATGCGAGTTTTTCCTTTTTTAAGAGCAGGTCGGTTTTTTGTGCCACAATAGACTCTAGATCGTCACGCTCGGCCTCTAGTTGTCGTGTTTGGAAAGTGACTAGATTTTTGAGCCTCTTGTTTATGATAACAACTGCAAGTCCAAACACGCTCAGTATGCCAAACATTGCATACACATAGTATCCCAAAACGGCCTGGTTGTTTGGTGAGTTTACTAAAGACAGAGAAAACAGCCCAAAGGCGACAATTCCAATAAAGGTTAACGCAAGTATAGAGTTTTTCATGATTTGTAAAATCTCTGACTTTGATTCTAGTATTGGATACAATATTCCGATAATTGCTGCACCAACAACCCATAGAATCATTGAGCCTATCCACAGCGTAAAGCCAGTCTCTGAGAAGACCCAGCCTGAAGAATATAATGAAAGTGGGATAATCACAACCAAAATTGTCGGAACAATTAGTGCGAGTTTTTTTATTTTCTTGTATTCAATTACAACATCATTTTCTTCTTGTGGTGATAAGCTGGTGTCTTTTTGAAAATGAAATCTTTCTGATTTGATTAGGCTGCCAAGAATTGTAATTGCAAAGCCAACTCCAATTGACACCACATTGCCAATCAAAAGCGAAATATCATTTGAAGTAGTCTGAATCGAAATTGAGCCAAACATGGAATGAGTGGATAATAGCCAGGATGCAATTCCAGATGCCAAGCCAGTAACTGCCGCAAGGGTTGCGGCAATTCTGTTTGTTTTTGACCACACCAGTGCAAGACATACAGGTCCGACTGCAGCACCAATTAGAATTCCCATTACTAGATATAGATACTGTAGGTTTAGGTGCAAGTTGAATAGTAATATTCCCAAGAATCCCATTGCCATGCCAAGTATTATGACCAATTTTCGCTTGACAGAAAAGATCTTCTCGGTTGTGGCGTTTGGATTTTTGTAAGTCTTGTAAATGTCCTGACTGATCAGCGAGGAAATTGCCATTAGTTGTGCCGAGCCTGCCGAAGTCACCGCCGTGACTAGCATTGTCAAAATTAGAATTGCCCCAAACACATCCAGTATCCCAAAGGCTGCAAAGGGGGCCACGAGTCCATTGTTTAGAGCATTATCAGATATCGGGATCTCAAGGCCTACTGCTACTAGTCCAAGCGTAGATGCCACGCCAAATGGGATTGCAAACCACACCAGACCTCCAGTAAGAAAGGCTTTTCCGGCGATTTTGTTTTTGGCAGCAATTGCTCGTTGCCAGTATGACTGATCAATGAATACAGTTCCAAGATTTCCAACTATGTTTATGACGCCAAAGACCAGTCCTCCAATAGATGCCATTGTAAGAAATGAGCCCATAGTATTGCCATTAACTGGCATCAATATCGATGATTGTTGTAACTTTTCATACATGCCAGAGATTCCTCCAATTTCTGGACTGAGAAAATAAACAAATGAAACAAAAATCAATGCGCCAACAAATAGCACTATGACATTGATATAGTCAGCAAGAAATGTTGCCCGAAGGCCACCAAAATACGTATACAGTATAATTCCAACTGGAATCAAAAATGAGACAATTTCCAGATTAATCCCAGTCATTTCATGAATTACCGCGGCACCACCCAAGACCAGCATTGATGTTACAATTGTATTTGTCAAAATTGCAAAGAACAAAAAGACCTTGTGCGAATGTGATCCATATCTTTGATAAATGATTTGAGTAAATGTAGTAACATTAGGAAATTTCATTTTTACTTGCATTGCGAGTATGCCAAAGAGTACAATCGGAATTGTCGCCCCTGCCGCATACCAAAATGGTCCTGATATTCCAAACTTGTAGGCAACAGTGGAGGATTGCAACAGTGTGGCTGCCCATACCCACGCAGATACAATTGATGTCGATATCAGTCCTGTTTTGACAGATCTTCCTGCGGTTGAAAACCAATCACTGGTCTTTTTTGTGCCAAGCCACTTGGTTTCTGCCTTGATGATAAGCGATACTACTAGAGCAATAAACAGCCCAACTCCCAGTAGTACAGTGTATCCTATTTCCGCTGAAAGTATCAACATCCTTACTTGGCATAAGAAATCAAATGCGGTTGTTTGTTCATTTTAGACAAACATAGAGAAATTAGACTCAGAAATTAGGTTTTGAGAAAATCTACTGTGGTTTACTGGCTGCTGGTGCCGGAGTTGCCGGCTGTGCAGCTGGTTTTGGTTGCTGTTTTGCTTGTGCTGGTTTTTTGTTTTGTGGTTTTTGCGGAGGTTTTGCTTGTGCTGGTCTTTGTGGTTGTTTTTGTTGTGGTTTGTTTTGATTTGGTTTTCCTTGGTTTGGTTTTTGTTGTGATGGTTTGTTTTGTGGTCTTTGTTGGTTTGGATTTTGTTTAGTTTGATTTGGATTTGGCCTGTTTTGTGGTTGGTTTTGTTGTGGACGTGGTTGGTTTGGTCTGTTTTGGTTTGGATTTGGTCTGTTGCCTTGAGGTCTGTTTTGGTTTGGATTTGGTCTGTTGCCTTGAGGTCTGTTTTGGTTTCTATTCTGGTTTGGCCTATTTCCTTGTGGGCGGTTTTGGTTTTGTTGTGGACGTGGTTGGTTTGGTCTGTTTTGGTTTGGATTTGGTCTGTTTTGATTAAAGTTGCCTCCGTTTTGTTGCGGTGGTTGACCCTTTGCTAGTTGCTGGAACATCTTGTATGCCTGGTCCAAATTGTAATTAGAGTGAACGATGGCTCGCACGGCCCTAATCATTGCAACTGGGTATTGTGATTGCCAAATGTTTCGTCCCATATCTACGCCTGCAGCGCCTGCTCGAATCGAGTTGTACGTCAACTCTAGTGCATCACGTTCTGGGATCTTTGGTCCGCCTGCAACTATAATTGGGACGGGGCAAGATGCGACCACCTTTTGGAAGTCATCGCAATAATAGGTCTTGACCATGTGTGCGCCAAATTCGGCTGCAATTCTACATGATAGTGATAGGTATCTTGCGTCTCTTTTTGCAAGCTCTTTTCCGACTGCAGTTACTGCCAATACTGGCAAGCCATATTCTTCTGCCTCATTTACCAGATTTCCAAGGCTAACCAAGGACTTGTGCTCGTACTTGGCTCCAACGAAAATTGACATTGTTACTGCGGTTGCGTTAATTCTGATTGCATCTTTGATGCTTGTTGTAATTTCTTCATTGGATAGGTCCTCTCCAATGATGCTAGCGCCACCAGATACTCTTAGTACGATTGGCACCGGAAAGTTTGGATCAACTGAGCTTCTGACTATTCCTCGAGTCACCATAAGGGAATCGCAATACTTTACGATTGGTGCAATTGTTCTTTTTGGTACTTCGAGCTTTTCTGTTGGTCCAAGAAAATAACCGTGATCTACTGCCAACATTACGCCGCGTCCGTTGTTTGGCTTGAGAATGCTTGCTATTCTGCTTTTGAGTCCATAATCCATATCTGAACTCCGACGTTTCCAGACCCTTCTTAATCTTTTCCTCAGCCGTTTATTACTATCTTCATGGCGTTTTGGCCGCTATGTGCATGCTCAAATGCTTTCTGCGAATCGCTCAGTGAATATCTGTGAGTGATGAGCCGTTTTGCTGCAACCTTGCCAGATGATATCAGTTCCAGTGCTCGCTTGCAGTCCTTGTCCGATGCGGCATAGCTTGGAGTCAGAGTAAGTTCTTTAGAATACACCACACTCATGTCAACATTCATTGTGGCGCCCTTTGATGGAACGCCAAACAACACTATTGTTCCCCCCTTTCTTGTCACAGACAGAGCATCAGATATTGCGGACAGAGCCCCCGTTGCTACTATACTCACATCAACCCCCTGGTTTTGGGTCTCAGTTAGGACCTTTTGTGCGGATTGGGGATCAGCAGATTTTAGAGGAAATGCCCCAAAGGAGCGCGCAAAGTCCAATCTAAAGTCATTAACATCAAAGGCAAATACCCGTGAGAACTCGTTTGCCTGCGCAAGCATCACGTGCATCATTCCGGTTGGCCCCGCCCCAAAGACTGCACATGTATCGCCCTTTTTGTACGAGAATTTGGACCATGCACGAACGCAGCATGCGAGTGGCTCAATCATTGCTGCCTCTTCAAAGGTCATTGCGTTTGGAATCTTTAGGACCCCACCATGGGTAACATTCCATTCCGGAACAACATATTCTTCAGATAATCCGCATGGGGATAGATTTGTCTCATAATATTTTGGACACATGGTCTCGTTTCCATGATTACAAAGATGGCATGAATAACACGGTACGTGGTGATGTGTAAAGACACGATCATCTTTTTGAAAATTAGCAACGCCTGATCCCACCTCTACAATAATTCCCGCAGGCTCATGGCCAAGCCTCATTGATGGCTGTCCGTATTTGCCAAAGACCTTTTCCACATCAGAGCCACATATTCCACAGGACCGCATTTTGACTAGGATATCGCCTGGGCCGACAGTAGGCTTTGTTGTCTCGGTAACATCCACTAGTGCTGGCCCCTTGACTGATGCGGTCTTCATTTGATGGAGTTACCGATTTTAGGTATATGTAGTCTTTTAGGCAGTTTAGATTCTAGCGTAACCATCAATCGGCGTCAGTTAGACCAAAGGTTTTGTGCTCATATCAAATAAATAAAAAAAGAGTTATTGGAGAAAACTTGGAATTTTCTTCAAACTAGATGAAATCGATAGTCTACCCGAACCCATCACCACGATAAATAGAGTCATAGCAATTAGTGCCAAGTCAAAATCCCAGCCACCCTTTGCTATGAAAAACCCATTATTCCATCGTATGTGAAATATCGCATCAACTAGAATTATGCTGAATATCACTCCAGTAATTCTAGTCAATATTCCAACTATCAGAAATATTCCACCAATGGTTTCTGCAAGCGCAATTGGAATTTGCAGCTCAGGATTCCGGCGTTGTGGAATGCTCAGAGATTCCGTTCTCTAGGAGGAATGATGTCATTTTCCCTGTTCTTTAAGATAGGTGCTGATGATTTTTTTGGTGCTTTTCCACGTCTTGCCTTCCTTTATAGCATCAATTCGTCCCTTTCTTGCGAGCAGGCTTAGGTATTCTGCAGAATAAGGCGTGCCGCCTGCAAGCTTTGCCAACGGTAGGAATTCTTCCTTTTTTGAGGGTTTTTTTGGTGCCAGATAAAGATCCAATGTCTGCTCTACACATCGCGACACATAAATCAGAAATGGCTTGAAATTACCAGAAATGTCCATTTCCCGTAGTGCCCTAAGATATTGCGGCTTGTCAACACTTTTGATTACCGCAAACGGATATCCGTTTCTCACCAGAATCAAATTAAGTAATAATCTGGACATTCTCCCGTTTCCATCCTCAAATGGGTGAACCCATGCAAAATCATAATGAATCTGTGCCGCAAGCTCAATCGACCTCAACTCATCGGGGTTGCTGTTTAATGCATGCAGTAGATCCCTCATGTGTTTTGAAATGTCATAAAATGGAGGCGGTGTAAAGCCAGCGCCCTTTACAGATATGTCATAATTTCGGTATTGTCCAGCACTAGCAATTACTCCTTTCATTATGATTCCGTGAATTTTTTTAATATCTGATTCAGTTACTTTGTAAACTCGATCAAATGCAATTTTTTTAATCAAATCAATTGCACTGGAATGGTTATGTGCAACCAGAATATCTCCGAGGTCTTTTCCACGTAATGCGTCTGGAATATTCTTTTTTCCTATCGTTATTCCTCGTAGTATTAGCTCAGTCTCGCCTCTGGAAAGCGTACTGCCTTCTATTTTGTTGCTATTATAAACAAAGTCCACCCGCATGCGTTCGTCAATCTCTTTAATTCTTCTTGGAGTAAGATGTCCTTTTGATCCAAGTTTTTGTTTCTTCTCCGTTATTCTCTTTTGTATGTGTGAAGGTAATTCTGCGTATTGTGTCACAATATCGGATGAGTCTATCAGATACTAAAATATATCGGATAAAATTATCCGATATTGAATCGCCTCATGAACATCAGTCCAGACGCCGGTACATTTTTTGTCGCGTTTTTGATTGGTCTTTTTGCCACTCTAATCATGACACTAGTCGAGATTCCAGTATGGAGGCGATTTGGCCTAAGGGGGGTTTTGGAGTGGCATGAAAACCAGGTCCTATCTACAAAACTTTTCAGACTAGACGAGTCCAACTTGCACGTAAAAGGTATATTTTTTCTGCATTTTGCAAACGGCGGCTTGGGTGGGGTGGGTTTTGCGTTGGCATTGATGGTGTTTTCGTTTGCAACGAACATCATTTTTGCAGGAATTGCCTATGGAGTGTTTTTGTGGCTAGTAACACTCGTACCAATACACAAGCCAATTACTGGCATAACCCCATGGAGACATCCCGATGGTGCAATGCCCATGATCACAAGCCTGATCGGACATTTGGTTTACGGAGTCATCACAGGATACGTCTTTACTATAACATAGCACCCTCATAGCTTTGAAAATATTGTTATAATTTTTTAAACAATCCGTTCGATTCGAACATGAAATCAATTATTATAAAATTCAAACCAAACAAATCAATGTCGAGATGGGATAATCCAGTGGATGATTTCTTTAACGAGGATGAAGAGTCGCGATTAATGAAGAAATTCTACGACTATGCAGAGATTGAGAAAAAAGAGTCAGAGCGAAAAAAATTCCTCGAAGTCTCTGACAAAAAACGACCCAGCCCATGGGGCAACAGGTTCGTCCTATCTGCAATAATTCAGGGTGCAATCATAACAGGACTTACAGTGTCACTCATCATAATGCAGGCAGTATTTTCAGACACATCGCTAATTGAGTTTCTCTCATTGTCACTAGATGGTCCGGCAAAATGGTTCTTTTTTGGATATTTCATGTATATCACACTTGTAGTTAGCATAGCAATCACTGCCATCTTCTACAACCACTTGGAATCAAACCTGAACAAAAAGGTGCGAGGAAAAAAGAATCAGCTAGTATGGATGCAACTAATTGGGATGAATGTCGGCGGCGCCATCACAACCATACTGCTGATAGTAGCAGGCTTTGTCGGAACCGGCTTTGTCAGCTTTGCAGAAGGCGAGCAAAACCAGGCAGCATACATCACAGAACTAGTAAAATTGCCAGTCGCCATTTCCGCAATGGTCTTTGCAATAGGAATGATTTCTGGTGGGATTGCCTATGCCACAACATATCTTGGCGGGCCAAAAATCAACAAGATATCAAGCAATGAATTAACAAAATACGACAGGCTCTAGACGCCAAGAATTGTCTTGAGCATCTTTCTGTAATCGACTTCCTTTTTCTCAGAGCCAGATGCTGGCAGTGAAAATATGAGTGGCTTTGATTTTGTTGCGCGAAGCTTGGTAAGCTCTGTGCTAATTGGAGTTGACATGTCCTCTGACATCAAAACTAGTCCAACATCAGGATCTTCTGCGAGTTTTTTTACCTCAGAGAATGCTGTCTGCGGACTATCCACTACAACTCCCTGGACGCCAGCTAGCTGAAAACTTGTAACAAAGATTCTGCTACCGATAGTTACAATCTTCACGTTTTTGCGCCCACGCGTGCCAATTTAACCGTTTTTCATCACATACAAAACGTTGATTTAATGTAACACACGGATATGGTCAAATGTCACTAGACAACACACAAACAATCTACTTGTTTGTCCACGGAAGAATGGACCTGATGCAAAAATCAGTTGATGCCCTAGTATCAAAGGGGTTCTCAAAGGACAAGATAACTCCAGCAGTTCCAACCAAGGTAGGACAGATAGGCGAATACATGGCAATGCTTTGGATGCCTCCAAATCCAGATCACATCAAGATACAGAAAATCACCAAAGTCGAGCCAGTAGAGCCTCAAGGAATGATCGGTCTTTGGAAGGGCGTCTCAAAGGAAGACATTACAACCATTCCACTATAATTTTTCCAAAATTGGTAACCTAGTGTTTGTTCTTGAATAACGGAACAAAAGTTATATGCAAACAAGAAAATTCCAAGCTAGATGACAATCAAGCTTAGATGTTCAGATTATGGATTTGAATGTGATTTTGTACTTGATGGAAGAAAGAGCATGTCTTTGCTTAAACAATTCAAAGAACATGTAGACTCGGAACATGGAATTGATTATTCAATGGAAGCCATCATACAAATGGTAGTCAACAAGGGTCACGCAAGAGAGACAATCAGAAACGAGTAATCAAATCTCCGCTACTAACCCTTTTAGAAAATCCACATATTCATCATCAGAAAATGTTATGAATTCTATTTCATGTTGTTCTTGAGCTAGCTTTAGCGAGTCCAAATGATAGCAAGATTGTTTCCCCTTTAGCTTGCCAAAGTAAAACCCCTCACAAGAACAATAGTCATATTCTGGTGCAAGCCAATGCTCCTTTCCCATGCCGACTACTGTCCAGACCTGTCGCTTGCTTGGCTCAAAGACATGGCATTTTACACGCCTCTCAGAAATGATAAGCGATGTTTTCTCTGGTTTTGGCAACAAGAATTTAATGCAAATCACTTTGTATTATGGTTTAATGAAGACAAAGCCAATTCCCGGAGAGCCGGCATTGATTCTAGAAGGACAAAAAAAGCACCTAGTTCTCACTGATCTTCATGTCGGCTTTGAGGCAAATCTTGCTCACAACAAAATCTTTGTTGGCAAAAACACCACACTAAATGAGTCAATCCAAAAGATCACCTCACTAATTGATGCAGCAAAGCCAGACTCACTTGTCTTGCTTGGAGATGTGAAATCCGGAATCAACAAAATATCAAAGTCAGAATGGGATGAGATCCCAAAACTATTGTCAGCACTTGCCCAAAAAACCGAGACAGTCTTGATTCCTGGAAATCATGACGCAAACATATCATATCTTACGCCAGACAATATCACTCTGATCAGCTCCATTGGCATGATTATAGAAGATACGCTGCTGACTCATGGCCATACCATGCCTACTGCAAACTTTGCCCACATCTCCAAAATAGTGATGGGTCATGTCCATCCTGTGTTTTTTGATGAGGATTCCATTCTGAATGGCCAGCGGGTCTGGGTTTCCATAAGAACGCAAAAAGAAAACCTATTTCCATCAGAGTCTGGCGAGCTGGAAATAATCATAGTACCATCTTTTAATCGATATTTTTATGCCACAAAGAAAAAGGCATACAAAAAGTCCATATCACCAATTATTGAAAAAATAAAGGACATTTCATCTGCCAAAATAGTCACCCTTGATGGAACAATAATTGGCGATGAATCCCTACTATCACAGGTGATCTGATGGCTATTTTACCAAAAACACACCCGAGGTGAAGGTTAGCTAATCTCATCATTCTTATTTGGATTGCCGGTTTTGGCAGGCATGTCATATGACAAAAAAATGTACCCATGCACATGCTCAGACTGTGGCAAAGCATCAGAGGTACCTTTTGAACCAAAACCAGACAGACCAGTTTATTGCAGGGAATGTCTACCAAAGCACTCAAAACCAAGATTTCAAAAAAGATACTAAAGCTTAGTTGAATCTTTACGTTTTTTTATTATGAATTTTTAGATGTGGAGAGACTTTTTGAGATCCTTGTAGCGATTTCGAATTGTCACTTCGGTTACGCCGGCTGCCATTGCAATGTCTTTTTGGGATATGTCAACATCCATCTTTACACATGAAATGTACAAAGCAGACGCTGCCATCCCCATTGGGTCCTTTCCAGCAGTGATTCTAGAGTCATTTGCCTCCTTTAGTATGCCAAGGGCGTGTCGCTTTACCTTCTCACTCAGACCAACCTTGCTTGCAATCTTTGACATGCATGTGATTGAGCTAACTACTGGCATCTTCATTTCCAGCTCGTTTACCAATAATCTATAGTTCTTTGAGAGATCCTTTCGTTTGATGTTAATTGCAGTTGCAACATCGCCAAGAGTTCGTGGTGTTTCAACATCTCTGCATGCTGCATATACTGCAGCTGCTAGCACTCCTTCAATTGATCTTCCCCGAACCAAACTCTTTGATAGTGCTTTGCGATAAATGTAGGCCGCTTTTTCAATTACGGCATCAGATAAGGTGAGTTTGTCTTTTAGCTTGTCCAGCTGGATGAATGCGTACCGAAGGTTTCTGTCCATCTGCTCACTCATCTGGCTGCGATTATCCCAAGTTCTAAGACGCTTCATTTCATGTTTTGCCTGCGCAGAAAGTGGCTTGCCAGTGGCGTCCTTGTTTGCAGCACCAATTACAGTGGCTAGTCCCATATCATGAATTGCCAAAGATGTTGGAATGCCAACCCGGCTTTTATCGTCTCTGTCGCTGTCCTTTGATACGTTGCGCTCAGGACCCAATTCCGCTATTTGCTCATCTACAACAAATCCGCAGTTGCGACAAAATCGCTCGCCAGTAACGGCATCAGTTACCATCAGGCCTTTGCAGCGCCGACATGTATCGTTTGAGCTAAATGTGTGGACTACCATTAAAATCAGATACTAATCAGAAATCCATAACGTGGATGTTGTCTCTGGTATCCAGATGCAGTTCCTTTAGTGTCTGCGTCATTTTGAGGTTGCAGTCGTGTGGGATTGCAATGAAAAACGGCATCTTTGTGGTTTCTGAATCACCAGTCTTCATGACTTTTTTAGAATAATCTTCTAGCTGCTCTTTTGTTCTCTGCTCAACTAGTTCTGTACAGACTTTGGCCTCGCCGATGTATCCAATTTTTTTTGTCCTATCATACGCTATAACGTCAGGCGCGTGTCTGCTGATTGGGAATGGTTTTTGATATTTGTCATAGTTTGCATATTGTACTTCGAGTCCAAGTGATGTAAAATGATCAATTAGATGCTTGATTAGTGAATTATGATCTTGGCGGCCCTTGGACAACGCAAGTTTTCCATTACGCCACTATTAACCCTTGGCAATCATTTGATGACACCATCATGTGGCGTCACAGTATGATGATTAGACGAAAATAGGGATTCAGATTGTAAAGTCGATTTGGCGCGAATAATTTGAGCCTCAGGCACAATAATCATATTTGATGAAAAAATAAAGATGGATTCTAAAGTTTTGGCATTACCTTAGATCGTGTTGTCACAACAACAATGCTTACAATGGCTGCAGCCAAAATAATCATTGCAAGTGGGCCAAACTCTGGAACTACTTGAGCAGATATTGTTTCCCCTATTGGACCTGTCCATGTTGCTGGATCATCGTCTGGCAATCCTATTCCTAGAATTGTGACTTGGACATCTAGTGGACTGTCTGATCCTAGAGCAGATGTTGTGAATTCTGTAATCCCACTATGTGCATGTTGTTCTGTCTCTGCCAAGACTTCTTGATCGTCTTGTGTTACAGTGACCTCAAAATTCACGTGCTCGATTGGATTTCCATCAGCATCTGTGAATTCAACGGTTAATGCAGACTCTGCACCTTCTGTTGGAACATCAGAATTGATGTTGATCACAATTGAACCGTCTTGTGACATTACCACTGCGTCGGTTTGCTCATCAGGGATCTCTTCCACATCGTCACTGTGATCGTCAGCATGTGCTTCCTCGACTATCACAATACCTCTCATCCATGGATGCACCAAGCAAAAGTATGGAAATTCGCCGGCGTCCTCGAACATGTGAGAAAAGGTCTGTCCCGACAGGAACAAACTACTATCAAAGTTTCCGTCTGGACCGTTTTGTGGATCTCCGCTTGTTACAGTGTGTGAAGCGGTGTCATCATTTGACCACACTACCTCACTTCCTACATCGATTGTTACTTCATCTGGGATGTAACACTCGTTGGTCTCTTCACAGCCAACTGTAGAAGAACCCTCAGGAATACTGACCTCAACAGATGCATGATCTGCAAACGCTGGAGCAGTCGCCATAACAGCAAATATCGCCAAAATGGATCCTATTGCTATTGTCTTCATTGATGCAGCTATTATTCATGATTATTTAAGAGTATTATGGTACTCACTAAGATGAGTAGATTTTATTATGTTTGAATGATTTACCAAATCATGGAGGCACTACTATTTGAGCAAAACAGCTCAATGTTGTTTTTCATGTATATGATTAGTGGAATTCTAGGTGCTGTCATCTCGGTGTATTTCTTGAAAATTTACAGGGTGATCTCATCGGCCCATATTTGCGGGTTGGTGATCGGATTTGCACTTGTTGCGTTTAGTGATTTCTTTTTTTCCATGACTATTGATGTCACAAATAATCGTGAAATTTACAATGTTTTGCATTGGTTACGATTATCGTTTGTTTCCTATGGATTTATCGTCATTGGGTTGGTATATTATTTTAAAAAATATACAGAAAAAAAATTCAAGATGGTCATAAAGACTGCCCTCATTTCTTTAATCCCCATAGGCTTATCACTAGTAGTTACAGGTATTGGCAATTCGTTTCTTCCAGATTTCCACCAGTACAATGAATACTTTAGAATTCTAAACCTCGTAGCACTAGGATACATTATTCTCAAAATAGGATCAAACTCCGAACTACAAACAAGATCTGATCTTTTTGTACTACCAGTTGGGTTTGGCATTGTCTTTTTGTCTCAATACCTACGACTATTATTTACAGTAGACCCCACAAGTCTGACACTCATCATATCTGGAGTGCTAAAAATAGCAGGGCTCGGAATAATCATCATTGCACTGGCAAGAAAACCAAAAAACCCAGTCATTATAAAAAAATCGTTTTGATATGGCCCGCAAAGTAATCTCACAATCAAAGGAAAAGAGGAGTAGAATGGAGCTGTATTATGCAGTGTTAAATGCGATGCGCATTGAACTAATCGATAATGAAACCGTTCGACCAACACGAATTCAGTTTTTAGTTGGAACCTCATATGATAAGCTGACTACATATTTTACAGAGTTGGAGGAAAAAAATCTCATTGTAACAGATCCTCTAATTCTGACTGAGAAAGGCAAAAAATTCCTCAAAGAATACGACAGAATAGACGAATTAACAAAAAAGCTAGGAATAAAATTTTTTCAAGACGATTAAATATTTTTGATAACATTTAACCAAAATACTCACGAAGATGAGTACTGTAGTACTTAAATAAGTATTCATATTATAGAATGCAATGACAGAAACGACATGCAGACATATGAAGTGTAAAAAATTTGCATTAGATGTCTTTTCACATTGAATCATACGATTCATTGATACAAGACACAGTGTTTTGATGCTTAGTCTATAGATTTAGAATTCACCATGCCAGTAATTGAGAAAATCCCCGCCAAGGGTTCAAAGCAAATCCAAATTGACACTTCATATCAGTATCAGCCATTTATGCAGCATAATTTCAGGGACATTTCGCAGATTAAAGCACTCTCAAATGAAAGACAATCAGACATAGAGATAGTTGCAAGTGTATTTCCGTTCAAAGTTAACAATTATGTGATTGATCAACTCATCAATTGGAATAATGTTCCAAATGATCCGATCTTTACTCTGACATTCCCACAAAAGAAAATGCTTTCTGCAGATAATTTCAGAAAAATGTCCACCGCATTACAAAGTGGCGATAAGGACACCATCCAATTGGTTGCAAACAAGATCCGTATGAGTCTGAATCCTCATCCTGCAGGTCAGGAATACAACATTCCGCAGCTCAAAGACGGCACAAAGCTGTACGGAATGCAGCACAAATATGACGAAACGGTCCTTTTCTTCCCAAGCCAAGGCCAAACATGTCATTCCTACTGCACATTTTGCTTTAGATGGCCTCAGTTTATTGGAATAAAAGAACTCCAGTTTGCAACGCAGGAAACAGATCTGCTCATCCAGTACCTCTCAGAACACAACGAGGTCACGGATGTCTTGTTTACTGGTGGGGATCCGATGATCATGAAAACAAAAATCCTTTCCAGATACATTGATTCACTTATCAATGCGAAAATTAAAAATCTCAAAACAATTCGAATAGGAACCAAAGCCCTATCATACTGGCCATATCGATTCCTAACAGATAATGACGCAGATGAATTACTAGATCTGTTCAAAAGAGTTGGCGAGTCTGGAATACATCTTGCATTCATGGCCCACTTTAACCATCCAGTCGAACTTTCAACTCAAGCAGTAGCTGCAGCCATTCATAGAATACGAAAAACAGGAGCTCAGATACGAACACAGTCTCCAGTTCTTGCCAACATAAATGATGACCCAAAAATCTGGGCTGATATGTGGCAAAGACAAGTCAGTCTGGGATGCGTTCCATACTACATGTTTGTCACAAGAGACACTGGAGCGCAGGACTTTTTTGGAATTCCACTCATTCGAGCACATCAAATATTCAAAGACGCGTATCAAAAAGTCAGCGGCCTAGCAAGAACAGTACGTGGGCCAATAATGTCTGCAAATCCAGGAAAAATTCACGTCATTGGCACGATGGATTTTGGAAAGAAAAAGGCAATTCTATTGCAATTCATACAGGGACGGAATCCAGTATGGGTACAAAGACCGTTTCTGGCACGATTTGATGAGAAAGCAATATGGATTGATGATCTAAAGCCGCTTTCTGGTAAGAAATTCTTTTTTGAAAACGAATTGGAAGAAATTCTGGAAAGCAAACAGTCCACCGCAGCAAAAACAGAAAAAAAAATACGAAAAAGAAAAACGCCAATTTTATCCTCAATAAACAACGTAAAGACACGTCTCTTTGAGGACCGAATTGGATTATACCATTGGAAAATTGGAGGAAGAAACTTTTCTTAGATAAAAAATGAACATGAGGGACATTTGCAATCTGTGCAAGGGGCAAACCGGTGTATATTCCACATGTGCAAAATGCAAGCAGATAATTGAAGTAATTTGCACCAAGTGCACAAACATAAAGAAAAACCCGTGCAGATGTTTTGATCTACATCAATCATTGGATTTTCTAAGATAATTGGTTGTACAGATTGACGATCAAAAAGTGTTCAAATTGCGGTAAAGAAATACCGAATCCATCCGGCAGTTTTTGTTCCTCAAGATGTGCAGAAACAAAGATCAGTGAACTAAAAAAGAAAATGAGGGATGCAGTCAAAGATGATCCAAGTCACGTCAAAAAACTTTCAAAAGCATAAATCAAAATCAGTTTTTCCGTGCGTAAATTATGAGAGAATCTAGCTATTTCACGCCAAGCCAAAACATTAGAAATTAAGAGTTTGTAAAAATAATTTTAGAATCACTCGTTAATGAAAAAAGAAAACGGACCTTGTTAGGTCAATTACTTTGATTTTTTCTTTGATTTTGATTTTGCTGCTGCTTTTTTCTTTGCTGCCATACTCCTGTAAGATTTTTCTGAGTTATTAAGCATGTTCATTTTGTGATTTTGTAAAGTTATTTTTACAAAAAATTACAAAACAAAAAAATAATTTTGCGATCTAAATCAGATCGCAAATTTGAAAAATATTTCAGATCTTTTGATTCATTTTTGATAACGCTTCAGAGAAGATTTTTCCGTAATAGTCCATTGCCTGATGAATGTACTGATCACATAGAGTCATCATGTTTGCCCGTACCTCAATGCTGGATTTTTGTGCGCCGGTTATGAGATCAATTTGTGTGCAATACAGATCAGTTACGACATCCCAGTACTGGTTAATTGCATTTAGCGTCTGATTATCAAAGCCAAACCTATCAAAGTACTGTTTTTGCCACAGATAGCAGGACCCAAAGTAATCATCCAGCAAGTGCAGATACTGGGTGTATAAATCAGAGTTTGCTTGCACATTTGGCGGTATTTGGGATTCCAGTTTTCGAATGACTTTGGTTGTGTTGTTTTTTAGAATATCACAGATAGAGATTCCCGAGGGGTTGTTTTCCAACTATGTCAATAGATACGTCTCCATCACTAGTAAACATTGTTCCAAGACATTGGGATTTTACGAACAAAATCCTCACTGATTGATGCTCATTGCTGAAAATAGGTGTCCTCCATTACATATACAACATCAACATATTCTACATCATGAGCAAATCAAAAAACAAATCATCACTGCAAATCAACAAAAACAACAAGACAAAGCCTGGCAACTTGATGAAAAAAGAATATTTGGATTCATACAATGAGCTAAAAAAATCAATAGCAGAAAATCAAAAGAATTGGAAAGAGGAGAGCAGGTCAAAATAACCGATCAGACCACCTGTATTCATGACGCCAAAGTAAAGATGGCCGGATTCAAAGACAGATACGAGTGCACCAGATGCCACAAATTCATCACATATGATGCAAATAAACCATAAAGCAATTTTTCCCTAGTGTCGATTTATATAGATTCCCGTAGTGCACGTGATCTATTTCGTATTGTCACTTCAGTAACACCTGATGCAACAGAGATCTCTCGCTGGGAGATTTTGAGATCATACTTTACACACGCCATGTATAATGCGGCGGCGGCAAGACCCATTGGGCCCTTTCCCGCAGTAAGTTCTTTGTCATTGGCATCACTTAGGATCTCATGTGCATGTCGCTTTACTTTTTCATCCAAGTTTAGCTTGCTTGCTATCTTTGATATGCAGTTCAACGAGTCCATTACTGGCATTTTCATGTCCAACTCTTTGAGAAGCATCCTATAGCTGCAAGAAACTGCCTTTTTCTTGATGTTTAGTGCATCCGAGAAATCACTCAGTGTTCTTGGAGTTCCAGCATCACGGCATGCGGCATACGCAGAGGCAGCAAGAACATGTGGGATAGACCTGCCACGAACCAGTCCTTTGCCAACAGCTTTTCTATAGATAAAAGCAGCCTTTTCAATCACTGCATCAGACAGGGTGAGTTTGTCCTTTAGCTTGCCTAGTTCCATAAAGGCAGCCCTTAGGTTTCTGCCGGTTTTTTCGCTCTGACTACGATTGTCCCAAATTCGCAATCGTCGCATGTCCTGCTGCATAACAGATGAAAGCGACTTTCCGGTAGCATCTTTGCTCGTGCTGCCAATTGTTGTTGCCAGCCCTCTATCATGTATGGCAAGTGAATTCGGAGTGCCAGTTCTGCTATTATCAGAGGAATCATCAGATATGAATCGTCTCTCTGGGCGAGAGTCTTCAATGTTTTCAACTATCACATTGCCACATTTTTGGCAGAATCGTTCACCTGTAGAACCATCAGTTAGCATCGAGCCCCCACATCTAGTACATCCACTCTTTACATTCAAAACTTGCATTACCACAATCGGACTCTTAACTTTGTTTTTCCTTTTCGCTTCCCATTAAGGTCAAAGTAGAACGGATTCTGTCAATTCCCCGAATATTTGTTGTGATAATGTCTTTTACCAACTCTACAGAAGATGCCTCGATTTTTGTTATGATATCATATGCGCCAAACACACCGCGGGTCTCTTTTATTTTGCTAATTGATTTTAGATGAGAGTAAATTTCTTCTTCTGCTCCAAGCTCGCAGTTTATCAAAACATATGCAGTAGTCATTACACTAGGACACCGGCATTGTGTTTTCTATAACAATTTAGATCATGGCATTCTTTTTGTGCACCAACATAGTCGCTAGTTGTCTTTTTTTCCAAATCGCAGTAACAGACAATCGTAGTATCTCCACAACTAACACAAAAACTCATGCTATTGGATACACGTTAACACATATATAGTGATGTATTTGATTTTTATAAAAATATTAGATAATTCAGTAAAATACCACACATTTGTTTGAAAATAACAGTTTTTTGTTCAATTATGAAATTATTTAAAGATCGTAAAATATTGTCCGGGTTATCTATGGATTCCAATGACAATCACAGTTACAGCCCTTGTGACATTTGACTCGTTTGCAATCAGAGCAAATCCGATACCAATATGATGTAGGACTCATGGTATGATTGGATCAATCAATCTAATTAATCTGCGTAGGTCCATATTACACATCAGCTTAAACATACCAGCGTAGTAGTGTGAGTTTGCACATCCATTCTGGAAAGACTGAGGTAACTATTCAGCTACGCAAAAAAATCAATTTGCTCTACCTTATATGAGAGAACAATACCTAGTGGTACAATGAGATGCGAGAATTGCGGAGAATTATTACTTGAATCCAGATCCGAGATTTTGGATAAAATGCAAAACGGCATCAAAGAGCAAACCAGTACTTGTGGAAATTGTGGTCAAGTACGTAACAAGTAATCATCAATTCATCTTAAAAAATTATTTTGTACAAGATATGGAGTCAATAGGTGAGTCAATAAGATTATTCTCAGATAGGATCGTATGGTTCCAGTGCTTTTTTGGTTGTTTCATTGTGCGTCATCCACTCTAATGTTTTCACAAAGGACTCGGCAAGCTCAGTCGTAGTCAGCACAGGAATGCCAAGCTCGATTGCCTTTCTTCGGATTTGATATTCATCATACAACATTCCGACGTATTTTTCCAGAGTCGAAGTGGATGGGATATTTATGATAAAATTGATTTTTCTCTCATATAGTAAATCAGATATGTTTGGCTTGCGATCAGGTTCTGATATTTTGTGTACTATTTGGACCTCGCCGATTTGCTTTTCCGTTAGAAATTCAGCAGTGTGCTCTGTTGCCAGTATTTTGAATCCCAGATGTTTTAGTGTGGCCATTGTCTGGAGCAGTTTTTCCTTGTTTTCAGCACCACCGATTGTAATTAGTGCAGTTCCAGTCTTTGGAAGATTATACCCGACAGAAATCAAGCCCTTTGCCAAAGCATCATAGAAGCTATCTCCAAAGCAGGCAGCCTCACCAGTTGATTGCATTTCCACTCCCAATACAATATCTGCGCCATCCAGCTGCATGAATGAGAATTGGGGCATCTTGATTCCATGGATAGTAGTCTTTTTCCACTTGTCTGGAGCTACCTTTGGCAGCTCTTTTCCCAGTACAGCCTGAGCTGCTAGTGTGATCAAATTAGTTTTGATTAGCTTGGATACAAATGGCATTGATCGTGATGCCCTAATGTTCAGCTCTATTACATACACCTGATCATGGTGTATCAAAAATTGCAGATTAAATGGTCCCTTGATGTTAAATGATTTTGCGATTCGTGTGGCATAATCTGTGATGGTCTCTATCTGCTTGTTTGATAGTCTCCATGGTGGAATCACCATCATTGCATCGCCAGAATGGACTCCTGCCGCATCGATGTGTTCTACCAATGCACCAATGAAGACATTCTTTCCATCAGACACGCCATCAACATCTACTTCCAGTGAATTTAGCATGAATTTTGTAATTACTACCGGATGGTCAGGCGACAGTGTGGTTGCCTCGCCGACGTATTTTGATAATTCCTCTTGAGACCAGACTACCTTCATTGCAGCCCCGGACAAAACGTATGATGGTCTAACCAATACTGGATAGCCGACCTTGATGGCAAACGATTTTGCTTCAGAAAATGACGAGAATGCCTGCCACTGAGGCTGTTTTATGTGCAGTTTATCCAAGACTGCGCTGAACTTGGAGCGGTCTTCTGCCCTATCCACATCTTCAGCAGATGTGCCAAATAGTTTGATGCCAGATTTTGCAAGCTTTGGTGTAAGGTTGTTTGCAGTTTGCCCACCAACTGATGTCACCACGCCTTTTGGATTTTCCACATCTGTGATATCCAAGATTCTCTCCAGAGTCAATTCCTCAAAGTATAGTCTGGAGCAAATATCATAATCAGTTGATACAGTTTCCGGATTGCAATTCACCACGACAACATTAGATTCTCCGTTTTGCTGCAGGCCCCAAACCATGTTGACTGTTCCCCAATCAAACTCAACTGAGCTGCCTATTCGGTATGGTCCAGCACCTAAAACAACAATTCCCCTTTGATCAGCACTTACCGTAATGTCATTGTCCAGTCCACCATAAGTCATGTAAAGATAGTTTGTCTTGGCAGGCCATTCTGCTGCTAGGGTATCAATTTGCTTGATGACTGGTAAGACTCCCATGTCTTTTCTTATTTTTCTCACCTCAAGGTCTTCTTTTTGGATGGCACGGCCAATTTGTTTGTCAGAAAAACCCAAGTGTTTTGCCTTTCGCATCAGGGTTTTGTCCAGTGGTTTTTGTTTTAGATTAGACTCGACATCCACAATGTTTTTTATTTTCTCAATAAACCAAGGGTCCACAAAGGACAGTTTTTGTATTTTTTCAACAGATATGCCTTTTTTGAGTGCAGCTGCCACATAATACAAAACATTGTCTTCTGCGTTTAGTAGGTGGTCTTCTATTTCCTCGATTTCGTAATCCTTGGCATCATTTCGATTTAGTACCAATCCATCATTACCAATATCCAGCATTCGGATTGATTTTTGCAAAGACTCCTCAAATGTGCGGCCAACCGCCATTACCTCACCTACAGACTTCATTGTAGGTCCAAGACGCCTATTTGCACGCTCAAATTTGGTAAAATCCCATCTCGGGTGTTTTATCACCACATAGTCCAGTGACGGCTCAAAGCACGCAGTGGTGGTTTTTGTGATACGGTTCACCAGATCTGGCAAAGTATGACCAAGGCCTATTTTGGCAGACATGTAAGCTAGTGGATATCCGGTTGCTTTGCTGGCAAGAGCAGAAGATCTGGATAGTCTTGGGTTTATTTCAATTGCAACATATCTATCAGAGCTTACATCCAAAGCAAACTGGATGTTACATTCTCCGATTATTCCAACATGTTTTGTTCCACGCAATGCGGCAGATCGCAGCATGTGGTATTCACGATTATCAATTGTTTGAGATGGTGCAACCACAATGTTATCACCAGTATGAACCCTCATGGAAAGGACATTTTCCATATTACACACTATAACATTATTGCCTTCATAGTCCTGCATTACCTCATATTCAATTTGCTTCCAGTGGCCAATGTATTCCTCGATTAGAACTTGGTGAACTAGGCTTGCGTTCAATCCTCGCTCGACTATTTCGTGCAGCTCGATTTCATTGTGAGCAACGCCGCCACCACGACCGCCCAAAGTGTATGCCACCCTTATGATAACAGGATATCCCAATTCTTCGGCTGCCTTTTTTGCATCCTCAAATGTGTTGACTGTTTTTGATTTCAGTACTGGAACTCCACACTCTGACATTGAATCCTTGAATAATTGGCGGTCCTCGGTTTTCTGAATTCCAGGAATTTGTGTTCCTAATACCTTGACTCCGTATTTTTGCAGAACATCTGCCTCGGCTATCTTTACTCCACAGTTCAGGGCAGTCTGCCCGCCATATCCCAGCATTATTCCATCTGGTCGCTCGGACTCGATAATAGACGAGACATACTCGGGGGTTACCGGCAGCAAATACACCTTGTCTGCAAACCTAGTGTCGGTCTGAATCGTAGCGATGTTCGGATTTATCAGCACGGATTTCAGACCGTCTTCGTGTATGGCCTTGAGGCACTGGCTACCGGAGTAGTCGAATTAGCGGTCGTTTTAGCGACTTTCGCCTGCTTCTCCGATTTTGATTGCCCCACTGCCAAGAACTAGGATTTTTTTCAGACCTTCATTTTTTATTAGAATCTACCTCCTTGATCATAGAGTCAAGCTCCTCAAAAACAAATTTGCAGTCATACGGCCCGGGTGACGCCTCGGGATGAAACTGGACTGCAATTATTTTTTTGAGCTTGTGTCGAATTCCTTCTACGGTATTATCATCAGTGTTTGTAAACCACAAATCAAATTCGGTTTTGCCAAGCGAATTGGGGTCAATACAATATCCATGATTTTGTGATGTGACATAGACTTGTTTGTTTTGCAAATTAAGACATGACTTGTTTTGTCCGCGATGTCCATACTTTAGCTTGTATGTTGTGGCACCACCGGCCAGGCCAATGATTTGTGCTCCAAGGCAGATCCCAAGTGTTGGAATATCATTTTGGATTAGATCTTTTGCTGTCTGGATTGTTTCAGGGCAGGCCTCTGGATCTCCAGGCCCATTACTTAGTACGACGCCTTTTGGATTATACTTCATAATATCAGAATAGCTTGCATTCCATGGGACCTTGACTACTTGGTATCCTAGTTCATGTACATTTCGCAGTATGGCGTTTTTCACACCGGTATCTACCACAACTACACAGTTTGATTCATTACCAAATGTTTGGACATGTTTTGTTGATACGGCATCCATGAATTTCTCATCGGTGTAAGGCTTTGCAACTGCAAGTTCTTTTTTGATTTTTTCCACATCGATTTCACTATCAGATACGACAAGTGCCGCCATTGTAACGCCGCTTGTTCGCAATTTTTTTGTCAATTCGCGAGTGTCAATGTCTGAAATTCCTGGAACTCCCTCATTGTGCATCCACTCATCCAGTGTCATGGAAAGATTCCAGTGGCTGGCAATCTCGGATAATTCATGGACTACTAATCCACGTGCCTGAATTCGCTCAGACTCAAAGTATGAGGATATGCCGGATTCGTCGATTTTCTTTGGGTCCGGCACGCCATAGTTGCCAATTAGCGGATAAGTCAGAGTCAGAATCTGTCCTGAATATGAGGGATCGGTAAGCGTTTCTGTATAGCCGACCATTCCGGTATTGAATACCAGCTCACCAAACACTGCCTTTGGGAACCCAAAGCCCTTGCCAGAAAGAACCGTTCCATCAGATAAAATCAGCTTACCAAACTTGTTTGCAAACTGGGCTTTTTTTATTGAAATTGTGACCCTCCGTGTTTGGATTTTAGAGATGATTTAAGTTTTAGCGTTGGTAATGCGATCAGAAAAACTTCAATCCAGCAAATGCCAATCAAGCACCGTTATAACGATGAACCGTACCATTCCTGCATGATCCATAAAATAAAATATTTTGAGGCAGCTGCGCTAAAGCCAGGAGTCTTTTTGCAGGATGTAGTAAATGACTTTTTGGCGGAAAAGGGCGACAAGGTAGTTGCAGTGCACCCAGTAATGGAAAAAACACTCCTAGTGCACTATACCGAAGAGTTCTAGCAGGCCAAAACATCAGACTCTACATTGCAGGATGGGAGTTTTCCATGTTTTGCCTTGTAGTCTTCGAGTAGCTGCTTTTTCTTTTCTTTTGGGTTTGCGACAAAGGTTCTCTGATAGGTGTGTATCTTTTTTTTGCACTCGTCTCCCTCAAAGTCAGTGTCCAAGTATTTTGCGAATTGGGCCTGCAAATTGTCGCTCTCGCCAATATAGATAGCATCAAGCTTTCGATCATAGAAAATATAGACGCCGGGTTTTGCTTTGACAAATCTGGCACTCTCAATCCACAAATGGACTTTTTCTTCTAATAGTTCCATTTACTTTTTCAAATGAGTCCTTTCGTGCTCGATTACTTTGGAAAAAGTATCCATCCAGCCTATCCAGCGAAAATCACAGTCTTTGCAGTTATAGATCATTTGCCGTCTTCTGGGTTTTCCTTGGTTTTCTCAGTTGTAATTGTGGTTGATTTTTGTCTTAGTTTTGATAATAGATTTTTTAACACGCATACTAGGGTGGCTACTGCCATATAAGGTAAGAAAACCAGGTCAGTTAGATACGATATTTACCTTTTCAATCAATTCAGAGATCAGAATCAGCTTTTCTTCTGCTTTTTTCGCAAAATCGTACGATAATTTGAATTCGGCATATGCATTTTGATGATCAGACTGTAGAACAAATGCACCTCCACGAGTCTGAGCGTTTTCCGCAGAATCCAGATATTTGATTGCCCACCAATAAGCCATCCACGCATCATCAAGTGTTTGATCATATGCCTTGTCTCCATAGTGTATGGCACCAAGTGCAGATTTTGCGTCATTGATTTGTGCATCTAGTGGAGTTATTTTCTCATTTGAGAGTATTCGATACTTTTCAGATATTGTATGCCAATCATTGTTAGCAATACGATCATGTGTTTGTTCCAAGACTTGCAGTGATTCATAGTCATCCACTGTTGGGAACATTATGTCGGATGGGTTTGTACTATGTTGCATTCCAATTGCATGGCCAAGCTCATGTGTTGTTACTTCTAGTGCAGATTCAGGTGATAGCATTTGCAGCTTTCCATCCTTGAAGAATCCCAATGTTATTGCCAGCGTTGGCTTTCCATAATGGTTTGCAGTGTTTGTTGAATAATATCCAAGCATTCCATCACCATTATTTGATGTCCATTCAACTACAAAATCAGAGTCGTCGATTTTTTGAGTAGTTTCAAACTTGATTCCTGGAATTTTCTGCTCCCAGTATTTTGTTGATGTGGAAAGTGTGTCGCCAAATTGCGCCTGCCAGTTTCTTGGCATTTCCTGCACATACATGGTAAAGGTTTGTGCATGTACCGGCAATGTCGCAAAGCTAGCCATAACAAACACGACAAGTACAAGCACCAATCCAGTACTATTCAATTTGAGAGTAAAAGAGTGGGATCAGTTATAGGAAATACGGAATTTTGGGCATTTTTCTAATTCCAAAACGGAAATTATAGTGCGCGGAACTGTTCGCTCCACTTGTAGTATGCACGGATCATATCCATTGATACGCTTGGCTTTCTCCTAGTCATTATTTCCTTGAAATCAGCTACAGTTAGCTCTCGTGGTTGCGGTGGAGTCTCGCCCTCTACTGGTTCATGATAGCCAGGCTGTGTGAATAATTCGTTTACTATTCTTAGCTGAGCGCTCTGACAAACATCCTTGACATCAGATGCAGAATATCCATCAAATATTTTTGCAAGCTCCATTGGCTTTACCTTGTCGTCCTTCTTTAGTTCTGCAGTGTATAGCTCAAAGAGTGCCTCACGTGCCTCTAGTGTTGGCAATGGAACATAGACTCTTTTTTGGAATCGTCTCAGGAATGGCCAGTCCAGACTCCATGGCTTGTTGGTAGCGCCAATCACATACATCTTGATGTCTTTTCCTTTTCCGTTGATTCCATCCATTTCTGTTAGGAATTGGTTCTTTGTGCGGACCTCGCCTCCAACTTCGGAATTTCTGTTTCCTAGTAAGGAGTCGATTTCATCAATGAATAGTATTACTGGCTTGTCTTCCTTTTCTGCATATCCACGAGCCATCTTGAATACCTTGGAGACGTTTTTTTCTGCCTCGCCAAGCCACTTGCTCATCATGGATGCAGCATCAACCACTATGAAATAGCCGTCAATCTCATTTGCAGTAGCTGCTGCCAGAACAGTTTTTCCACATCCTGGTGGTCCATACAGTAAGATTCCTCTTGGCCAGCCAAGTGGGAATAGATCAGAGCGTTGAGTTGGATAAACAATAGATTCACGCAAAGCGTTTTTAGCGTCATCCAGTCCTATTACTTCCTTCCAGGTAACGTCTGGCTTTTCCTTCATTATCATGTCATCAAAGTCATCTTCATCCTTTTTCTTTTCCAGCTGAGCCTTTTGCTCAGAAGGAGTAGCGTTTGGGTCCACGGCAGGCTCTATATCGACGCCATGGTTTAGCTGTAAGGTTTTGATTCTGTTCTCATACGCTCTGCATCTTTCAGTGTAAACTTTGTTTAGCTTGTTTTCTGGGTATAGGTGGATTAGCTTCATTAGTGAATCGATTGCCTTTTGATAGTTGGCAATTGCCATACCTCGGGCACCCTGGGAGTCAAGTTTTATTGCGTCAGACGCATACTTGCTTGCATTATTTTCTAATTCTTGGGGTGCTAGACTCATCTTATATTACCTGCTCATACTGAATTGGAGATTTGCCTTGGTATTCTTGGGTGTAAATTCCTGTAGCAGATTTTGTTAAATTTATTGTACCTTGGTTTTGTGATGGCTTGTCCCCAAAGGACAGATTATTGGAAACATCGTTTTGCGCGCTTTCTATTTCTGATACTGATGATTTTGCAGATATGAGCAACTCTTGGATCTGATCATTTACCTCGCCGATTGACATGGTCCAGTTCTTCATCATATCAGCAAACTCCTTGAGCAGCAGATACGCTTCTTTTTTGTGATAATGTTTTAGTACTAATTGCTCGGCCAGGGCCAAAATGCTATCAAGGTCTTCTAGCTCCTCCTGGCTAAGATTGTCTATTTTGCGCTCATAGTTTGGATTTGATTCCAGTATCTTTTTTCTAACCAGCCCCGAAAGCATTCTGACTTTGCCCAAATCACGCTCAAGTGAGGTGTTCTCAAAGTTCATGAGTGTGCTTTCTAAGAATTGAGATTAGGATACTGCTTGCGTATTTTAGATTCGGCAATCAAATTTAGCTCAGCTAGAATTTGTTTGGATTCGGAGTTGGTCTGCTTAAAGTCGAAGGTGGCCTCAAGCAAACACCCCGAATCCATAACAATGCTGCCCAAAGAAGTCGAGAGCTCAACTAGGTCATGTCGTGTGGTGTGTATGATTCCGTAAATGTTGGAATTTACCATTCTGATTAGCGATATGAGTGATGCAATTTCTGTCAGCTTTGAGATTTGTGATACAGAAATGAGTGCGTTTTTGACTATTTTGATTGCCTCAATTGCCACTATGATGGAAGATTCTGATTCGACCTGCTTGACAAAATCTGCACTATCTGTTATGTCGTTTTGTGAGTAAAATTTGTAATTATTCCCATGGATTGACTCTCTTTCGGATTCTAGTTTTTCCAGTATTATTCCAGTCACATAGATAGAATATTCTAGTCTGGGCTTGATGGTAAGAGCATATGGGTTTGGCAAAACCTGCACAGAGTCATTTACGAATATTGAGCTTGCGACCATACCTGTGATCAACTGATCTGGGTTTTGCTTATGAGCGCGGTGTCACGAATTTTGCATTAACCGCGGTAACAGCACCTGAGGGTTACACTTTTTTTCTAATGGTTTACTGAATTTGACAAACAGTCTTGACTAAGATTTCGCAAATTTAGCGCATGGGAAAAGAGCGAGAAATCACAGTCAGCTTAGAAGAGTTTGGTCTATCCCAATATGAGGCTCGAGCCTATGTCACACTAATCACAAGAGGTACAATATCAGCAAGCGAGGTTGCTTATTATGCAGAATTGCCAAGAACCAAGGTCTATCCGGTTTTGCTAAAACTACAGCAAAAAAAACTAGCCATATTATCAAAATCAAAGCCAGTATTATGCACGGGAATCGCACCAGAAGATGCATTTGATGACATTGTTCATGAGCAGATAAACAAAGTCGAGGCAATGAACAATCTAGTATCAAAGATGAAAAAAATCAGCGAAGAGAGCAAAAAGGCAAGAGGTGCAGAAGAGAAAAGATACTTTCATCTCAGCGCAAACTATGTTGTCAATCAGATGCGCACAATGATAGAGGGCGCAAAATCATCAATACACATTACAGCAGACTCATGGGGCCTGAGCATTTTGGCAGAGTGTAAAGAAGAGATACTATCAGTACTAAGACGTGATCTGGAGGTAAGACTGATTGTTCCCGTATCAGTCATTGGATCTGAATCATTTAGAGTAATACCAGAGGGGGTGACCATTCGCTCATCTGAGATAATTCAGAACTGTTTCATCTTTGATGACACCGAACTACTCCTAATAGACAGCACCAATGGCAAGGGCGCAGTCTTTTCTGCAACTGACATTTTGGGCGCAAGCCAGACTCGATTATTCGCACAACTATGGAAGGATGCACTAAAAATTGACAATTTATCAGAAATGACAAAAAGCCAGGCGCTAGAGGTCTGCAAGATAATCAATGTCATCAATCAGAACGGCTTGGGCTTTGCATTGCATTCAATACTAAACTCTAAGAAATTCGTAGACTTTGCCAAGTTTTTGGAAAAATCAGGAATCTCACTCAAAGAAAAGACACTAGAGCAGGTACTGGATATTGTAAACTCCACACTAGAGATGACCTGCGCAGGCAAAGTCCAGTATGACTCTAAAACAAACAACATCATACTAGAATCAAAGATAAACTCTGGTCATTCCCTACCATGGGCGATGCTAATTGAGAGCTATTTGGAGCAAAAGGGCAATCACCCAAAGATGATTTATCATTCTGATTCTCACAAAGGCGAGATGATTCATCTCAAGATTAACTAGATATCAACACAGCAAGATACACAACTTTTTAATTTGTTGGATGCCAGGATAGTTTAGAATCCGGTGAGTATTGGATTCGAACCCATGAATCTGAGGGGCACTCAAATAGAGTTTTTCAAACTCTCGGCATTCCGAGCTTGCCGAACTCACCGTGTTTGCATTATTCATTTGTGCAGATATTGTATAGGGTTGATTCAGCAGAGTAAAGATTAATGATCAAAGATCTGGTTTATTTTTATTATAAGGATTAATTCAAAATTACCAAAGTCTTGCTCATCAAGTCCTTGGTTGGAATTACTGTGCTTTCATTTTTTTCGTTTGTAACTATCACATACAGCATTTGAGTTGCAGTGACAGTTCCTGTGACATCACCAATTCTTACTTTTTGTCCCACTTTGAGAAGTGTTCGCTGGTTGGTTGCACCAATTATTGCTGCAGGTAAGATGTCTTTTAGCGCAAAGCCAAGGCCGACTGCAATGGCTGCACCAATTGCTACTGCAATACTCCATGAAAATGCAGACACCAAAATAGGAATGATTGACTCGCCAACACCAAGTTGTGTAAAGCCGATTGCAAATACTATGCCATAGATGACTGCCTTGACTATAGCAGTGATTGGCTTTGGACCACCGATGTGGTGCTCTAGTAGTTGGTGCTCGACCCACTTGCTGACAAAATTAACCACAATTGATCCAATCACTATAATCAATACAAACGCCAAAAGGTTTGGAACCCACAGCCACAGATTTGTCAGGGCAGTAGTTAGCTGCTCAAACTGCATTGCATTTACTGCTGCCACAATAAAGAACAGATAGACAAACCATCGTATAGTGGCAGAAATTAGCCTTACCGAGTCAAATCGTTCAGGCATCCCTTCCGTGATTTGAGTGCCTGCCTGCTGGCGTGTCTTTTGTAGTATGTTCTTTGCTGCTTTGGTTACTACGCGGCCGACTATTTTGCCTGCAACAAAGCCAATTATCAATAAAATAACGGCAGCAATTACCTTTGGGATGCTGTTTGCAACACTTATGGCAAATGCACTTAGCGCATCATTTGTTGGGGCATAGATTCCCTTAAGAAAGTCTTCCTGAGCAAACGCTGCAGGAACTGTAAGTGCCAATAATAGTACGATCGGAATGATTCTGATATTCATCGATTTTTTATGCAGTCGGAATAGTCGATTTAAACTCTGGTAATGAATTATTGTACACTATTGTTTGGTATTAAGTTGACAACACTAAGATCAAATGATCATCAAAAAATAATAACCAAGAAAAATCACAATAATCATTGATTGAAGACAAGCTAAAGCAACTAAACATCACACTGCCAACGCCTCCAAAACCGGCAGGCTCTTACATTCCGGTTGTAATATCAGGCAATTTGGCGTTTGTCTCAGGACAAATCCCAATGCAGGACGGCAAGGTCTTGTATACTGGCAAGGTCCCATCTGAAAAGTCAATTGAGGAAGCCCAAAGTGCTGCAAAATTATGTGCGATTAATCTCTTGGCGCAGCTAAAAGCAAATCTCGGCAGTCTGGATAAAATTACAAAAATTGTACGAGTGTCAGGATTTGTAAATTGCACGCCAGAGTTTTCAGAGCAGCCAAAGATAATCAATGCCGCATCAGACCTGTTCTTTGAGATATTTGGCGAAAAAGGCAAGCATTCCAGAATTGCAGTTGGCGTGGCCAGTCTGCCGCTAAATTCTACTGTAGAAATCGACATGATAGTCGAATTTGCCTAAAGATTATTTCTGATTCAGTCTAGAGTTAAACTCTTTGACAAAGGCCATAATCTTGTCCTTTGGTATTACTGCGCCGCATGCCTTGTCGTGTCCACCCCCAGAGCCGCCAAATTCCGCAGCCAGCGAGTTTACCATTCTTCCAAGATGTACTTTGCAGGATTTAGAGCCCCTAATTGATACTGCATAGATTCCATGGTCTACTCGCTCTTTGTATGCGACGCCTACTTCTTTGCCGGATAGTCCCAGAACAAAATTTACTGCGCCTGACGCACCCGCATCCATTATCTCCATGTAGCCAAGATTCTTCATTGTCTTTAGTGACTTTTTGACCTTGGCGATCATCTCTGCTAGTTTGCCTACTTGGATTTGCGCAAACTCAAACGTATTTGGTATCTCGTGTGGATATTTTGATTCAGACAACATCTCTACTAGATACAACAGATAATCTGGGTCTTTTTGGTGTCCTACGATATTGTATGTAAGAACAGTAGCCGATATCAATGCAAATTGCCTGTCATAGATTTGGAGCAGTTTTGCGCCCTTTGGTCTGTCCTCCATGTAGTCAGTTATAGCTGCACAGGTGGCAACAAATGTGGAGTGGTCTGAGAGTTTTTTCTTGTACGCATCATAAACTTGGACCGTGGTGCACTCGTTGACGTCATGAAATATTTTGACTTTGGCCTTTTCGAGTCTTTTTACTATTTCTGGATCGATATCATGATGATCAATGTAAGTTACTGATACCTTTTTTTTGCGTAAAGTGGATAAAACCTCGACAAACTTGTCTTGGTTGTTTTTTGCAAGGCCTAGATCACAAATGTATAGTGATTTTAGTTTCTCATCGTTTAGGAGTGATTCCACTGCCGGCATCAATCCAGGATAGTCAACTAGAATGGTATCGCCGCCAAATGCTTCACGGATTAAAGCGGCCGAGCTGATTCCATCTGCATCTTCCATGTGGGACAGACACAGAACCTTTGTTTTCTTGATTGCTTTTGCCTTTTTTGCAGCTGCCACGGCTTGGGTCTTGGCAGTCCTAATTTAAATCAAAAATCAGTCTTTTTTGAGAATGATGATTTGTCGCTTGTCCTCATCAGACAGAGCAGAGTACACATCATAGAAGGTTTGGCCAGACATTTGCGCTTTTTGATCAATTTGTCCAAGCTTTGCCAGAACTTCTGGTGTGGCAGAAAGGATAAGATCATCCACCTGTCGCATAAAGTCGCGCTCGATTTGGCTCATAATAAATAATGAAAGATCCGCCTATAGGATTCAGCTTTGTCAGATTAGACTAAATGCTAAATTTCTGCATAAACTTAATAGGTAATTTTTGAGCAAGAAAGGCCGAATTGGAGACAAAAAATATCGGCCTGCGCGACATAGAAGTAGCTGACACTAAAATCTCTGACATTGACGGCGAGCACGGCAAGCTCATCTACCGCGGATACGACATTTTGGATTTGACAAAAAATTCTACATTTGAGGAGACTGTATATCTATTGCTCAATGACAAGCTCCCAACCAAGACCGAGCTGGACGAGTTCAAGCAGAGACTAATTGATGCGCGCGACATGCCAAGACAGATGCAGTCCAATATGAGAAACTGGAAGAAAAATGCAGACCCAATGGTAATGATGCAGGCATTTGTGGTAGCACTATCTGGATATTATGATGACAAGGGCGCCAATGATCAGGAAATCAACTACCAAAGCGCCATCTCGCTGATATCAAAGACCCCCACCATAGTAGCCAGCTGGGAGCGAGTCAGATCAAGCAAAGACATCGTAGACCCAGACCCAAGACTATCGCATGCAGGCAACTTTCTAAACATGCTAGTTGGAGAAAAGCCCGATGCCGAAACAGAGAGAATTTTTGATATTTGCCTAATATTGCACGCAGACCACACCTTTAATGCATCCACGTTTGCCGCAAGAGAGGTAGCATCAACTGGTGCCCACATGTATTCGGCAGTTAGCGCCGCAATTGGCGCACTATCAGGACCATTGCATGGTGGCGCAAACTATGAGGTAATGAAGATGCTATTTGAGATCAAAACAGCAGACAATGCTGCAGACTGGGTAAAAGAGAGAATAACAAACGGCCAGAAGATAATGGGCATGGGCCATGCGGTATATCGAACCTATGATCCACGAGCCCAGGTTCTAAAAGAGTTATCACGCAAGCTGGCAAAAAAAACAGGTGCACCATGGTTTGAGATAACCCAAGCAGTAGAGGAGGCTACCATACATGAGATGAAAAAGCAAAAGGGAATCGACATTTATCCAAATGTCGACTTGTATTCCGCATCGCTATACTATATGCTAAAAATTCCACCGGATCTCAACACGCCAATCTTTGCAATATCTCGTGTTGCCGGCTGGACATCACACGTTATTGAGGAAAAGTTTGCACAGGCAGCACCAAAGACGGCACTGTACAGGCCAAAGGCAGTATATGTTGGCAAGTATTGCGGACCGCAAGGTTGCGAGTACCAGTCAATCGATCTAAGAAAATAATTACTGCAATCAACACACCATATCATGGTCTGGATTAAGTGGTCTGACTATGGCAAGCCAAAAAAGAAAAAAATCACAAAATCAAAAAGCAAAAAGCCAAGGATAGAGCCAAAGATCAAAATTATCCCAGGGACTCACAAAGTAGAATTCAGAAAAGCATCCGAGATCTAGTTTCTAGTGTTCAGCCAAGTTTGTGCACGATTTGTTATGTCATGTTTGTAGAGGACCTGAAAGACCATCTCGTAGAACGTTATTCCCTTTTGTTGTGCTTGTGCATCAAGCCACTTGATTCCTTCTGCCAGCTCAGGATCGGTGTCTGAGAATTGTACCAGCTCGTCGACCATCCTTGTAAAGAACACAAAGGACTTTTGCATTATGGATTAGTTTTATGATTGATTATTCAGACTTGAATTCAAATTATATAGACAAAGAGCGCCTTTTTGGTTGACTTTGATTCACACATTGTTTTCTGATGGAAACCAAAAAAGAATTTGCTGGAGCATCAAGACTGATCAAAACACAGTTGAACAGTTTCGTGATCATGCAGACATCTATTTGGATAAAGTAAATGAGATTCAATCAAAGTACATCGCATTGCATGTCGGGATTTTTTGGAGTATCGGTGTGTTTATCATAAAAAACGGCGATACCATAAGGATTCAGATTGACTCGGACGAGATGATAAAGCATCTGTCAACGGATCAAACATCTAATGACAGACTAATTGAAGGTAAAAAGGGATTCATCAACCAGCTTGCGACTCAGCGCTCACTGGTATACCAGTACGAGAAAATAGATTCTGCACAAAACATTTCAACCAAACTATTACAGTAATACCAGTCCCACATCTAAGAGGTTGCTGTGAGTGGGGCCTGTGGTGATCAAGCCGCCAAACTTTTTGAAAAACAAGCTGGAATCATTGTTTTGCAGGTATGGTTTTGTGATATGTTTGGATATTTTGCGATCAAACATAGCGCCCGCATGTTTTGTGTTGCCATCAATTCCGTCAGTCCCAACTGATGCAACTATGGCATTTTGCTTTAGATTTGATATCATGTGCAAGACAAGTTCTTGGTTGCGGCCGCCCTTGCCATTGCCGGCCAGTCTCACAGTTGTCTCACCACCAAAAATAAGGCAGTTATTTTTTTTCAGATTTGTTTTTTGTAATATTCTTTTTACAGCAAGTCTTACATCACCACTCACACCAGAATAGATTTTAGTGCAATATCCAAGCGATTTTGCTTTTTTTGCCATTATACCAAGACAGTCAGAATTTGTTGCAATGATTTGGTTTGGTATTTTTGGCCTCTTTGGAGTCTCTGGGATTTTGCCCGCTACGCCATTTTGCAACATTTTGAGGGCGATTCTTGGGATTTTTTGCGCCAATTTGTATTTGGATATTATTCCAAGGCACTCTGAAAAGGTGGATTTATCACAATATGTGATGCCAGAGCCAATAGAGCCAAGATCATCACCCACAACATCTGACATTACATACGATATGGCTGGGCATTGCAGGGATTCTAGTAGCCTTCCACCCTTTATTGCTGATAGGTGCTTGCGAATTGCGTTTATCTCCGAAATTGATGCTCCGGATGCTAGTAATGTTTTGGTTATTGCTATTTTTTGGCTCAAGCCAATCCCAAAAGGTGCACAAACCAGAGCAGAGGATCCACCAGACACCAAAAATATCACAAGGTCAGATTTTCCGGTATTTTGCAAAAATGAGATGATTTTCTTTGCCGCATGCACAGAATTTTTGTTAGGAGTTGGGTGTCCCGCCTTTATGGTTTGGAATTTTTTATTATGAAATTGTGTGACATGGTTTTTTGGAATTATTACCAGCCCACCAGCGGAGTTGATTATACTGTGGACGGATTTTGCCATTGTATCTGCTGCCTTTCCCATTGCAACTAGCCAAATGTGATCATAGTCAGAGATTTTGTATGTGCGGTTTGCGCATATGAGGCAATTCTTTTTTACAAATTTTGAAACAAAATTTGCAGGCATTGTAGACTTTATTCCGGCATTTAGGATTTGCATTGCATCAGATCTGCTCAATGAGTTTAGGTTTTGTTTGCTCCTTATTAGATTACCATCACACCAAAGGCAAAAACAGTAGAAAGAGTTATCTGCTGTTTGCAAAAGAGTCAGTACACTCTCAAATTGGATAAAAAGACTCAGATTTGTTGGGCAAACTCATCATACAGTGATTCAGATGTGGTCATACTCGGCATACCAGACGAATCCGGCTCGCATGCAATATTTGCAGGCGCATCAAAGGCGCCAAACCACATCAGAGAAGTCTCAATCAAAAACGACATTTATGTAGAAAAAGGATTCACCTGTCTTGCACAACCCGCATTAGGAATCGGCAGAGCCCGAGTCCATGACTTTGGAAACATCAAAAAACGGCAGATTCCAAACACATTTGAAAAAATCCTTGGCTCTAAAAAACTGCCAATATCCATTGGCGGAGACCATTCCAACACAACCCCAATTTTAAAGGCATTATCAAAAAAATACGGCAAACTATCCTTGGTTTATTTTGATGCGCATCCTGATTTTGTCTCTCACACTAGAAACTATTATGGTTCTGTCATTACCGATTCGCTGGATTATATCGATGTAAGGCACAGCATCCAAGTCGGCATTCGCAGCCCCGAGCAGGAAGAATTGCAAAACATCAAAAAGCACAAACTTGGTGTGATCACGCCATTTGATATCATAGAATCAGGCATCAAATCCATCACAAAGACCATCGTGGATACCATACAGGACAATGTCTACATCTCATTTGATATGGACTGCCTGGACCCATCATATGCTCCTGGAGTATCTGTCCCAGTTCCAATTGGGATGGAATCGCAGGACGCAACATTTGCCATAAAAAAAATTGTACAAAAAGGAATCGTGGGCTTTGATATGATGGAGGTCTGTCCTGCTCACGATCTAAATGATTTAACATCACACCTGGCATCAAGAATGATAGGTGAGGTCATCTCATCCTGTAAGGTATAATTAGGCAAAACAAAGACCCCAAAATATGCATACAGTAAAGATTCCAAAGATTATCAATTTCGGTAAAGATGCATTATCCCAAGCAGAATATCCAAAAAATTCCCTAGTCATTACAACCGCACCACCAGCAATATCTGCAAAGTGGTTAGGCAGGATGGGCATCAAAGACTACATGTTGTATGACAAGGTAGAGCCGGAACCATCAATTGAAACTGTACAAAATGTGATTGCAGAATTCAAGCCAAAGAATCCATCATGCATAATCGGACTTGGTGGCGGAAGTTCCTTGGATGTTGCAAAATATTCTGCAGCAGAAATGAAATTAGAAAAGATTCTCATCCCAACAACATTTGGAACGGGAGCAGAGATGACCACATATTGTGTTTTGAAATTTGATGGCAAAAAGAAACTATTGCGTGAAGACAGATTCCTAGCAGACAGAGCAGTAGTTGATTCTTATTTCATGGACGGTACACCAGAGCAAATTGTCAAAAACTCTGTCTGTGACGCATGTGCGCAGGCAACAGAGGGGTATGATTCCAAGCTTGGCAACGAGTTCACCAGAACAATGTGCAAGCAAGCCTTTGAGGTGCTATATGATGCAATAATGAATGACAAGCCGGAAAACTATCCGTATGGTTCAATGTTATCAGGAATCGGATTTGGCAACTGTTCCACCACACTTGGCCATGCCTTATCGTATGTCTTCTCAAATGAGGGCGTTGCACATGGATACTCGTTATCATCGTGTACAACAGTTGCGCACAAATTCAACAAGTCCATTTTCTATGAGCAATTCAAAGAGGTAATTGAAAAGCTAAAATTCGATAGAATGTCACTCAAAGCCCCACTAGACCAGGCAGCAGATGTGGTAATGACTGACAAAGGTCACCTAGACCCAAACCCACACCCAGTAACAAAACAAGATGTCATCCAGTGTCTCCAAGACATTATCGATGGCAAGCTCTAGTTGTTGGTCACGATTTTCGCAAGTCTTACTAAACTTAAATACCACAAGTCTGATCACAAAAAAAGATGTTAAAGTTCGGAATTCAAAACGGCCTAAACGTCGCAAGGGCTGGATTCTCAGAAGACCAGATTTTAACAGCGTGTCTTTTGGCAGACAGAGTCGGATACAATTCTATTTGGTACATGGACCATTCCAATGTCCCACAATGGACCAAGGCAACGGTGCTTGACCCATGGGTAATGCTATCTGCAATTGCTGCCACTACACAAAATGTTGAGCTTGGAACATGTGTTACTGATGCAATACGACGCCATCCATCAAACATTGCACTTGCTGCCATAACACTGGATAGAATCTCAAAAGGCAGAGGCACACTAGGCATTGGCGCAGGCGAGGCACAAAATCTCAAAGAGTTTAACATTCCATTTGATAATCCAGTTTCAAAGTGGGAAGAGCAATTACAGGTAATCAAACTATTATACGAATCATCACCAGATCATACTGTCAACTTTAAAGGAAAATACTATGAGCTAAATCAGGCATGCCTTCAAGCAAAGCCAATTAGAAAACCACATCCACCAACATACATGGCAGCAGGCGGACAACGCACCTTACAAATGACTGGAAAGTATGGTGATGGCTGGCTGCCAATCGGATACACACCGGAATTATTTGAGGATCATGCTGCAACCATTACAAAATCCATGAAAGAAAACGGCAGGACAAAAGAAGAGCAGGAAAACTTCCAGTATGCACTGGATATTGATGTGTATTTCTCAGAAGACGCAGAAGAATCATGGGCAAAGATGAAGGAAGCAGTCAAGGTATCACTCTTCAAGCCAGAAGTATTGCGCGTTCACAACCTAAAGTCAATTGAAGGATTTGATTTCAAGAAATATTTCACAGAGTATTCCATGTCAAATCAGGACTGGATTGTAAAGATGAGAGAGGGTGCCACTACAATTCCAGATGCAATTGCACGCTCTTCTGTTGCAGTAGGAACACCAGACGATGTAATTCCAGTCTTTGAGCGATTTGTCAAGGCAGGTGTGAACCACTTTGTCATTAGATTCTGGGGCTCTAACTATTTTGGCTCTATTGACAAGTTTGCATCCAAAGTAATGCCACACCTCAAAGGCAATACCCGATAGTTTTCTTAGATGGCCACGCTGGATGAATGCGAGGCCTATGCTCGCGGCAAAAATGCAGATATTCCATTCTGTATGGGCGTAGTCTTTAGGCTCAAATCAATTGGAATATCACATGAGCAGATTCTTTGTGCTGCAATACTATCACAGACCAGGGCAAGCTTTGATGAGATATTTGAGCGATTTGGGCGAGAGATGGCAGTAATGACAACCTCGATTATGCGTGATTACACCCTGTCAAAAAAGAAACAAGAGGAAACATACGTTGAGCAGTTAAAACAGGCACCATGGGAGTCGGTGCTGGTAAAATTATGTGAGATTTCAGCAAACCTCAAAGTCATAAAGGAATCCGAACTCTCCAGGACCAAAAGATCAAAACTACTCAAGCAAAACATTCACTATCTGAACATACTAAAGAAAAACATTGCAGAGAATCGCGACAAGGCGTTGGGCCTGAATAAATTGCTAGAAGGTGCAAATGAGACCATCTCGCATTTTGGGCATCGTCCAATCAAATTTGAGTGAATCCAAAAGTGCAAGCTTTTCGATCAGATTTTCTTTGCAGACCTAGCTTAAATTACAACCACCATACCACAACATCATGAAAGGCGACATCCTACTGCAAAACATCCAAGTTAAGGGATTCATTCCTGCAATTGCCGGCAAAAACGTCAAGGAAGACAAAAAAAAGATCAAAGAATCAATTGAGACAAAGCTTGGAAAAAATATCGAGGCAGTCAAAAAGAGAATCGAATCAAAACCATTATCGGTAAGCGTTACATTTTATGTGCAAAAAGATTCGACACATGCAAAAAAAGACACGCATTCTCTGTCCAACGTATTGCTTGCTGTTTTGTCTCCAACCATGGCGTCTGGGAAAGAAGTAGAAAAGGGCCTAGACATCATAAAGGATGACTCACTCATACACAAAACAATACTAGAAAAAAAGCTAGTCGAGTCCGAAAAAGACGAAGGTTTGTCCTTTTCAATATACGAGTGGGCATACTCGTAATCTATTGGTTAGATCAAAAAACACAACCTAAAAGTTTCCAAGTGTGATTCGTCTTGAATTAGTTGAAAAAGAAACGACGTATTTCCTATATATGAAACTCGTAGCACTAGTGTGTGGTCTTTGAATTTATTGTGTTTTTTACCGCACTCAAGTATGTCTTTGTTGAGGGTGGGGAACAAGCCCTAGTTGGAATCGGAACGCTTGCAAGAATTGGCTATCGTGAAACCCTCAAAATCACACTGATTGGTATTGCAGTCGGCATCTTTCTTTATTTTCTATTTTTGAATATTGTTGGGTTTTTCCCAACCAATCTAGTTGAGATAGCACTAGGCGTGGGATTGCTGTACTTTAGCTATACGATGTTCAAAGAGTTTTTTGAAATTGAAAAAGAGGAAAGCACGACCAAGTACAAGATTGGTTATCTGTACATTGCAATATTGGAGGCAGTAGAAAACTCGGTTGCACTGGCAACATTTAGCCTAATTGATATGGCAAGTGCAGTATCCGGTGCAGTCATTGCAATAGGATTGATAATTGGCTTGCTGTACCTTGGAATAATCAAGCGAATTCCATTAAAGCTGACAAGACTGGCCTCAGGAATATTGCTAGCATTGACTGGAATTCCTCTGATCATCTACGGCTTGGATATTCCATATCCAGAACTGATGCACTGGCTTATTCCTCCATTATCATGATCATCACAATCCCAGCTATTCTGATATCTGTTTGAATCACTCTTTATGCTCAAAACACAAAATCGCGTTACAATCATTGCAAAAAATCGTGTCTTTTTCTATTTTGATGTTAATTGATCCACATCTGGTGCAGATTTTGATCTCATCCACTTGACAGTGTTTCGTTGGATCAGGTTTCTCTATATGTCTGCGATTCACTGGAATGATATATTTTCTGATTTATTTAATAACTATACTTTACAGTTGTAAAGTTACCATTTCATATATCCAATAATCCAAGCAAACAGTGTTGAAACAAATTCATGGTGTCTTGTTATTGACCGTAGTCTTATCCACTGTATTTTTCGCTTTTGCAGCTTCACAAAACTCAGAAGCACAATCCATGATGGGAATGTGTAGTATGATGAACAAGGCCCCAAAGGATGTGACAATAAAACCCGCATCATCCCAAATAGTAAAAGTGGGGCAAGAAGCAGCCATAACTTTACTAATCAAAGATAAAACAACAAACAAACCATTACTTGATGCCCAAGTCCCAATAATGATAGAACACGGATCATCAATGAGTACGATGGATATGATGGGATCAATGATATCAGCAGAGGAAATTGGTCAAGGAAAATATCAAGTCAAGTTCACCCCAGACAAAAAGGGCGTTTACACTATTCACACGCATGTAATACCTGACGGCAAGTCAATGATGAGTATGATGAATAATCACATGGATGTTGGTGTAATTGCAAAATAATCTGGTAAAATCCTCAAATAGATTTTCACATGGAGTGGATTGTGATAAAATCTAGTAAAACTAAGATTGCGGTTATTGGCATAATTGCAGTAGCAATTGGTATTGGAGCATCTTTTGCAACCAATCTGATGCCAGAATCTGATGTCTCAACACAAAATTCTAAAACCATATTCTGGAGGCACATTCATGGTCTGGGAATAGATCCAGTTGACAGAAATATTTTGTACATTGCAACTCATGGAGACTTTTACCAAAGCGTAAGTGGCAATCCACCAGTAAAGGTGGATGAGCAACGAGCTGATTACATGGCATTTAATGCACCATACTCACAAGGAACACCCCTATACGCAAGTGGACACCCTGCAACTGGCGGAAATACTGGGCTGATCAAAAGCACGGATGGTGGCAAGACATGGCAACAAGTTGCAACAATACTAGAGCCACCAGTTGATTTTCATGCAATGTCTGTGAGTAAATCTGATTCCAATGTAATAATTGGTTATGATAGTGCTGGAAGAGGCTTGTTCAAAACTATTGATGCTGGCAAGACATGGGAAACATTGCCTGTGCCAGATTACATAACTGCTCTTGCCATTAATCCTAATGATGCTAATGTAGTGTTTGCAGGATTTGCCGGTACTCAAAAAGGAATAGCAAAGTCAATAGATGGTGGAACAAGTTGGACATTGCTTGAGGGCTACAATGGGCTGACGGTTTTCACACTATACTTTGATGAGGACGGCGTTTTGTACACATATACCTCAGATACAGGTCTTGCAAGATCAGCCGACATGGGCCAAACTTGGGATGAAATCAACAAGCCAGATTTAACAATTATGAGCATAGCCGCAGATTCGCAGAATAATGTAATTTATGTTGCAGGTTATTCCCCAGATGGATTTCAGGAAGTCCATAGTAGCTCAGACGGCGGCAACAATTGGGCCTTGATTGCAACAAACAGGGAATTATAATTAAGATAAAATACTCAGAGCATACCTTGAAGAAATGCTGCTTTATATCAAAAAACAATTCTTGCCCAAGTCACTGATGATTCATACGTAATCGTTTTATTTCAAAAAACCACAATCATACCATTAGGGCACATGGACCCTAAACCATACCTGTACCCAGTGCTTGGGGATTAGACCACACCCCAAGCATCAAAATGGTTTTAGTGTAATTTAATTACGAATTATTTTATCTTTCATTTGTGCAATTATTAGGCAGACTGGAGATAAAATCAGAGGAAAAAATAGCTCAATTCCTAAACGAAGAGCACGTGGGCAGAATTGCCTCACTAGACCAGGATGGATTTCCGCAAATCATACCAATGAATTTTGCCTTTGTAAACGGTGTAATCTATATGCATTCCCACACCAGAGGCGAAAAACTGGACAATATCAAAGCAAACCCAAAGGTAGGCTTTGAGGTAGACAAAGAGTTGGAATTTTTGCCATCGTACTTCAGCTCGCCAACTGATGCATCGCAGGCAGACACGCTCTACATCAGCGTGGTAATCAAGGGAGATGGCATCATCATAAATGACAAAGAGGAAAAAACACTTGCCCTAAATGCATTAATGGAAAAATACCAGCCGGAGGGAAAATACGAAAGGCTGGCACCAGAAATGCATGTAGTTGATGAGGTTGCAATAATCAAAGTCATACCAAAGACAATGCGTGGAAAGTACAAGATAGGTCAGCACATGGACAAGGCAACACGCATGCAAATAGCAAAAAAAATCCTGGAAAAAAACAGTCCCACTGCAAGACAAACCATACAGACAATGGGCTTTGATATTATAGAAAACGATGTAAAGATGGTCAGGGACCCAACCTGGTAAGACTAGCTGGACAAATTACCAATCAGATTTAGTCGGTACGGCGTCTCTTTGTTTATGAGATAAAAGTTCTGATCCTCTACCAAGACGCTTTGCTTGTTGTTTGTGTCAGACAAGATGGGCTCATCAAGTGTTGCGCGTATTATGAATTTACCAAATGTGTCAGAGACAAACTCGATTGTAATGTTTTTTTCATCGATTTTGAGTGTAGTGCCAGAAATTGATACGCCTGAGCTGCCAAGAACTAGTCTTGAATCCAGAATCCTGAATTCTTGCAGGTTTGTGCCCTTGATTGGCTGCAGCTTTAGTGTTATGGTTGTCTTTTTTACCATACCAGACACATGCGCATCACCGCTCAGATTCAGTGAGAATTCCTTATTTTCAAGCTCATTTAGGCGTGATTTCGGCTCTATTTGGACTCGTACTGGCAGCTCTGCCTTTTTTGGAGCAACAGGTATGGTTTGTGGCGGAATAATTTCTGCAGGCTCTGGGATGATGGTTTTTGTGGTCTCATCATAACCAATAGTTGAGACATGCTGCTTTGGTGCTGGATAAAACTTGGAGTCTAGATCAAAAATCAAAAACGCCGCTGCTGCCACAAAAACAATACAGCTCAATCCGATCAAGTGCACATTAAATGAGCCTTGCAACCACCACTCGGTTTTAAAAATTCGCTTAAAAGACAGACGTATGAATTATCAGTGGACTACTTACCTAGTGGTAATCATGTGATGATATAATCACCCATCCTTTAAATTTGAATTATTTTGATCGCATCTATTGCAAGTACAGACATCATACCAATTATCATCTGAATACATCCCAACGGGGGATCAGCCACAGGCAATTGAAAAACTAGTCAGCGGCGTTCAGAAAAACAAAATACAGACACTGCTTGGAGTGACGGGCTCTGGCAAGACATTTACCGTTGCAAATGTAATTGCGAGGACTGGCAAGAATACACTTGTAATATCACACAACAAGACTTTGGCTGCCCAGCTGTATTCTGAGCTAAAGCAGTTCTTTCCAAAGAATAATGTCGGATATTTTGTATCATACTATGACTATTACCAGCCGGAAAGCTACATTGCGCAAACTGATACCTACATCGAAAAGGACACTGAAATCAATGAGAAAATAGAGAAAATGAGACTAGAGGCAACTGCCATGCTCTTGTCTGGGGAGCCAACCATCATAGTTGCAACAGTATCTTGCATCTACTCCCTTGGAAACCCAAAAGACTGGGAAGAGATGGCAACGACCATAAAAACAGGCATGCAGTACGGCAGATCCGAGATAATCAAGCGATTTGTCAACGCACGATATGAGCGTAATGACGTTACCATATCTCCAGGCACGTTTCGGGTGAAAGGTGATACCATCGATGTGATTCCCGCATACTCGCAGGATGTAATACGAATCTCTTTGTTTGGAGATGAGATAGAAAAGATTGCCATCCTAGATACGGTCTCACTAAAAGAAAAGCGCAAGGTAAACTCGATTAAAATATTTCCGGCAAAGCATTATTTGGTTGCAAATGATGTTCGGTCCAAGGCAGTAAAATCAATTCGCGATGAGCTAAAGGCCCGCCTGCCAGAACTAAGAGAGCTGGAGCAACAAAGACTAGAGATGCGAACCAAGTTTGATCTGGAAATGATCGAAGAGCTTGGATATTGCTCTGGAATAGAGAACTATTCACGCCACTTTGATGGAAGAAAGCCAGGCGAGCAGGCGTTTTGCTTGATTGACTTTTTTGGGGATGATTA